>ONWA01000045.1 GCA_900321425.1 uncultured Prevotellaceae bacterium | reverse complement strand
CTCACTTAATCGTACCTTTGCAGCTCGGAAATGAAGACAATTGTTTGGAACGAGAACCTTCGGGCGCATGAGGCCTGTGTCGCCACCATCGGTATGTTCGATGGTGTGCACCGTGGTCATGCCTACCTGTTGCAACAGCTACAGGAGGAGGCGCATCGACTGGCACTCCCTACGATGGTGATCACCTTCGACAAGCATCCTCGACAGGTGTTGCATGCCGACTTCCAGCCAGAGATGCTGTCAACCTACGACGAGAAACTGTTGAGGCTCTCGACGATGGGTGTCGACGAGTGTGTGGTGTTGCCGTTCTCACCATCGTTGGCTGCCTATACTGCCCACGACTTCATGCAACGGATTCTTGGTCCTCAGTTGGGTGTGAAGTTGCTGTTGATGGGTTACGACAACCATTTTGGTTGTCGCAAGGAGGATGTCTTCGACGACTATGTGAGCTATGGCATGGAGATGGGTATCGACGTGCGACAGGGTAGGGCATTGTGTGTGGACGGCACGAATGTCAGTTCATCGGTTATCCGTCGCTGTCTGCAACAGGGTGATATCCTACGTGCCAACGATTATCTGGGCTATGCATATTCCCTCACAGGGACGGTGGTGACGGGTGAGCATGTGGGCACAGGTATCGGTTTCCCTACAGCCAACCTACACCCAGATGCCTGTCAACTGATTCCTGCTCCTGGTGTTTATGCCGTCAAGGTGATGACAGAAAACGCTGAAGAGCAGAAAATCGGTATGATGAATATTGGTTGTCGTCCCACATTTGATGGTCATCAGATGACCCTCGAGACACATATCCTGCACTTTGCCGATAATCTCTATGGGCAGCGTCTGCGCATCTTCTTCGTCCGTCGTCTGCGCGAGGAACAGAAGTTCGACTCGAAAGAGGCACTGATAGAACAGTTGCGCAAGGATGCTGAGGCGGTGAGTCGTGAGATGAATGACGTGTAGATTATAAAAAGAAAAGATATGAAGAAAATCATCATGTATTTGCTCGTCTTCGTCGGCATTCAATTGCTGGCGGGTGGTGTGGTTGACTTAGCTTATCGCCTGTTGAAGAATGGCGCTCCTGTGGACGCCATCGGACTGATGATCACCACGGTGGTGGCCGATGTGGTAGTGCTCTTCTGTTTCCTGTACTTCAAGTGGGCAGAGGTGTCGCGCGACTGGGTGCGTAGTCGTCCGTGGACGGTGCTCTTCTGGTGTGTACTGGCTGCGTTAGGTGCTCTCATCCCCTCTGCTTACCTGCAGGAACTGATGCCCGAGCTCCCTAATCATCTGGAGCGCGAGATGGCGATGCTCATCGGCACTCGTTATGGTTACTTTATTCTGGGTTTGTTGGCGCCGTTGGTCGAGGAGCTGGTCTTCCGAGGAGCGATTCTTCGTGGACTTTTACGCTGGCATCGTAATCCCTGGTTGGGTATCGCCATCTCTGCCGTGCTGTTCTCTGTTGTTCACATGAACCCTGCACAGATGCCCCACGCCTTTTTGATTGGTCTGCTGTTAGGATGGATGTACTACCGTACGGACAGCATCGTACCGGGTGTGGTCTACCACTGGGTGAACAACACGGTGGCGTATGTCCTCTATGCCTTCTATCCCGATCCCGACATCAAACTCAATGATATCTTCATGGGCAACCAGCAGAACGTCCTTTTGGCGGTGGCTTTCTCGCTCTGCATCTTCATTCCCTCTCTCCTGCAGTTGAATATCAGGATGAAGAAGGCGGAATAAGAGTGAGTAAATCGATAAAAATCAAAGGAGGTGCTATCATCACTGATGGCACCTCTCTTACGTTAGTATTTGTTTTTAATTGAGAGATCTTGAAGCTTCACAGCTTCGTCGTTTTAGTAAACAATAATTATTTTAAGAAAGCATAGAAAATTTCTTGTTAATACTTTTTGACCGCAGGGGCCACAGTTTTGATGCTATCCCCCAGGTATTCAGCCTGTACTGGAACCACCACGGTGGAGTCAACGATCTGCTCCGTATCGGCCAGGGTTTGTCTGGGATCCTGCCAGCTCTTGTCCCATGGTGCCTGTGCGGCATTTCCTAAGGTGAGGATAATGGCTACGATGGCTGCTGCCCTGAAGAGCGGCATCAGGCGCTGTGTCAGTTGGATGCTCTTCGCCTTCACCGACACGGGCTCCTCTACCATTGCAAGCATCTTCTCATCGAAATCATCTCCCAGCACTTCGTCCTGCTGTGGAGCAAAGAGTGCTTGATAGGGGCGCAGTTCGGCAGGGATATCCTTCTGACCGAAGAACGTGCGGAGGATACCCTCTTCTTCGAGGGTTGTCTCGCACTGCCAGTAGCGCTCTAAGAGTTGTTCGATGTATTTATAATCCATATTGTTCTGTTTCAAAAAATTGTTGTTTAATCGCCTGCCGTGCACGGAAGATATTGACTTTCACTTGTTCTTCGCTGATGTTCATGATGGCAGCTATCTCCTTATAGCTCTTTCCTTCAAAGTCTCTCAGCTGCATCGCACTCCGTTGCTTCTCTGGCAGTTGGTTGAGGAGTCGTCGTATCAGTTGGATGCGGTCGCGCTGTACGGCTTGTTCCTCTGGATTGGATGTGTCGTGGACGGCGGTGGTCTCTTGATGGTCGTCTAACCGTTCGTTCTGGTTGTCCATCTTTCTCGTCTTGTCGAGTGCCAGGTTCCGGCAGATGGTGAGGCAGAAGGCTTCTATCGACTCAATCTCGCTCCATTTGTCTCGCCTTGTCCAGACTTTCATCATCGTTTCCTGTACGATGTCCTCCGCTTCTGCGCGATTGAGCGTGATACGGAGAGCGAGCCGGAAGAGTTCGTTCTTCAGTGGCAACACATCGTTCCGAAAACTGATTATTTTCATCCTCTCTATAATTAATGACGATTAGGAAAAATGAAAGTTACAAAAAAGCCGAAAAAAAATCGGCTTTTTTTTATTGGATATGTGTTCCTCCCTGTCCATCAAGGGCTGTAGCGAGGGTGATGACCACCTCACGCACCCCTGCTCTGATGGCGGCGAGGGCATTCTCTATCTTGGGAATCATACCTCCGCTGATGGTTCCGTCGGCACGATAGCGCTCGAAGTCGGCCTCGTTGATCGTAGGAATCACGCTGTTGTCATCATCTGGGTTGCTGAGCACTCCTTTCTTCTCGAAACAGAAGGTGAGGGTCACATCGTAATAGGGAGCCAGCGCTTTGGCAGTCGCACTGGCGATGGTGTCGGCATTGGTGTTGAGGATATGTCCTTCACCGTCATGGGTCAGTGGAGCCATGACGGGCACGACGCCCTCGTCAATGAGTTGACTGAGTCGTTGGCCGTCGGCAGCGTCTACATCACCCACAAAACCATAGTCGATGCCGTCCTTGAGCGGACGCTTATGACTGCGGATCACGTTCATATCGGCTCCTGTCAGTCCAAGGGCATTCACTCCGTATGCCTGTAGACGTGCTACCAGGTTTTTGTTGACCAGACCACCGTATACCATCGTTACCACTTGGAGCATCGCAGCATCCGTGATGCGTCGACCGCCCACCATCTGCGACTCGATACCCAGTTGACTGGCCACCTGTGTGGCTCGTCGTCCACCTCCATGCACCAGCACTTTCTTGCCGTCGAGGGCACTGAAGTCCTGAAGGAGTTGTGAGAGCTGCGCCTCGTCTTCTACTACGGCACCGCCTACTTTGATGACTGTGAGTTTCTCTTTCATTTGCTAGTGTTTCTTGGTCATCTAGAGATTCTAGAAATTCTAGAGATTCTAGATATTCTAGTTACTCCAGATAAGTATATCCGTAGAGTCCGCTGCGATAGTTGCTTAGGAACTCCTTGCCTTCCTCGAGGGTGATCTTCCCTTGTTTCACACTCTTGGCTACCCATACCTCCAACTGGCGCACCAGTTTCTTGGGGTCGTACTGTACATAGTCGAGTACCTCGGCTACCGTCTCACCATCGATGATCTGGTCGATATGATAGTGACCGTCTTTCTCACTGATATGTACGGCATTGGTGTCACCGAAGAGGTTGTGCATATCGCCTAAGATCTCCTGGTAGGCACCCACGAGGAAGACGCCCAGGTAATAAGGCTCGTTTTTCTTCAGTGCATGGACGGGCAACGAGTGGGAGTTGTTGCGGTTCGTGACGAAGTTGGCAATCTTTCCATCGGAGTCGCAGGTGATGTCCTGTATCGTCGCATGACGGGTAGGTCGCTCGTCCAGGCGTTGGATAGGCATGATGGGGAACAGCTGGTCGATAGCCCAGGAGTCGGAGAGACTCTGGAACAGGGAGAAGTTACAGAAGTACTTGTCGGCCAGTAGTTTGTCGATATTCATCAGTTCCTCAGGCACATGTTTCATGTTCTTTGTCAGTGAGTTAATCTCATGACATACGCTCCAGTACATTGCCTCGATCTCTGCACGTGTCTTCAGGTCGACGATACCGTGACTGAAGAGGTTGAGCACCTCCTCACGGATCTGCTCGGCATCGTGCCAGTCCTCGAGTACATTGCGTGGCGAGAGGTTGTCCCATATCTCATAGAGGTCTTTCACCAGCTGATGGGAGTTCTCGTCGGGCTCAAACTCCTCGGGCATCTCTGGCAGCGAGGCTGTCTCCAGTACATCGATGACGAGTACGGAGTGGTGGGCAGCCAACGAGCGACCGCTCTCCGTGATGATATTGGGGTGGGGCAGCTCGTTCTTGTTGGCGGCATCCACAAAGGTATAGATACAGTCGTTGACATACTCCTGGATGGAATAGTTCACAGAACTCTCACTCGATGGCGAACGTGTTCCGTCATAGTCGACACCCAATCCACCTCCACAGTCCACGAAGTCTACGTTATAGCCCATCTTGTGCAGTTGGATATAGAATTGTGACGCCTCGCGCAGGGCGGTCTGTATACGACGGATCTTCGTAATCTGACTTCCGATATGGAAATGAATCAGACGCAGACAGTCGCGCAGTCCTTTCTTGTCCAACAGTTCGAGGGCCTCGAGCAGCTCGGCACTGGTGAGTCCGAACTTCGAGGCGTCGCCTCCGCTCTCTTCCCATTTGCCGGACCCCGAGGATGCCAGTTTGATACGGATGCCGATATTGGGTTTGACGTCGAGCTTCTTCGCTACCTTGGCGATGATCTCCAACTCGTTCATCTTCTCCACCACGATGAAGATCTGCTTACCCATCTTCTGCGCCAGGAGTGCCAGTTCGATATAGCTCTGGTCCTTGTAGCCGTTGCAGATGATGATGGAGTCACTCTGACACTGCATGGCAATGACGGCATGGAGCTCCGGCTTCGAACCGGCTTCCAGTCCTAAGTTGAACTTCTTGCCGTGGGAGATGATCTCCTCGACCACAGGTTGCATCTGGTTGACTTTGATGGGGTAGACCACATAGTTCTCGGCTTTGTAGTCATACTCCTTGGCAGCCTTCTTAAAGCAGCTCCACGTCTTCTCGATACGGTTATCGAGGATATCGGGGAATCGTAAAAGGACAGGAGGTGCCACGTCGCGCAGCACTAATTCGTTCATCACCTCACGCAGGTCGATCTGTGTGCCGTCTTTGTTGGGGGTGACATACACGTTACCTTGCTCGTTAATACCAAAGTAGGATGTACCCCATCCGTTGATGTTGTACAACTCCTTGGAATCTTCTATCGTCCATCTCTTCATGTTGATGCAGGTCTATGAGTGGTTTAATCTTATAAATTGAGTAGCTTGCGTAATTTCTCTACGGATAGTTGTATTTTGTCATACTGGTCCAGCAGGCTGACATCCAGCGTATATTTTGCTTTCTGATAAAATGGTTCGCGCACGCTAAGCTGTTCCCTGATAAAGGTGATCAGCTCCTCTGGCGACTTACCTTTCAGTAGCGGACGGTCACCCTTGCTCATCAGCAGGTGCTGATAGAGCACCTCGGGTGTCGCTTTCAGCCATACCACATCACCTTGTCGGTTCAGGTAGTCGATATTGTCGAAGAAGCAGGGCGTACCTCCGCCGCAACTGATGATCACATCCTCAAATTCTGCCACCTCATGGAGCATATTATGCTCTATCTGGCGGAATCCTTCTTCGCCATGTTCGGCAAAGATTTCAGAAATCTTCTTACGTCGTCTCGTCTCGATATACCAGTCGAGGTCGTAGAAGGGGATATTCAGTGCTTTTGAGAGTGCTTTGCCTACTGTCGTCTTTCCCGACCCCATGTAGCCGATGAAGATGATACGTCTCATTTCTTTTTGACAGGCGTGTTCTTGATGATGTCCATACACTGCTCTAACGTCAGTTCGGTAGCCTTCTCATGCAGACTCTTGGGCAGACGGTAGTTCTTGCCTTCGTAAGCCAGATAGGGACCGTAACGGCCGTTGAGCACTTCCAGCTTGGGTTCCTCCTCAAAGGATTTCAAGTGGCGTTGCTCCTCTTGTACCTGACGCTGGTGGATGAGTGCCACGGCGGTCTCCAGTGAGATGGTCATGGGGTCTTCCTCCTTAGGCAGTGAGATATATGCCTTGTTATGGAGGATATAGGGTCCGAAACGTCCTGTGCCGATGATGATATCACTGCCCTTGTAGCTACCGAGGTTACGGGGGAGCTTGAACAATTCGAGGGCTTCCTCCAGGGTGATGGACTCTATGCTCTGCTCTTTCGGCATCTGGGCAAAACGTGGCTTCTCCTCGTCTTCGGCAGTACCGATCTGTACCATTGGACCGAATCGTCCAATCTTCACAAATACGGGTTTACCTGTCTTGGGATCCACGCCCAACTCGCGCTCTCCGGCTTTATGCTCAGCACGGTTGTTGAGGGTCTTCTCGACGATAGGCTCGAACTTCTTGTAGAACACCTTGATCATGTCGTTCCATTTCTCACCTCCTTCGGCAATCTTATCGAAGTCTTGCTCTACCTTCGCTGTGAAGTTATAGTCCATGATACCTGGGAAGAACTGCATGAGGAAGTCGTTGACAACGGTGCCTATGTCGGTAGGCAGGAGCTTGCCTTTCTCGGAGTTAGCGAGTTCCTTACGCGTCTTCTCGCTGACTTGCTTTCCTTTTAAAATAAGGATCGTATATTCACGCTCTTCTCCCTTCTTGTCGCCTTTCTGCACATACTCACGCTGTTGGATGGTAGAGATGGTTGGCGCATAGGTAGAAGGACGACCGATGCCCAGTTCTTCCATCTTGTGTACCAGTGTGGCCTCCGTATAGCGCTGGGGACCCTGACTGAATTTCTCTGTTGCTTGAATCTCCCTGCGTGTCAGCTGATCGCCTTTTTTTGTCTGTGGAAGAATGCTTCCGAACTCTTCATTGTTCTCTTCGTCGTCGACAGACTCTTTATATACCTTGATGAAACCGTCGAAGGTGATCACTTCGCCTTGGGCGATAAACTCTTCTTTGGTGGTGTTCATCTTGATGGTAATCGTTGTCTTCTCAATATCTGCGTCGGCCATCTGACAGGCGATGGTACGTTTCCAGATGAGGTCGTAGAGACGTTTCTCCTGTGCGGTGCCTTCTATCTGTACCTGGTCCATATAGGTAGGACGGATGGCCTCGTGGGCTTCCTGGGCACCTTTCGAATGGGTCTGGTAATGACGCGTCTTGCTGTACTCCTTGCCATAGAGACTGTTGATTTCTGTCTTGCAGGCATCGATGCAGAGATTCGACAGGTTGACGGAGTCGGTACGCATATAGGTGATACGTCCGTTCTCATACAGTCGTTGTGCGACCATCATCGTCTGACTGACGGAGAAGCCCAACTTACGGGCAGCCTCCTGTTGCAGGGTCGATGTGGTAAAGGGAGGTGCTGGTGTACGCTTCACAGGCTTTTTCTGGATGCTGTCCACCGTGAATGTGGCGTCCTTGCATTTCTCCAGGAAGGCCTCTGCCTCTTGTGTGGTCTTGAAACGGGTACCCAAGGTGGCTTTGATCTCAGAAGCCGAACCGTCGGCGTTGGTGATGGCAAAGATGCCATTCACACTATAATAGGCCTCGCTCTGGAAATTCTGGATCTCGCGCTCACGCTCCACAATCAGACGGACGGCAACACTCTGTACACGTCCTGCCGACAGGGCGGGCTTGACCTTGCGCCACAGTACGGGCGACAGCTTGAAGCCTACCAGACGGTCTAATACGCGACGTGCCTGTTGGGCGTTCACCAGATTCATGTCGATATGACGTGGATGCTTGATGGCTTCCATAATCGCCGGTTTGGTAATCTCGTGGAAGACGATACGGTTCGTTTTCTGCTCATCGAGTCCCAACACCTCACACAGGTGCCAGGAGATCGCTTCTCCCTCACGGTCTTCATCGGAAGCCAACCATATCTTCTCTGCTGCCTTTGCGTTCGTACGCAAGTCTCTTACTAGCTTTTCTTTCTCTTCAGGAATCTCATATTCCGGTTCCAGTGTCTTGTCGTCAATGCTCAGTTCCCGCTTCTTCAGGTCTCGGATATGTCCGTAGCTGGACATGACCTTAAAGTCACTTCCCAAGAACTTTTCAATCGTCTTCGCTTTCGCTGGAGACTCGACAATTACTAAGTTTTTCTGCATACTTTATGATGTTTACTGTAATTTGGGGTGCAAAAGTACGCAAAAAGTTTTCTTTCACCTTATATATATATGGTATTTTGTTTTTTTTAACGATTGCGCGCTACTGATGGACGTGTATCCAAAAGACATTTATGCATATCGGCATTCTTTGAGAGAGCGTTTATAGTCTGTTCTTTTCTGCATTACCAGCACCCGTACCTTTGTACTTGCTTCGGGTAGTATTGAAGTTATACG
>ONWA01000051.1 GCA_900321425.1 uncultured Prevotellaceae bacterium | reverse complement strand
TTCAGCGGTGTGAACTTAACAGTACGTTCTGCATAGTAATTCTCTCCTGGCTTACCAATCACAGCATCTGCAGTACTACCAGTTACGGTGTAGAGAACTGTACGGATGTACAAATCGGTTTCAGCAGGATTGCGAGTGATTTTGTTGAAATAAACATCCTGAAGAGTGCTTGCCTGCACACTAATCTCATTTGTTCCATCAAGGCTGTTTGCATCGAGAATAATAGAATTGTCGAAATCAGCACTCTTTGAGAACTCAACCTCTGCCTTTAAGATCGTGTTGGCAGGCATTGATCCCTCTTTAACACTAACAGTACCAATAGGAACCGGCTTGTCAATTCCTTCTTCCTCATTGATATAATCGGCTAGATTAATAGTGGTAGCCGAGTTGGCAGCAACACTAACGTCGCTCGTCTGGAGCAGGCTCTCTTGAGGATTGGTCTGTGGAACGAACTCCGTATTGAAGTCCTGATTGCAGCCCACGAGTCCCATGCTGAGAAGAGCCATTGTATATAAACCTAATTTTTTCATCTTCTTATTCATTTGATTAAAACTAACTTTATAATTCTGACGAAATTATTGAAGCACGAAATTAACGGTATTGTTGCTTAGATCTACAGTAATTTCAAGCTTTCCGCCTGGAAATCCTGTAAATGTCCAAGATCCTTTACCTGGCATACAAGTTCCTGAGTGAGGAAGTGTGAACTCCTTAGCCTCATCCTTGGCCTGCTGACCAATAGAGCCTTCTGGGTTATCATCGCTACCCCAACCGGTAAGTTTAGAGTAGAAACGGAAAGTAAGATCACCTGCTGGCATTTCTACTACACCGTGATATTTATTGCTACCAATTTCTGTCTCCTCAACAAACCATCCGTCATCAATAAGCTTCTGCTTCTGACTAGCAACAGGCTCTGGCCAACCGCAGCATGAACCAATAATAAACAGCTTGGCCTTGGTTGGAATGTTACAATAGGCTGCCATATGCTTGAAGGAAACAACGTTTGACATGATTTCTGTTCCTTCAACAAGTTGTGAGGTTGTAGTCTGGATGTTAGCAGCCACACGCATGGCAATTTCGCGGAACCCCATGTCTACATAATCGTCCTCAGTAACAAAGCCATCGAGCTTACAGATAGCCTTTGCAATCTCCTCACCGCTGAGTTGAGCATTGCAGGAGGTGTAGCTCGTCTCTAGATACTCATCACTCCACTTAACACTGCCATTATCTACCAATCCTACCTGAACTTTATAGTTCACGACAGTATTCACACCGTAGTTTGGCTGTGACCATGTCAGGTTTACATTGTTGGCTGGTGATAGCTGGATGTATTGGTCAGCCACGGCCGATGTATTCACCACAAAGTCGGTAGCTGTGTGATTCGGGCCGAGTTTTGGGTTGTCGTCGCGATCGGAGTTGCAAGCTGCGAACAGCATGGCGAAGGCGGCAATCAACACACTGCTTAAATATTTTGTTTTCATAATTATCAATTTTCAATTATTAATTATAAATGAATCAATAACCCGAGTTCTGAGTGAGGTTCGGGTTCGAAATGACATCGCTCGAAGCCAAGGGGAAGATGTTGAACTTGCTGTCCACAGCATGTGGTGTGCCGACATTGCTGTTCATACCTTTATGAGACCAAAGATATTCGCCTGTGGTGAAGAGGCCAAAGCGTACGAGGTCGGAACGGCGATGGCACTCCCAGGCCAGCTCACGAGCACGTTCGTTGAGGATCTCCCTCTTGGAAGGGCTTGCGATGGGAGCAACACCTGCACGGCTGCGGATCGCATTGAACTTAGCGATACCATCGCAACTTACGCCACCAACAACTTCACACTCTGCCAACATCAGATAAACATCACCCAGACGGAATACGGGGAAGTCGGTGTCGGGGAATGAGTTGGCGCCATCAATCATAGTGCGATCAGCTTTCAGGTTAGTGAACTTTGTGAAAGCGTAACCACTTTTGAAGTCAGAAATATCAATAATCTCTTTACTCTGACCCTTAGTAAAGAATGTTGCACGCTGGTCACCGCTGTCAAACTTATCAACAAACTGTGGAGTTACGCGGATACCGCCCCAACCGTTTCCACCAAGTCCGTAGTCGGCATAAGCCATGTCGCCACCAACCTGAGCGTTGATAATATAGGTTGTACCACCATAAGCCTGAGTATTTTCGTGATCCTGATAGACACTGAAAATAATCTCGTGGTCTATGCCCAGATACTGATCGTTATCAGCGCAGAAGAGTTTCCAATAGTCCTCAGCAGACTCTAACTTATACCCCAGGTCAATAATCTTCTGGCAATACTCAGCACACTTCTGATAGTTGGCAGTGCCAGTGTAGACGGCAGCATTTAGATAGAGCTTGGCCAAGATCATATAGCACATACCTTTGCCAGCACGATACTTCTCGGGGTTGGCAGGCAGTAGTTCTGCAGTCTCCTCCATATCATTCACCAGCCAGTTGAAAAGCTCACTGCGACTTATCTGCTTGGGGGTTTCGCCACTTATTTCAGAAGTTTCATCGGTAAAAGGCACATTACCAAACATGTCAATAGCATGTAGATAACTTAAACCGCGGATGGCACGAGCTTCAGCACGGTACTGTTGCAAGGTGGCATCATTGCTGCCTGAAGCATCAATACGGCGGATCACCTCGTTACAGATAGATATCTGATAAAATACACGGCTGTAGCATGCGCTAACGAAGACATCGGATGATGTCCACTGTAATCCGTGCAAGTCTTTCAGAGTCTGGTCGTTCCAACCGATCACTGCCTCGTCGGTAGTCAACTCTTGCAGGTTGAACAAAGCTCGTAGATACTGGCCGAAACCACCGTCGATACCTTCGATATCTGGGCTACCGCTATCGCCGTCGGGTGAGCTTACTGAGAGCCCCGAGTAACATTTTGCCAGCATTTGATTGTATGCCTCAGTACTTGTTAGCACATTCTCCGGGGTGTCGAGATTCGGATCAATCGGGGTTACGTTCAAGTCACCCGTACATGCTGTCAGCGACACGGCGGTAGCAAAGGCAAAACTATAAATTCCGTTTTTCTTTATGTTGAATTTCATATTCTTGTCCTCCTAATTTAATTAAAAGTTAAAGCTTGCGCCTAGGATGAAGTTGCGTGAGCGAGGATACATGTTGTTGTCGATACCATTAGCCACTTCTGGATCTACACCGTCGTATTTGCTGATGGTGAAGACGTTTTGGGCAGTAAAGTTAACACGTACCCAAGGCGCAATGTTATAAGCCACTGTTACCTTGTCGAGCTTCAGGAATGAAGCGTTCTGTACATAGTAGTCGCTCTTGTATTGTGCCTGTTGGAAATTACTGTAAGGTGCAGTTGATACGCGGTTACAGATGAAATTGTTGGTCCACATATCAGCCTTCATTTCAGTGTTGGAGGCGACATTATTGTATACGTAGTTTCCAAGGAATGAACGGAATGCTGCAGAGAAAGTCCACTTCTTGTAGCTCAGTTCAGTATTCAGACCTATGATTACGTCAGGATCGGGTTTGTAGTAAACGTAGCGGTCGTCATCAGTGATCTGTCCATCGTGGTTGCGATCTACATAGACACCCTCCAACGGCTTACCGGCCTCGTCGTAAACCTGCTGTAATACATAGAATGAGTTCATGGGATTGCCCACCTTCTGGATCTGGATCTTGTTACCGACACCACCAGAAATACCACCATCCTCAACACCAGGATAGCTAGGATCATCGCTAGCTGTCAAGCGTGTAATTTTGTTCTTATTGTATGTAATGTTGAACCCGATTTCCAAACGGAGATCCTTCTGTTCAATAGGCACAACATTAAGAGCACCTTCGATACCTTTGTTCTCCATATCACCTACGTTTGTCAGCAAGTAGTTGGTCAGATTAGTACCTGATGCTACAGGCACTTTGTTCAGCAAGTCTTTGGTCTTGCGTTGGTAGACATCAATGCTACCATTGATGCGGTTGCCTAAGAAACCGAAGTCCAAACCAATGTTGTAAGTTGTGGTTTCTTCCCATTTAATCTTGGGAGCATAGCCCTTCGGAGTAATTGGGATAATAACGTTGTTACCGAACATATAGAGTGAACCATGCTGGTTCGTATGATAAGTAGCGATAGAAGGATAGTCACCCTGGTTGATGTTCTGCTGACCAGTGATACCCCAACCCAAACGAAGCTTCAGGTTAGAGAGCCAGTCAGCACTCTTCATGAAGTTCTCCTCGCTGATACGCCAAGCAAGAGCTGCAGAGGGGAATACACCCCACTTATTGTTCTGGAAACGAGAAGTACCGTCATCACGAATTGTGAAGGTTAAGAGGTAACGGTCCAAAAGCGTATAGTTCAGACGACCGTAGAATGAGATGAGAAAACTCTCAGTCTTGAAAAGAGTGGGATCACCATATAGGTATGTATTATTTCCATCGTTGGATACCTTTTCGTTGGTAGTCTTGTTGTAGAAATGTTGCCAGCTGTAACCTGCGAGGACATCGAAACGGCTGTAAATCTCCTTCAGTTCCTTCGCATATGCCAAATAGAACTCAAGGGTCTGGTCGCGGCGCAACTGAGTGTATTTCTCAAAGAGGCCAGTGCCGTTCTCAACCTTATTGTGGTAAGAAACCTCACTCTGATAATCAGAGATGTTCCAGCCAGAAGTGGTGGATATGTCGAGACCGAGATTCAAATTAGCACGAAGACCATCAAGGAACTTGAATTTATAGTCGAACTGGGCATTACCTACGAAACGGCGTACATAAGAACTCTTGTGTTGTTCATTAAGTTGGAACACAGGGTTTAGCGTTGACATGGTGTTGGGGGCACCGTTGCTCTCCCATTTGCTGTCAACAGACTTCAGAGGATTGTACTGGATAGCAGAACCAATAGCACCCTCGTCGGCAAACTTGTTATGTGTGAACACGCCCTTACCATTCAGGTTGATGGTCAAACGGTCATCGAACAATGTAGGAGTCAGGTTAAAGCCAAAGTTTGTGCGGCTCATACCAGTGGTTTTTAGGTTACCGTCATTGTTCAGGAAACCTGCACTGACACGGTATGGCATTTTGAAAGTTTTGTTGCCAGAGACATAACCGCCCGACACGCTGGCATTGATTTCCTCAGCGAAAGTGTTACGGTAGATCTCGTCTTGCCAGTTGGTATTGGCATTTCCCAGTGCAGCTACGGCATCAGCATTGGTGCCATAGTTAGCCATGAAGAACTCGCGGAAGGCGTCGGCACTGAGCACGTCTACCTTTTTGGCAACGGTCTTGAATGTGCCGCTCATATCCACATTGATACGAGGTTTCGAACCTGCCTTACCTTTCTTGGTGGTGATAAGAATCACACCGTTAGATGCACGGCTACCATAGATAGCGGTGGCAGAAGCATCCTTCAGGATAGAGAAGCTCTCGATGTCGTTCGGGTTGATGGTGTTCAGCATATCACCACCAGAGATTTCTGTTGAACTGATAGGCAGACCGTCGATCACAATCAACGGGTCATTAGAAGCCGACAGCGACGAACCACCACGGATTCGAATCTTGGCACCGGCACCAGGAGCACCACTATTCGTTACGATCTGTACGCCAGGAGTCTTACCCTGCAGCAGATCGGCGGGAGAAGTGGCAAGACCTTTGTTAAGTTGATCTGCCTCTACTGACATTACAGAACCAGTAGCATCACTTTTACGGACTGAACCGTAACCGATTACTACAACATCTTGAAGAACCGTCTCGTCATCCACGAGTGTTACCTCCACAGTTGGTGCAGCCTTGACGGTGGCATTCTGATAGCCAACGTAAGAAACAACCAGGGTTGCACCCTCTTTTGCCTTCAGCACGAAGTTACCGTCAAAATCAGATACGGTAGCGGTTTGTGTTCCCTCTACACGTACTGTTGCACCGATAATGTC
>ONWA01000053.1 GCA_900321425.1 uncultured Prevotellaceae bacterium | reverse complement strand
GAATTGCAGTAATTGTGGACACAAAACTTTCTATGCAGCAATAGCCAAAACCAGCAGATACAAATAATATTTAATGTAACGAACATATTTATAAAAAAAAGGTGCCGAGTCGCGAGACTTGGCACCTCCACTCATGGAAATCAAAACTGTGGTTAAAGGAAATCCCCCGCCAAGCGGCAGGGGATAACACTGTTATTACTTAATTGATTAATATGCATCGTTCTGATCACATTCCGGATTTCTGCTAAGCTCATCTGAAGGAATAGGCATATCCAGTTTGTTCTCAGTGAACTCGAACTTACGAATAGTCCATGGGAAGTTTGCCAAATCCGTAACAGGAGTTGTATATGGATAATTGTGCTTGATATGATCCTCCATATAACCAGACTTCTGCATATCCGGACGCAAGCTCCACTCACAGTTGAACTCCTTACGGCGCTCCTCGTTTACAGCCACCTTCCAAACAGGAGACTCAAAGCCCTTCTTGGCCTTCAAGGCTGTATAGTAGTCCTTCGCCGGAGTGACATCAACTTTCTTATCGTTGAATGGGATAGGATAAGCATCCAGGTGATCATTGTAGAACCCAAGAGTCGTATTGACACCAGGCAGATACTTGGCAGTCAGAGCTTCACCATAACCTACCTCCAGGTTACCAAATGCACGGTTACGCAGTTCATCAATCAGACCCCATGCTGTGGCATCGTTGTCACCATTCAGACGGAACAGGCACTCTGCGTAGTCGAGCATCACGTTGGGCAGACGCTTCCAGTAGATCTGCGCAGGAGCCCACTGATCACCTGACCAGCCCGGACGGGCATTACGCCAGAACTTCATACTCCAGATAGATGGGGCATATTCTCCATTGTAGAAGTGGAAGTTGTTACACATCGTTGTACCATCAGTACGACCGACATGTTCCTTTGTATAAGGATTATAGCCATAGCAATAGTCTGACTTCAGGCTTGAACCGTCATCGGC
This sequence comes from uncultured Prevotellaceae bacterium, assembly GCA_900321425.1. Lineage (GTDB taxonomy): Bacteria > Bacteroidota > Bacteroidia > Bacteroidales > Bacteroidaceae > Prevotella. The sequence goes on along the minus strand of ONWA01000053.1, from coordinate 5,078 downwards.
TGTGTAGTCGCCGATATTATGAATTTCGCCTGTGCAGGCAGAACCGTCACGACGCTTGTCGCCCTTCTCAAAGCTGCTGTACCAATCCCATGAGAGGTAGAGCGAACCCCAACCACCATTCTCAGGACAGGCGGCATAATACTTGATGAACATACGGGCAACATAGAGTGAACCATCCCAGGTTCCCCAGTCGGTGCCCTGATCGAGCACTTCTTCCCAGATAGCCTCCTTGTCCCATACACCGTTGACATCCCACAGTGTGGTGAATGACCTGTTCAGCTCATAGGTTTTGCTGTCCAGAATCTGTTTGAAAGCAGCAGCAGCCTTTGCATAGCAATCGGCAGCCTTGTCCGGACAACGGTAAGCCTTCCACATATAGCAGTCGCCTAAATATGCGAGCGCCATACCCTTTGTAGCGTAGCCGCCGGTATTGTCACGCGGTGCCCAATCCAGCAGAGGAATAGCGGTCTCCAGATCTTTGATGATGAAGTCCCATAATACCTCGAAATTCTCTGCACGTTTTTTTACTGGAGTATTGATATATGTTTCACCTTCATCCAGCATGGGAACACGTCCGAAAGTGGTAGCCAGCCAGTGGTAGAAGAAGCTACGGAGCGCACGAGCCTCACCTTCCATTACCGACTTCAAACCTGCGGATACATTCTCTGCATTTTTTAATCCTACCAGGAAATCATTCGCACGCGAGATACCGATATAGGCATGCTGCCAGCCCTGGTTCAACTCGCCGCTGTTAGCATTCCAGTTGTAGTTACACCAGTCCTTATCCCAACCGGTAGCCTGGGTATCCATTGTGGGATGGCTACCTGTGAACAGGTTCGGTTTGAAACCCCAGTCACCTGTGTTTGTGGCCTCGTCACCGTCTGGAACCATCATGTCATAGACACCTGTGAGAGCCATCTTGGCATTCTCGTCACCATCGAACATGGTTTGTGCGGGCACAATATTATATTCGGGCACATCCAGGAACTTGTTGTTGTCGCAGGATGTCAGGCCTAAACCCATCATGCTGCATATCGCTGTTCCGAAAATGAAATATCTTGTCTTCATATTAATTATCTTTTATGATTGCTTTTTATTATTCTTGATTGAAATTAGAGCGTTACATTCAGACCCATCATGAAGGTACGAGGCATCGGGTAACGACCAGTGTCGAGACCAGTGAAGAGCACACTACCCTGACCGCACTCAGGATCGCCGTACTTGTTGTAACCAGAGATGGTGAAAAGATTCTGCACGCCGACATAAACTCTTGCGTTCTGGATGCCTAGAGGAGTCAGGACGTTCTTAGGAATGGTGTAACCAACCTGGAGGTTAGAGAGACGGAGGAAGTCACCGTTCTTAACCCATGCATCGCTACAACGCATATTATAGTTTGGATCAACAATCATCAGACGAGGCAGGGTGGCGTTAGCTTCGTTGCCTGGGCGCCATATCTGTTCGTAGCTTTCCACAAGGATGTTAGGAACGGTCTGGTCATCAGATGAGAACATAGTGCTCAAACGCATGGCTGAGTAAGAGAGGATCTTCTGGCCTAATACACCATACATATACATGCTGAAGTCCCAGTTTTTATAGGTAGCACCCAGATTCAGACCGAAGTTGAACTTAGGAATACCGTTACCTAAGATCTGACGGTCATTCTCCGTGATACGGCCATCACCATCCAAATCCTTGTACTTGAAGTCGCCAGGAGCTGTTTGCTGCTTTTGGTAATAGTGCTGATCATCGGAAACCTTAGAGGGGTCACCGCCTACAGCAGCTAATGCAGCCTCGTATGCACTTAGGTTCAAAGCGTCAATTTCAGCCTGTGTCTGGAAGATACCATCGGTCACATAGCCATAGAATGAGCCTACGGCCTCGCCTTCCATACTGACGGAGTGGTCACCCCAGTAGAATCCGGAGGCAGCACCTACAGCACCTACGTTAGAACCGTCACCGGAAGAGCCGTCATTGGTCTTCTTCTGAGGATAGCCCATGTTCTTAATCTTGTTCTTCAGGGTTGATCCGTTCAAAGATGCATTGATGGACCAGTCTTTGTTGAGGCGCTTATTATAGGTCACGTTAAACTCGAAGCCCTTGTTCTCAATCTCACCATAGTTCGTGTAGATAGAGCTGAAACCTGTAGAGGTACGGATCTGACGGTCGATCAGCAGATCCTTTGTGGTACGGATAAAGTAGTCAAGTGTGAAATTCAGATCACCGTTCAGCAGACCGAAATCCAGACCGAAGTTCAGTTGCTCGTTGGTCTCCCACTTCAGGTCAGTATCAACCAACAGACCCTTATAACCAGTATTAGTGGTCATGGTTGAGCCGTAACCCATGGAACCGGCACCGCCTGCGGCATATGAATTGTATTTCAGCGCCCATGTGTCGATACCTGCCACAGCCTTGCTGGCGAGGTTACCGGCGTTACCGGTCTGACCCCAACCGAAACGGAGCTTCAGGTTGCTGATAGCCTCAACGTTCTTCATGAACGGCTCCTCAGAGATACGCCATGCAAAGGCTGCAGAGGGGAAGGTACCCCAACGGTTAGCAGAGGTGAAGTTAGAAGAACCGTCACGACGGACAGTACCTGTGATGATGTAGCGATCCAAGAGATTATAAACCAAACGGGCATAGTATGAGATCATGCGGGAATCCGCATTGTACGCACCATTTCCGTATTTTGTATCCTTGTTAAGGGTAAGCTGGGTGTTACGAAGGTTAGGATCTGGGAATTCCTTGGCGCCTGCGTTGACCCATGAACCATAATACTTGCTGACAGTGTTACCAACCATGGCAGTAATGTCGTGGATCTCGTTGTTCCACTTCCAGGTCAGATAGGTCTCAATGCCATAAGAGGTACCATGGCTCTGATTCAGGTCAAAGCTCAGACGGGTATCGATGGCCTTATCCAACTCCATGTCGACATATTGTCCGTTGATGATGTTGTAGCGTTTGTTGCCACCAGAATAGTTACTGTATTCACTTGTGCTAACCTGATAGGAACCGATAGAATGGAGGTTGAAGCCATAACCGAAGTTGATGTCAATGAAAGCACTGGCGAACATCTTGTTTGTTCTTGTCTTGCCTGATGCTTCCATCTGAGAAGCATAGGGGTTGTGTGAGTTCTTGGTATTACCCTCCCAACCGTCGGAAGTGTTCAGATAACCAGCACCATAAGTGCCATCGGGGTTGACCAGGTTAGGATGAATGATCTGGGCGCCAAGCATATTGCCTTCTGCATAGTCAAGAGTCGGTGACATGTAGGCGAAGTCACGCAATGATGACAGGTTACCATTGTTGTTGAAACTCATGTTAGATCCATAGGTGTCTGAATGAACATAGTTCATGTCGCCACCGAACTTCAGCCACTTGTTGGCCTGAACGCTTGCATTAGCACGTGCTGAGAGACGCTTGTAGTTGGTGTTGACTACCAGACCGTCGGTATTCAGATAGCCAACAGAAAGGTTGAACTGGGCTTTTTCAGTACCACCGCTGGCAGAAATACCATACTGACGCCTTAAGGCTGCACGGGTCATCTCCTTCTGCCAATCGATATAGTTGCGCTTGCCGTCGTACTGGGCATCCCAGACCTGATTGTAGAGACCTTCGCCCTGATTTGCCTTGGCTTCACGTACACTCTTTGCAAAGGTGTCAACATCAAGTGTTTTCAGCTTGTTCGGAAGTGTCTGGATTCCGAAATCTACAGTTGCCTGAATCTGGGCGTGTCCCTTCTGGCCGTGCTTGGTGGTAATCATGATCACACCGTTGGCACCAGCAGAACCGTAGATGGCGGTAGCAGAAGCATCCTTCAATACCTCGATACGCTCGATATCGGCGGGGTTCAGGAAGTTAGCATTGGTACCAACCTGTACACCGTCAACAACGTAAAGAGGATCAGCGGAACCGTGAATGGTACCGATACCACGGATGCGGACAGCAGAGTTTCCGTCAGGAGCACCGTCCTGCTTTGTTACGATCACACCGGCGGCAGCACCCTGAAGGGCCTGGTCAACGTTCACCGGAGCGCGCTTCATCATGGCTTCGCGGTCAACAGTTGCAACTGATCCAGAAATGTCGCTTTTCTTCATCGTACCATAACCGATGACCACGACGTCGTTCAGCATCTGGGCATCTTCTTTCAATACGATGATCAGGTCGTTTTTACCACCTACTTTCACGTCCTGAGGAACATAGCCTACATAAGAAACAGAAATAGTGGCGTTAGGAGCAGCCTCGAGTGAGAACTTACCGTCGAAATCGGTAATTGATCCGAGGGTGCTACCCTTTACTTTCACAGTCGCACCGATGATCGGCTCGCCTGCTTCATCATTTACTGTTCCCTTTACAACGTTCTGAGCCAGTGCTCCCATAGTAGATTAATTGGTTTGTAATTAATACAAATAGGGTTTTGGACGGAAGCATAGCTTCCCGGTAGCCTACAAGCCTGCCTAGCGGGCCTTCGGCTGGGCGTTAGGAGGAGTTGTTTTGGTTCATACTGTTTTGGTTCATTTTAAGTTAATATGCTAAATAGTTGAATAAGTATATTCATAATCGTTTGCAAAGATAAGCTAAATTTTTTAAACTAACAAAATTTTTTTTGATAAATCTTTCAATTTCTTCACAAAAAAGTGTATTTTTACAAGAAATCCGCAAAAAAGCACAAAAAAAACCGCATTAAGTGTAATTAATACAACAATTTATTAATAAAAACTTACCTATATATTATTAATAAGGTGTAGCGATTGCTCGAAAGCTGTGAGGTCATTGTCGAGTTTCTGCATCGTGATTTTTGCATAGATCTGGGTGGTGGTGATGTTCGTATGACCAAGGATACGACTGACGCTTTCAATAGGTACCCCCTTGGTGAGTGCCAGAACGGCAAAGGTATGTCTGGCGCAATGTAGGGTGATATGTTTGCGGAACCCGCACTCATCCATCACCCGAAGGATACGTTTGGCCATTGTGCGGTATTCCATCGGGGGGAAAATAGCCTGCCCATCTTGATGGTATTTCCTGATGATATCCAGTGGGATGTTAAGCAACTTTACCTGGAAGGGTATTTGGGTCTTATG
>ONWA01000044.1 GCA_900321425.1 uncultured Prevotellaceae bacterium | reverse complement strand
CATCAGCATCGTACAGATGCCTAAAGTAAATATCCACCAGTATAACCTACCTGCCGGTCGTAACACCATCCGTCTGCCAAAAGGCATCCTCATGGTGGCAGGTTTCACCCAGAGCGATATCAAACCGCGTGACTGTGGCTTAAGCGGACCTTCCGGAGAGGTCGACTGGCTATTTCAAAGGTAAAAAGGTAAAAAAATGACGCAATGAGAAAGATTGAAAATATGCAGAAAGACAAAAGGGTATGGAGTGTTTTATTTTTTTACCTTTTTACCTTTTTACCTTTGCTGGCTGACGACATCAGTCAGCAAGAGATGCAGCGTATATACGATGAAGTGAAAACCCCCTTCAAGTACGGCATGGTGGTGGCACCCGCCGACAACTACCATAAGATAGACTGTCCCACGGTGTATCGTGAGAACGGGAAATGGTACATGACCTATGTGGTGTACAACGGCAAGGACGGACTCGACGGAAGGGGCTACGAGACATGGCTCGCCCAAAGTGACGACCTTTTACACTGGACTACGCTCGGACGTCTGCTCTCGTATAAGGATAGCGGATGGGACATGAACCAGCGCGGCGGTTTCCCTGCACTCATAGACTGGACTTGGGGAGGCAGTTATGGATGGGAAACGTATAAGGGCAAGCACTGGATGACCTATATCGGTGGCGAAGGTACTGGCTACGAGGCCGTACGTGCTCCATTGAACATCGGCATGGCATGGACCACAGGCAACATCACTGAGGCCCATGAATGGGAATCGGGAGATAAGCCCCTACTCTCCATCCACGACAAGGAGGTACAGTGGTGGGAGAAACTAGTGCAATATAAGAGTACTGTCTACGACCTAAAGGCACAACCAAAGAATACCAGAAAAGGTAGCAAAGGCAAAAACCATCAAATCAAGAGTCTGTTGCCACCATCATTACGCAAGTATCGCTTTCTGATGTTCTACAACGCCGGCGGTATTAACCCTGACAACAATCTGAAGGCTGAGCGCATCGGTATCGCCCTCTCCAACGATCTGAAGAAATGGAAACGTTACCCTCAGAACCCTGTATACTATCATGAGGCTCCCGGCATTATCACGGGTGATGCCCAGATTGTCCGCATGGACAACCTCTCACCGCTCACCGCCCACCCCTCACCTCTTTACGTCATGTTCTATTTCTCAGCTTATAACCCTGAGAAAAAGTACAACGCCTATAACACCTTCTCTGTCAGTCGTGACCTCATCCACTGGCAGGACTGGACGGGCGACGACCTGATTATCCCTTCAAAGCCCTACGATGAGATGTTTGCCCACAAGAGCTATGTGGTGAAGCACAATGGTGTAGTCTATCACTTCTACTGTGCCGTCAACAATGATCAGCAGCGTGGTATCGCGGTAGCCACCAGTGTACCAATGGGACGCTCAGAGGTAAAATTTCCTGAACCCGAACATAAAGGACGACGTACCGTCACCTCACTCAACGACGGATGGACAGCTCGCTGTTCAGTAGGTCGTGATATCACCGCAAAAACGGTTAACATCCCCCACAACTTCGACGACTATTACGGCTACCGACAACTGCGCCATGGCAACCTGCACGGCAAGGCGACCTATTATAAGACATTCCATACCGAGAAACAAGTGGGTAAACGCTACTTCCTACAGTTTGAGGGAGTGGGCACCTACGCCACAGTCACGCTCAACGGTCATCAGTACCCTAAAGAACTCGTGGGACGTACTATCTGGACGCTCGATATCACCGATCGCCTGAAGAGTGGTGATAACGAGTTACGTGTGGCTGTCGACCATCCCGCCATGCAAACGGCTTCACCATGGGTATGTGGCGGATGCAGTAGCGAGTGGGGATTCTCTGAGGGTTCACAGCCTTTCGGTATCTTCCGTCCCGTGAGTCTCATCGAAACCGATGAGGTGCGCATAGAACCGTTTGGGGTACACATCTGGAACAACGCCGCCTGCGACAGTATTTTCATCGAGACGGAAGTTAAGAACTACAGTCGACAGAAACAGACTATCGACCTAGTGAATAAATTCACTCTCGCCAGCGGAAAACAGGTATTCCGCTTAGTGACCAGCGTCACGCTACGTGCCGGTGAGACACAGATCATCAGACAACAGGAGGCTGTTGCTGACGTACACCGCTGGAGTCTCGACGATCCATATCTGTACAGCCTCGCCACGATGATTAAACGCGATAACAAGACGACTGATGAGATGCGGACGCCCTATGGTATCCGTAGCATCTCCTGGCCCTGTCATGCAAAGAACACAAAGGGCACAAGAGCATCTGGGGACAACCGTTTCTTCCTCAATGACAAGCCCGTATTCATCAACGGCACCTGCGAATACGATCATCTTCTTGGAGGCAGTCATGCCTTCACACCCGAACAGATTCGTTCACGCGTGAAACAGATCAGCAATGCTGGTTTCAACGCCCTCCGGGAGGCTCACCAGCCTCATCATCTGCTCTACCAACAGCTGTGCGACGAGCAGGGAATCCTCTTCTGGAGTCAGTTCTCGGCACATATCTGGTACGACACCCATCAGTTCCGCAACAACTTCAAGCATCTTCTGGTACGATGGATCAAAGAGCGTCGTAACTCGCCATCGGTCATCCTCTGGGGACTGCAGAACGAGAGTGTGCTGCCAAAAAAGTTTGCCGAAGAGTGTAGCGATATCATCCGACAACTCGACCCCACCTGTCGTGATCAACGTGCCATCACCACATGCAACGGTGGTGAGGGTACCGACTGGAATGTCATCCAGAACTGGAGCGGCACGTATGGCGGCAGTGCAGAGAACTATGACAACGAACTGAAACAGCCCAACCAGTTGCTCAACGGCGAGTACGGAGCATGGCGCACCATCGATCTGCATGGCGATGCCAAGTACAGTGAGGAGTCGTTCACCCGACTCCTGGAGACCAAAGCCCGACTGGCAGAACAGGCGAAGGACAGTGTCTGCGGACATTTCCAGTGGATCTTCAATACCCACGACAACCCAGGACGCGTACAACCTGACGGTGCACTACGTCGCATCGACAAGATTGGTCCACTCAACTACAAGGGTCTCATCACCACTTGGGAGGAGCCTACACCAGCCTACTATATGTACAAACAACGATATGGCAAGGATGAAGGAGAACTGCTCACCGTCACCGCTGCTGACCGTAACAAGGATATCCTGAAGGCAACGGAGGAACTCACCTACCTTTACCGCATCAACTGCGGAGGCAACACCTATAAGGATACATACGGACAGACGTGGGAACAGGATAATACCACATTCAGTCACTCCTGGGGCGAGCACTACGGTATGCACCCCTATCAGGCCAGTCAGCGAACGACCAAAGAACCTATCCGTGGTACTGACGACGACCGTCTGTTCCAGTCGTTCCGTTTCGGTCGACATCTGCTCTCCTACGACTTCCCCGTGACTGACGGCGATTATACCATCGAACTCTATTTCACCGAACCCTGGCACGGAAAGGCCAACAGAGTAAAGACCGACTGTGAGGGACTGCGTATCTTTGATGTGGCCGTCAACGACTCCACCGTCATCGACGATTTGGACATCTGGGCGGAGAATGGTTACTGCGGGGCACTGAAACGTACCGTCACCGCAAGAGCCAAGGACGGGCACCTGCGTATCACTTTCCCTGAAACAAAAGCAGGACAGGCGCTCCTGTGCGCCATCGCTATCGCCTCCAAGCAGATGACCACTATACCTCCAAGAGAAAGGATAGCGGCGATTGAGAACTGGGACACCTTCGATACCGACACCATTGCCAAACTGCCAAAGGCAGAGTTGCCCGAAGATACTGAGGCACGTCCTGCCAGCGTCTACGAGCCTGTCATCCCCAACAAGAAAACTGGGGTTTCACCATCGCTCACTACCTTCGTCATCACCCCAGGTCTCGGTCAAGAGTATGCGCTCCGCTTCCGTTATAAGAACACCACAGGAGAACCCATCATCGCGCGGATGACCATCACCGATAGCAAAAACATTGTATTGGTCGACCGCGAGGTATCGTTCCCACCTACCCCCAATAAATTCAAGATGCTCAGCACCACCACCGGTACACAGATCAATGCGGGCACCTATCAGTTGACGGTCGATGGTGAGAATTTGGAGTTCAAGAACGTTGAAATACAATAACGATGAAAGATATGAGGACCATCATCTGTGCACTGAGTATCGTGTGTTGCCTACCCCTCACTGCCCAACAGCGGGAGTGGGAGAACAACCATGTGCTCCAAGTGAACCGCGAACCGGCGCGCGCCTATTTCATTCCCTTTGGGGAACGGCAAAACGACCGTACGCTCAGCCTCAACGGCAAGTGGAAGTTCCGTTGGACAAAGACACCCGAAGAGCGTATCAAGGATTTCTACCAGCCCGACTTCGACAGTAGCAGTTGGACAGAGCTCAACGTCCCAGCCAACTGGGAGGTCAACGGCTACGGCACACCGATCTATATCTCTGCCGGTTATCCTTTTAAGATTGAACCACCTTTCGTGACGAAAGAACCCAAACAGAAATATACCACTTTTGTGGAGCGTAACCCTACCGGACAGTATCTGCGTAGTTTTGAATGGCAGCCATGCGGAGGACAGACCTTCCTACGCTTTGAGGGTGTGATGAGTGCCTTCTACGTGTGGCTCAACGGACAGTACGTAGGTTACAGTCAAGGATCGATGGAACCTTCGGAATTCAATGTCACACCGTTCCTCCGTACGGGCAAGAACGATATCGCCATAGAGGTGTATAAGTACAGCGACGGCTCGTACCTCGAAGACCAGGACTTCTGGCGCTTCGGAGGCATCCACCGCGACGTGTTGCTCTATACAACCCCCGATGTGCGACTCCGCGACTATACCGTCCGTACCTTCCCGGTAACGCACTCATCCGACTATTCCCTGCAGATCAATCCGCAGTTCACCGTCTATAACGGAAACACGGGCGAGGGCTATCATCTCGTAGCAACACTCCTTGACGGTTCCCGAAAGATGGGTAGCGACACGCTTGCTGCCGACGAGGTTCTCGACCTCGCCCATAAGGCATCACGGATGAATGAGTGGTTCCCTCAACGGGGCTATCGTAAGTTTGCACGGATGACGATGACCATCAAGACCCCCAAGGAGTGGACAGCAGAGACACCTTATTTATATATGTTACTGTTACAGTTGTGTGATTCCACTGGTAAGGTGGTAGAACAAGTACGACAGAAAGTGGGATTCCGTCACCTGAAAATCGAGGACGGACAGTTCCTCGTGAACGGCAAACCCATCAAGATACGGGGTGTCAACCGTCATGAGCACGACCCGCTTACTGCTCGTGTGATGACAGAGGAACGGATGATCCAGGATATTCGACTGATGAAACAGGCGAATATCAATGCCGTTCGACTGAGTCACTACCCGAATGTGCCCCGTTGGTATGAGCTTTGCGATAGTCTGGGACTCTATGTGATGGACGAAGCTGACGCAGAAACGCACGGACTACGGGGTACGCTGACCTCCACGCCCGACTGGAACGATGCCTTCATGGACCGTTGTATCCGTATGGCAGAGCGCGACAAGAATTTCCCTTGTATCCTTTTCTGGAGTCTGGGTAACGAGAGCGGATTCGGTGTGAACCACGCTGCAATGGCAGGCTTCCTCCATGAATTCGACCCCACACGCTATGTCCACTACGAAGGAGCACAGGGCACTGCCTCAGTCACTTCCGACCTGACGCGGAGCACTACCGATCCCTCATGCGTGGATATCATCAGTCGTTTCTACCCACGCGTCAAACAGGAATACCTGAACCCTGGCATCCCCGATGGTTCCGACAAGGAACGGGCGGAGAATGCACGGTGGGAACGACTGTTGGAGATTGCCGAAAGGACCGATGACAACCGTCCGGTACTCACCAGCGAATATGCGCACTGTATGGGTAACGCACTGGGTAACTTCCAAGAATACTGGGACGAGATATACGCCCACAAACGGATGTTGGGCGGGTTTATCTGGGACTGGGTAGACCAAGGCATCGACAAGGATGGAAAAATTCTCTATGGCGGAGACTTTGGCGACACCCCCAACCTGCATGCGTTCTGCATGAACGGTGTGGTGCGCAGTCACCGTGAACTAACGCCCAAGTACTACGAGGTGAAGCAGGTCTATTCTCCCGTCCATTTCCATCAGGAAGGGAATACCATTTCCGCCTATTCGCTCTATAGTGAGATACCCCTGAACGATTATACGTTCACCTATCAGTTGACAGACAACGGAAAAGTGGTGAAGAAAGGGACGTTTATCATAACCCTAGACACAGAGAAGATGAAGGTACCAGCCGGTCATGATGTGCGCCTCACCGTCACCGCCTCGCTCGCCAACGACCAGTCGTGGGCAAAGAAAGGACACGAGGTCGTCACGGAGCAGTTTGTCCTTGGTAACCATCCTCTGGCTGTAGCTGAAACGAAGATGAAGACGAGGATCGACCCCGACTTCACCCTTCATATCACCCCACAATTCTACCGCGCACCTACGGATAACGACAAGAGTTTCGGTAACTGGCTCGCCAAAGACTGGAAGAAGCACCGTCTCGACTCTGCTGAGGTGAGAATGATAGACCCCAAGACCACCGAATACATATTTGCGGAAGGCAGTATCCTTGTGACAACGGAAAAACTCCTGATGGACGATGGGAGCATCGATATCACCCAGACCTATACCTGCAAGGGAAACCTTCCTGAACTACCTCGTTTAGGACTGACCCTCCAGCTACCTAAGAGCTACGAGCAACTGAGCTGGTACGGTAGAGGACCCTGGGAGAACTACCCCGACCGTAAGACCTCCTGCCCAATTGGTCGTTATGAGAGCACCGTCACCCAACAGTACACCCATTACCCCCGTCCTCAGGACAGTGGCAATCATGAAGACTGTACGGAGGTAATCCTCAGAGACGGAAAGGGTCATACCATCCGTATCACGGCCATCGAGGAGCCTTTCTCCTTCTCTGCCCTTCATTACCAGCCAACGGACATCGCTGCCGTCAGCCACGACTACCAGCTGCAGGAGCGCAATGCTACCTTTGTGAACATCGACTGTGCTGTACTCGGTCTGGGTAACAGCAGTTGCGGACCTGGCGTGCTGAAGAAATATACCATCGACAAAACAAAGGTTCACCGGTTGCATATCCGGGTTCAATCACTATAAGACCATATCAAAAGACAATCAAATAATGAAAAGACACTTGAATTGGATGATCCTGCTGGGGCTCTTGCTGTTCTCCCTGACAGGCAACGCACAGAGCAACAAAGTAATGAAAGTGTTGTGGGTGGGCAATAGCTTTACGTTCTACAACGACATGCCGACGATGGTACGCGACATCGCAGCCACGCAAAACGTGAAGCTGAGCATCACGAAGTTCCTCAAGGGGGGTGAGCGCTTTGCCGGTCATCTGACCAACGAAAAACTGATCCAAGCACTGCAGAACGGTGGCTGGGACTATGTCATCCTGCAGGGATTCAGTTCCACACCCGCCTACTCCACACGTAGTGTCATTGAGGATGTGTACCCCTATGCCCACACCCTCGACAGTCTGGCAAAAGCCCACTCACCGATGGTAAAGGTCATCTATTACATGACTTGGGGACATAAGAATGGTAATGTCCGTCAGACAACCTACCCGTTGGATGACAACTTTGACCTGATGCAGGAACGGCTGAAGATCTCCTACCTGGAGATGGCGCATGAGAACGACAGTTGGTGCGCTCCCGTAGGCATGGCTTGGCAGGAACTGCGCCATAAGTATCCTGAGTTCGAACTCTACCAGAAGGACAATTTCCACCCAAGTGTGATGGGAAGCTATCTGGCTGCCAACGTCATCTTCTCCACCATCTACCAGAAATACTACAAGACCTACTACACGGCAAAACTGCCCAGCTGGCAGGCGAATGTCATACAACGACTGGCACAGGAAACGGTACTCAACAACCTACGGCTCCTGAATATCTACAAGTTGTAGAACTGATGACAAATCACCCTGTTTTTGGTCCTTTTAATAGTAAGAAGTAAATACATTTGTATGAAAAGAAACATCATCATCACCCTGATGAGTGCACTGGCACTGACAGCTCAGGCACAATCGGTAGAGACAGAGCGACAATATCTGAGCGGTCACGGATCGGACGACATGGTACAGTGGGACTTCTATTGTACCGACGGGCGCAATAGCGGCAAATGGACGAAGATCGGTGTCCCCTCATGTTGGGAACTGCAAGGCTTCGGTACCTACCAGTATGGTATGCGCTTCTATGGCAAAGCCACCCCTGAGGGCATCGCTGACGAGCAAGGAAAATACAAGACGGAGTTTACACTACCCAAGGAATGGAAAGGACGACAGATACAGCTGGTGTTTGAGGCTGCCTTCACGGAGATCCGTGTGCAGATCAACGGTCGGAAGGCAGGTAACGGCACCTATCAGGGAGGCTTCACACGTCATACGATGGATGTCAGCGACCGTGTGTTCTTCGGTGATAAGAAAAACCGTCTGGAGGTGGAGGTACTCAAGGAGAGCACCGTGCCACAGGTGAATCTCGCTGAGCGCCGTGCCGACTACTGGAACTTCGGTGGCATCTGGCGACCCGTATTCGTAATCGCCAAACCTGCCCAGAACATCAGTCGTGTGGCCATTGATGCCAAGGGCGACGGTCATTTCATAGCCGATGTGTTCCTCAACCGTGCCCTACCAGGTTGCTCTGTCAGCATCGATATTGTGGATGCCAAAGGGAAAACAGTAGGAAAGAGTGCGCCGCTTTCCATCACCAGCGACGGTGCAAGGGTGGACTTCAATGTGAAGGGCATCAAGCCCTGGAATGCTGAGGAGCCTCATCTCTATACCGCCGTCTTCAAACTGAAGGATACAGCAGGGAAAGTGCTACACACAGAACGACAGAAATTCGGTTTCCGTACCATTGAGTACCGGCATAGTTATCTTGAGAGTGAGGCAAAGAGGAAGGAAACCGGTATACATATCTATGGCTGCAAGGAGGATGGTCTCTTTATCAACGGACAGAAAGTGATCATCAAGGGCGCTAACCGTCACTCGTTCCGTCCGGAGACAGGACGTACCCTGTCGAAGGCAAAGAATATCGAGGACGTGCTGCTCATCAAGTCGATGAATATGAATGCCGTACGCCTGTCGCACTATCCAGCCGACCCAGAGTTCTTGGATGCCTGCGACTCACTGGGCCTGTATGTGGAATGCGAGCAACCTGGCTGGCACTGGGCACACGAGACTATCATCGGTTCACAGATTGTCGAAGAGATGGTGACACGCGACGTGAACCATCCCTCCATCATCTTCTGGAGCAATGGCAACGAAGGCGGCTTCAATTACGAGCTGGAACCTGTATTCTCGAAGTTCGACCCCCAGCAACGCGTGGTGCTCTACCCATGGGCGAACCGCAACGGTTTCGAGACGAAGCACTACCGGTCGTGGGGCGAGACGGCGGAATATATGCGCCAGAAGGAGATCTTCATGCCGACGGAATTCCTCCACGGTCTATATGACGGTGGTCACGGAGCCGGACTGAAGGACTACTGGAAACTGATGATGTCGAA
>ONWA01000019.1 GCA_900321425.1 uncultured Prevotellaceae bacterium | reverse complement strand
CTCCGCCTCGTTGCGCACGGTGATGCTCGACAAGAGCCGTATCGTGGACGGCAACTATACCCTGCAGTTGATTTACTACAACCCCGAGACCGAGAAGAGTGATACCACCTATATCAAGAGTCTGCAGGTCGACAAGCTCTATAGCTTCTACGACTACGCCAACGGCGACCTCAAAGAAGCCTATCTCATGGTGGATGATTTCAAGCGCATCAAACTGAAGCACGATTGGTGGGCGATGGATGCTGTCACCCATGTCAACGACAATTCCGTGACGGTGATGACAGGTCCGAAGATGCCTTTCCGCCAGCATAAACGGTTGGATGCTCCGAACCCCACCTATCTGGATTCGCGTCTGTTCTCCCATCACGACACGTTGTGGGTGAACCTCTACCAGGACAACAAACGCTCGACCGAAAAAGACGGGCTGACGATACACGCCATACGCACCGATACCGATAACAAATTCATTGGCAACCAACTGTTGGAGTGGGACTTAGATCCTGTTTCCAATCGTTTGTATGTGCTGACCGATGGTGAACCCTGTCTCATCGAGTGCTATCGCGACAAGTTTCTTCCCAAGCTCAGTATATACCCAGGCTCTTATAACCATTTGACAGGCATCATCGAAGGCGACAGAGAAGAGATCGACATCTTTCTGGAGTCCTCCGAACCAGTCACCAGTCCCAAAGCGAGCTCTGTGATACTCTCTACGCTGACCACAACCACCGACTGTCGAGGTAGTTACTATGTCAGCAAGATACAGAGTTCGGATATCGTGCACGAATTGCTGACCGAAACCATTAATTACGACGAATATGCCTCTCATTTGGATACCGCCAAGTTCGTCAATGGTGAATTGTTAATGAACTATGCCGAGATGGTGGTTGCCATCGTTACGCCCAATACCTCGGAGACCAAGAGTAACATCACGCTGAAGAAGGTCCATAATGATGCCGAGGAGAATGATATCCAGACGGAAACACTCCAAGGAGAGTCGACCCTCGTACACCACGAGCTCTACGACTACAACTACTGGACCACCACCTTCAACCTGTGCGGGTATATCCCCATCACCAAGTCGGGACGTCCTGCGATTGCCTTCGATGACGAGGAGTTGCGGCAGTTGCCTATCCTCTGCAATAAATATATTGACCTGCAGCAGTTGGCTCAGGATACCGAGGACGCCCTTCGTGAAAAACTGGAGAGTTACGATTCTGGCGATAAAGCCAAAGGTTGGATTACCGACGTGGCCCCCGACGGAGCTACCAAGTTGAATATCAAGTTTCCTTTGGAGCCTCCTTTCTATGTTCGTTTTGGCGTAGAGGTCGATTTCTTCAAGGCCAAGAAACTGAGTGTGATGGGTGCCCTCGGTATGGGCTATGAATACGACTTTGTCGACAAGAAGAGCAGTAACATTCCGCAAAACCAAGCCCAGCAATATAAAGTCACCATGGGTTCTTACGATGACTATGGTAACAATATCGTCGATATGACACCATCATTGGCGAAGCTGGGTGCTGAGCCGAAGAACTTCAAGAAGGCAGACCCCGATGCTATTTGCAAACCCTCTTTCGACTTCAGCGCCTTTGCCGAGGTGTATATGAAATATAGTCTGCCGTTGTCCCTGAAAGGCAACGACTGGAAACAGTGGTTGTCTGGTATGCAATGGGTCGATGAGGCCGGTGTTCGTGGCGAGGTCAGTCTGACGGCAGGCTTCTCACTGAACTTCATCAATATGCTGGGAGCCATTGGAAACAAGTCGGGTAAGCTCAGTATGCTGTCTGATTTCCAGAAATGGGTCAACAACAATGCATTGGCGAGTGTGTTGAACACGTTCTTCGGTCCTGGTCTGTCGGCAGGCGGTGGTGTGCGCCTCAATGTCAACGCAGGTCTGTTCTCCTTCGACAATACCGAGGAAGAAGGGTGGGCGACAATACCGAGGAAGAAGGGTGGGGTAATCCCTTGAAGAACCATATCCTTGCTTTCCGTTTCATCGGACAGGCTTATATCAATGCTGCGCTGCGAGCCAAGATCGATGTTTTTGTCGCTGGTGCTGAGGTGGGACTCACCGCTGGTGCCGGTATCACCTTCAAGTATTCTGGCGGTAGCCGTCTCGACTTCGATAAAAAATTCTCAGGAAGTGCCTGGAGCTGGTATGCTGGACTGGGTGCTTATTATAAGGTGAAGTTCTTTGGATGGAGTAAGCATAAATCGTGGGGAATTGGCAATCTGCAGGTAGAACAGATGCTCATCAAACCGAAGAACTACAGGAATCCCTTCCATAAGGACTTCGCGAAATACTTGAGCGGTGCGCTCGACCCAGAAGCGAAGTCTGCTCAGGTACGCCGCAAGGCCAATGCCGCGCTGCCTGGCGACTATGTGACCGACGTGGTAGACTTCACCCAACCCGTGAAGTTCCTCGCTGGAGGCGACAGCATCGTTTATCAGGGTGCCTACGAGAGTCCTAACGACTACTGCGTGGAGGTGGCTCCTACAGGCGAGGCCATCTACCTTTCCGACTGGAAGATTGGTGGTTGTACCGACTACGACGCAGCCTCTGTTCCTGGCATCGACCTTGTGGTGCTGGAACAGGCTACGGCAGATATTGCCAAGGAAGACCTCGAAGACAGTCTGCATCTCGACGAGACGGTGAAGCGTGCCAGCCGTGTCTATAGTGTTTATTACACCAAGAAGAATACGGGTACAAAGTGGTACAGTCCGAAACCGATCTACAGTTCCACAGAGACCACTTCCTACCGTCCTCGTGTGGCGTTGGCTGAAAATGGTACAGGCGTCGCCATCTGGCAGGAGGGCACATTTGAAAAGGGCAGTTGGGTGACGGATAAGGATACCGTCAAACTGACTGATCTTGTCTTGAACGGTCAACTGATGATGTCGCGTTTCGATGGTAACGAGACCTGGTCGGCACCCATTCCGCTGCAAATCCTTAACGAGAACTACCGCCTGAAGGACTATCGCGTCACCTACGACGGCACGAATGCGTTTATCGTGGCCCGCAAGGTGGGTAGGGATATCGCTCCCGAGAATGTCTGCTTCACCGTCGATGCCGCTGGTACCGTCACCTCACATCAGGTGGAACAGACCGACGAGCTGATGAAACTGCGACGCATTGGCGACAATAATGTGATGGCGTGGGTCGCTATGGTCGATACCGCCAGCAACGCTCAGTGCCTGCGTGTTCAGAGCTTCGGCATGGACGGCAATGCGAAGAAAGGCATCAACACCTCCCTCATGATGGAGAATGTGGATATGGAAGATTTCTCCATCATTCCCGACTTAGAGGCGAAGTCACTCGATAACGTAGCCATCCTTTGGCGTGAACGAGTATTTGTGAACGACAGCACCACCATGCAGTTGAGGGCTGCTCGTCTAGTGCCCAACCGCGATGGTACTTTCGGTATGGGTACTCCCATCACCGCTGTCCGTTTGGAGAATGGCAATTCTATCTACGGCTTCGATGGTTATATGTCTGACGATAAGATTCAGATATGCTATGTGGCTGTGGATAGTCTCGGCAACTCACAGCTGAACAGAGTACCGACATACTTCGGTGATGCAATGTCCTATACCATATCATATGAAACTGATAACAACCAAGGCTTCCAGTGTGCCCAAGATAAGATTTCATTGCTCGTGACCATCGATAACCACGGTACATCTACCATTACAGGAGCTATATTGACGATACCGTTGGAAAATCAGACGATGAATTTCCCACTCGATGTGCACATTCCTGCCGGTAGTTCTTCTCAGGAGCGTATCATGGTACCTTATGCCCTAGGTGCGGGCGTCAACACTATGCTCCTCGTGCAATATGACGATGTGCTAAAAGCACAAAATACCAGCAATAGCCGAGGCGGAAAGAGAAGTGAGAATGCCATCTCTCCCAAATTCAAACGCCACACGGCGAAGTTCTATCCCTATCACCCCCGACTGGAATGTTTCGTTGCCGCACAACATGTGGATAAGGAAGGCAATAACCACATCACAGTCTGTGTGCGCAACTACTCAAGACGCATCCTGAGTGGTGACTTTGCTGTCATCGTGGGACTGAAGGAAAACCCCTATAGCTCGATTTTGTATAACTCGATTGGCGAGAAACACATCAGGTACGAGACCAAGACACTCTATCCCTCCTTTGCCACTAACGCGCCCGAGGGTTGCAATCGTATCTACGACTATGGTAGCTATCGTGCCGGCTATGTCACCTTGGTTGTTCCTGCTGTCACACAGAAGGAAGAGTTGTTCGTGGGGGCAACGGTTATTTACAAACAACAATGATAAAGCTGCCCAGTTGCATGTCAGTCAGCAGGGTAACACGCTCGTGGTGACAGGCGCCAAACCTCGTCATCATGTGCGTCTCTATCAGTCCAATGGTGTGGTTATCGCTCGCCAACAGGCCGACGATAGCGGTCAGGCCACGTTCAGTCTGCCTTACGTGGGTGGGGTAGGTCTTGTGTCCTCAGACAAAGAAACCGTGAAGTTTACTTATTAAGAATAGCAGAAGTTTATGAAAAAGATCATATTAGCAACGCTACTGATGGCAATCGTGCCCACCGTTGTTCATGCACAGGACGAGCAGGAGCCGCCCGCACCCTGGGACGGGTCGGTATCACCATTCCTGAATTTTGACATGAACGATAATCTCATGATTTATACCCCTGCCGATCTGGCTGCACTCCATGCTTTGTGGGATAATTATAAGCATGACGACCAGGGCTACAAAGGCTATACCATCCTACTGATGAACGACCTCGATATGAACAATATCAACTTCAACGACCATATCATCGGATGGAACGACGACCACAAGTTTGGCGGAACCTTCAACGGACAAGGACACATCATCAGAAACCTGAAAATCGAAGGCAAAGACAACAACCGTGCACTCTTCGGCAAGATAGACAACGGCAAAGTCATGAACCTCAAACTGGTGGATGTGGACATCCGTGCCGGCGATGGGGACGACTGTCACATCGGCGCTATCTGCGGCAAAATGTTCAACCACAGCACTATCAGCCACTGTGCTGTGGTAGGAGGAAGCGTGAAGGCGTACGATAAAGACAACGACGAGTTTGGCGCCATCTGCGGCTATATGACCAACAACCACAACACCATCGAATACTGCTATAGCAACATTACCGTAGAGGCCGATTATCAGGTCGGTGGAATTGTAGGTAAGATAGAGCAGGGCGATGACAACACCTCAGGCATCTATCACTGCTACTTCAGCGGAAAAGTCATCCATTATGGCAAGACCTACTTCGCTTCTATTGCTGGTGAGCGTTATAGTGAGAAACTGCAGAATAATTTCTACCTCTACCGCGATGATGATGTAAGAGGCACTGGTTGGGATGGTGGTAGCGCCGACCCCAGGGGGGACGAGATTGCGGCGTGCACGGAAGAACAGATGAAAGAACCCTTTCTGTTTCGTAAATATAATGAGGATGAATACACTATCGAGAATGATCAGTATATCTACACGCTCGGCTATCCAGAACTGAAGGTGTTCGTACGCTACAATGCGGGCGACAGCTACTATGTGATGAATGTGGGGCATAAAGGCGACGATGCCGACTACCATACTACTGGGTATGTGAGAGTGATAAACAATGAACAAACCCCAATTACCGTTGTGCTCGAAAAGACGTTGCCTGCGGTGGATGAGAAGAGCGATGTCGCCATCAACGAGACCCTACAGCCTTACTTCGACGAAAAAAAGCAGTTGAGCATCGTCGCTCTGGGCGCGAATGCCTTCGAGGGTTTAGATGTTATCAATAGGGTCATCATCCCTGCAACCGTTGACAGTGTGGCCGTACCGCAGCGCCATCAGGTGCAGAACGCCTTTGTTTTAGCCGATGGTAGCACGAGTGGAGCGGTGAAGGACGGCGGACTCTATAGTGTCTCTCGCAAATGTTTCCTTACAGCCCCCAAGACCAAAGAGACGCTGACCATCCATCAGGAGTTTGCCGACAGCATCGCCGACTATGCCTTCGAGAATATGGGCAACCTGAAGACGCTCTATGTCGACACGTTCGTCGAGGCAGGTACGCTTGTGGACGACAAGGACAACAAGGCGCCCACCATCGACCTCAAGGGCGACCATATCTTCGACGGTTGTTCGCCTGACCTCGATGTGTATATCAAGGATGGTACTACCAACCAGCTCATCTACGGACATCAAGGTCCCAAAGGCTATGGCTTCACCAATGCCGACGGCTGGAATCTGTTCTATTCCGACTATCAGGACGTAGATAACCATATGTTCTCCTATTTCCCCATCAACCGTGATGAGTCAGGCAAGGCTACCCTCATGCTGGGCTATCCCGTAGAACTGCCCGAGGGTGTGAAGGCATGGTGGGCAAATACCATCAGCGACAAGACGCTCTATGTGCAACCATTGGGTACCCAACTGTTGCCGGCATTGACGCCTGTGCTGCTCACCTACGAAGGTACCGGACCGCTCTATCTCTCACGCTATGAGGGTGGCGATTCTGGCGCTTCTACCGACTACGAGAACAATCTCTTCAAGGGTAGCGTAGACCCCAGCGGCCATAAGATGACCTCATCGGAGCTGATGAGTAACTTCTTCACGCTGGATAAGGGCAACGACAATCTCATGGGTTTCTATCAGTATCACCCCAAGGACAACACGTTGCCGCCCTATATCGCATGGCTGGCTCTCAGCGATATCCCTGGTGGAAATGAGCTGCTTATCAGCTTTGACGGAAAGCCCACAGGCATCGAGACGATGTTTGATGGAGGAGGGCAGAGACCGGACGTATGGTTCGACCTCCAGGGACGGAAGTTGAACGGCAAGCCGTCGTTGCCTGGTCTCTATATCGTAAATGGAAAGAAAATCATGGTTAGATAAAGTATTTCGCGATGCACCCACACCCGTAGCTTGTGCTTGCGTTTCAGCGTTTCAATATTACCTATTAGATTTATATTCTCCGGGAGTCTTGCCTGTGAGGCGACGGAAGTACTTTGAGAAGAATGAGGGATTGGTAAAGTGCATCTCCTCGGCAATCTGCGCTGCACTCTTGTCGGTGTGGCGCAGTTCTATTTTGATGCGTGTGACGAGGGCCCGGTCTATCCAGTCTTTGGCGGTAGTGCCGCTAGTTTTGCGGATGACGGTGCTCAAGTAGCGCTCGGTGAGGCACATGCGCTTGGCATAGTAGCCAATCTGGTGATGTTCGACGCAGTGCTGGGTTACCAGCTGGAGGAAACGATTGAAGATAGTGTGCTCGCGTGAATGTGTGCTGGCCAGTTGATTGGCTTGCTGGTGGAACAGATGGTCGTAATGGTGCATCTGGGCTGCTACGAGGGCAGTGACGGTGGGACGATGATAGTCGTCGGTAGCATGAACTATTTGCCAGATGGTGTCCAAAATATGTTTGGCAGTAGCGATATCTTCTTTGCTGGCAGGCAACTGAAAGTCACGCACCTGACCATTGAAAGCTGACGGCATCTGTCCCTGTGCAAAAGGCATGGGAAAATTGTGAAAGAGGGCTATTCCATAGATGTGGAAGTCTGATGACAGACGTTTGGGATGGATGATGGTGCCTGGACTGATATAAACGAGTGTGCCGCTCGTGAGATGGCGGTCTTGCAGGTTGAAGTTGATTTCAGCCTCACCACTCATGATGATGCCTAAGCGGTGATCGTTGATGATGAAAGGCGGATTTTGGCGCATCATTAGACTGAATACCGTGCTGTCGCCACGAATTATTCCTAATTCACTATTCAGAAAGATATTCTCACGTATTTGCGCGAGGTGTTGTGTAAGGATGTCATGCATTCGTGTGGCATCCATCAGTTGAGGTTGTGTGTTCATAATCGTTCCCTTTTTGCTAGCAAAGATAATTGTTTTTTCGCAAAACAATGCTCTATTTTTACATAAATCGAACAAAAAGAACATTTCTGCGTTCCTGAGGATAACGCATATATAAAAATAACAATGTACTTTTGTAGCCAGAATTCAAGAACAAAATAGAGATGAAGAAATTGGTTTTTGGTTTGATGATGCTGCCGATGCTGGCACAGGGACAGACCCTCGAGGAATGTCAGCAGGCAGCTGAGAAGAATTATCCGCTGATTCGTCAGTATGGACTGATTGAGAAAACCACCCAGTTGACGGTGGTCAATATCCAGAAGGGATGGCTGCCGCAAGTGTCAGCATCGGCACAAGTCACGTATCAGAGTGATGTGATGGCGTGGCCCGATCAGATGAAAACGATGTTGAGCGGTATGGGTATCGACGTGAAGGGACTGAAGAAAGACCAGTATCGCGTAGGTATCGATGTGCAGCAGACGATTTACGATGGTGGTGTCATCGGCAGCCAGAAACGCATCGCCCGTGAACAGGGTAAGGTGCAGGAGGCACAGAACGAGGTGAATATCTATCATGTTCGCAAGCGTGTGAACGAGATGTATTTCGGGCTGTTGCTGATTGACGAACAGATCAAGTTAAACAACGACCTGCAGACGCTGCTGGCAGGCAACGAGCGTAAACTGGAATCGATGACCCAGCGGGGTACTGCAGCCGAGAGCGACCTGCAGAATGTGAAGGCAGAACGACTCCATGCAGTACAGAAGGCCACCGAACTGGCATCGCAGAAACAAATGCTGAAGAGAATGTTGAGTACATTCTGTGGGATAGAGGTGAAGGAGGCACAGAAACCGCAAGTGAAGGATGGAGGCAGAAGTATGACGACAGAAAACCATCGTCCGGAACTGAAGGCGCTGGATGCACAGATAGGTGTGCTGAATGCTCAGGAGAAGGCACTCAACGCCGCGCTGATGCCGAAAGTAGGTGTGTTCGCTCAGGGTTACTATGGTTATCCGGGCTTGAATATGTTTGAGGGTATGATGAGCCACAAATGGAGCTGGAACGGTCTCGTCGGCGCACGTATTACATGGAATATCGGTGCCCTCTATACCCGCAGGAACGACAAAGCCAAACTGCAGTTGCAGCGTGATATGACGGAGAACAGTCGGGCGGAGTTCCTCTTCAATAACAACCTGGAACAGATTCAGCAGCAAGAGAATATCGAGCGCTACCAGAAACTGATGGCTCAAGACGACGACATTATCTCGTTGCGCTCCGCAGTCAGGAAAGCGGCAGAATCGAAACTGGCACATGGTATCATCGACGTCAACGACCTGGTGCGCGAAATTAATCAGGAGCATGCTGCCTATGTGCAACAGTCGGTACACGAGATTGAGATGCTGAAAGAGATATACGACAACAAATACACGACAAATCAATAGAAATATGAAAAAGATATATGTACTGGCAGGTGTGGCCCTGATGATGTCTGCCTGCGGAGGAAGTGAGAAAGACTACGATGCTACGGGTACTTTCGAGGCAACGGAGACGACCGTGTTTGCTGAGCAGAGTGGGGAATTGTTGTCGTTTGATGTGGAAGAGGGCGACAAGATTGAGTCAGCTCGCCAAGTGGGACTTATTGACACCACGCAGACGTGGCTGAAGATTCAGCAGATGGATGCCAACAAGGCAGTATATCAGAGTCAGAAACCTGATATGGAACGCCAGACAGCTGCCACACGCCAGCAATTGGAAAAAGCCCTGCAAGACGAGCAGCGCTATCGTGAACTGGTAGCCGATGGGGCAGCCCCCTCGAAGATGTTCGACGATGCCACGAGTCAGGTGAAGGTGCTGCAGAAACAGTTGGATGCGCAGATATCATCGCTGAGCACCAGCACGCATGCCCTCGACAAGCAGACGGCTGCTACCGAGGTGCAGAAAGCGCAGTTGCTGGATATGCTACGCAAGTGTCACATCATATCACCTACCAAGGGAACCATACTCGAGAAATATGTGGAGCAAGGCGAGTTTGTGAATGTGGGTAAACCATTGTTTAAGATTGGCGATACCGAGTCGATGAAACTGCGTGCCTACGTCACTTCTGCTCAGTTGCAGAATATCAAGATCGGACAGAAGGTAAAGGTATTTGCCGACTATGGCGACGGACAGCGCAAGGAGTATGCTGGTACAATCAGTTGGATATCCTCTCGCTCTGAGTTTACGCCCAAGACTATCCTTACTGACGACGAGCGTGCCGATCTGGTATATGCTGTGAAGGTGGCTATCAAAAACGACGGATTCGTGAAGATTGGTATGTATGGTGAAGTGAAATTCGGTGAAAGTGAAAAGTGAAAATCGACAACCGATAACCGATCATGATGGATGCTATTGTTGTTAATAACGTATCAAAGTCGTACGGCAAGGTGCAGGCACTCAACGATGTGTCGTTTGCTGTCGACAAGGGTGAGGTCTTCGGACTGATTGGCCCCGATGGTGCCGGCAAGACATCGATGTTTCGCATCCTCTGTTCGCTGTTGTTGCCTGATGCAGGAACGGCGACGGTAGACGGCTATGATGTGGTGAAGCAAATGCATGAGGTGCGCTGCCGTGTGGGCTATATGCCGGGCAAGTTCTCGCTCTACCAGGATCTCACGATCGAGGAGAACCTGAAATTCTTTGCCACCATTTTCGGCACGACTGTTGATGAAGGTTACGATACCATCAAGGCTATCTACTCGCAGATAGAACGCTTCAAAGACCGTAAGGCGGGCGCCCTCTCAGGAGGTATGAAGCAGAAGTTGGCCCTCTCGTGTGCATTGGTACACCAGCCTAGCGTGCTCTTCCTCGACGAGCCTACCACAGGTGTTGACCCCGTGAGCCGTAAGGAGTTGTGGGAGATGTTGTTGTCGCTGAAGGAAAGTGGCATTACCATCGTGGCTTCAACGCCTTATCTCGATGAGGTGCGTTGTTGTGAGCGCGTCGCTTTTCTGGACCAAGGAAAGGTGCGCGGCATTGGCACTCCGGATGATATCCTCACTCAGTTTGCCGATATCTTTAACCCGCCAGGCATCGAGCACGAGAAAGACACAGAAGTAAAAGACGATAACGTCATCGAGGTGGAACATCTGGTAAAAGCCTTTGGCTCGTTCCATGCCGTTGACGACATCTCGTTCAGCGTTAAGAAGGGCGAGATTTTCGGATTCCTGGGTGCTAATGGTGCTGGCAAGACGACAGCGATGCATATGCTGACAGGTCTGAACCAACCCACCAGTGGAACGGGTAGGGTGGTAGGTTTCGACATTCGCACGGAATATGAACAAATCAAGAAGCATATCGGTTATATGTCGCAGCGGTTCTCGCTCTACGAAGACCTCACCGTAGCGGAGAATATCCGTCTCTTTGCAGGTATCTATGGCATGAACCCCGACGAGGTGGAGCGCAAGATGAACGAGGTGCTGAAACAGTTGAAGTTTGAGGATCACAAGGACGATCTGGTGGGTTCGCTGCCCTTAGGTTGGAAGCAGAAGCTGGCCTTCTCCGTCTCGATATTCCACGATCCGGGTGTAGTGTTCCTCGACGAACCCACGGGTGGTGTCGATCCCGCTACAAGACGTCAGTTCTGGGAACTCATCTACGACGCTGCCCATCGTGGCATCACCGTTTTTGTAACTACACACTATATGGACGAGGCAGAGTATTGTGACCGTATCTCTATCATGGTGGACGGCAAGATTAGCGCCCTCGGCACACCCGATGAACTGAAGCAACGTCTCCATCAACCCGATATGGATCACGTGTTTACCTATCTGGCCCGCCAGGCCACCCGTAGTGACAGTTGAGTGTTTAGAGAAATGAAACAGTTTATAGCATTTGTAATCAAGGAAACCAAGCACATTCTGCGCGACAAGCGTACGATGCTGATACTCTTTGGTATGCCTGTAGTGATGATGCTGCTCTTCGGCTTTGCCATCACCACCGATGTGAAGAATGTGCGTACGGTGGTGGTCACCTCCGAGATGTCACCTCGTACACAGCAGGCCGTGGAACGATTGGCACAATCGGAATATTTTATCATCACGCAGACGGTGAACACCCCACGGGAGGCTGAACAGCTCATCCGCAGTCAGAAGGCAGATATGGCCCTGGTGTTTACACAGAATCGGGGTATGCAAATCATGGTTGATGGTAGCGACCCCAATATGGCTCAGCAATGGACCAACTATGCCCAACAAACCCTCTCACCTCTTAATTCTCACCTCTCACCTCTTAATTCTCGCCTCTTATACAATCCCCAGATGCGTTCCGCCTACAACTTCGTGCCAGCCATCATGGGTATGCTTCTGATGCTTATCTGCGCTATGATGACCTCGATATCGATTGTTCGTGAGAAAGAGAAAGGTACGATGGAGGTGCTGTTGGTATCACCTGTGCGTCCCTTGATGGTGATTGTCGCTAAGGCGGTGCCTTATCTGGTGCTGGCCTTCGGCATCCTCATCACCATCCTTCTGATGGCACGTTTCGTGCTGGGAGTGCCCGTGGCTGGTTCGCTGTTTTGGATTCTGGTCGTGAGTACCATCTATATTCTGTTGGCACTTTCGTTGGGACTGCTCATTTCCAACATTGCACAAACACAACTCGTGGCGCTGCTGATGTCGGCTATGGTACTGTTGATGCCAGTAGTAATGCTGTCGGGCATGATATTCCCTGTAGAATCGATGCCGCAAGTGTTGCAGTGGTTGGCTGCTGTGGTTCCACCACGCTACTATATCTCGGCTATGCGCAAGTTGATGATTATGGGCGTGGGCATAGAAAATTTGGTGCACGAGGTAACTGTGCTGTTGGGCATGACAGTGGTGGTGCTGGCTATCGCGCTGAAGAAGTTTGATGTAAGATTGAAGAGTTGAAGAATTGAAGAATTGAAAAATTGAAGTTGATGACACTGAAATATCTTATACAGAAAGAGTTCCTGCAGATACGACGAAATGCGTTTCTTCCCAAACTCATTATCATGTTCCCCATCGTGGTCATGTGCCTCATGCCGTGGGTGATGCAGATGGACGTGAAGAACGTTGTGGTGGATGTGGTTGACATCGACCATACTGTAGAGTCGCAGCGTTTGGTACAGCAGATTGCTGCCTCTAACTATTTTATCTTCGGTGGACAGAAGGATACCTATGCTGAGGCCATCAAGGACATAGAGAAGGGAACGGCCGATGTCATCCTCGAGATTCGTGACGGCAAATATCTCATTGCTGCCAATGCCGTCAACGGTACCAAGGGAGCAATGGGTAGCGCTTATCTGAGCCAGATCGTCACTTCCGACCTCTCATCTCTTACCTCTCACCTCTCACCTCTTACCTTATACAACAAAGGTAAGGACTACAAACTCTTCATGATTCCTGCGCTTTTTGCCATTGTGATGATGCTGATGACGGGATTCCTGCCCACACTCAACATCGTTGGAGAGAAAGAGACTGGCACCATCGAACAGATAAATGTCACGCCTGTCTCCAAGTGGTCGTTTATCCTCGCCAAACTCATCCCTTACTGGCTCATCGCACTGTTTGTCATCACCGTGTGCTTGCTGTTGGCGTGGATTGTCTATGGCATCACTCCTGCTGGTCCTCTGTGGCTTGTCTACGTGCTTGCCATGTTGCTGGCGCTGTTCTTCTCGTCGTTCGGACTCATTGTGTCCAACTACTCCGACACTATGCAACAGGCCATGTTCGTGATGTGGTTCTTTGTGGTAAGTATCATGCTGCTTTCTGGACTTTTCACTCCCACGCGCTCTATGCCCGAGTGGGCCTATCTTACCACCTATATCAACCCCATGCACTACTTCATTGATGCTATCCGTACCATATTCATTCGTGGTGGAGGTCTGCACGAAACAGCTCATCAGGTCTTAGCACTCGCAGGTATCGGTACACTAATGGGATGTTGGGCTGTGCAGAGCTATAAGAAGAATAGCTAACTAGTTTTTATGTTTTGGATGTCATGATGTTGAGCACCATGTCGTCAGTCTTGCACATGGCATCTGCTCCGATGCTGGTGAGATTGTGAATGCTCTTGTCTACATCGTCATCAACAATGCCTTCTGAAGAGCTGACACACTTGCCCTCCATGGCCAACAATGCCGAGAGTAGGGCGGTGGACACTCCAGAGGTGATTTTCAGCGAACACGACGGCTTGGCGCCGTCGCAAATCATGCCGGTAAGATTGGCTATCATGTTTTTCACTGAGTAGCAGATGCGCTCGTAGTCACCGCCCATCAGATAGGTGATGCCGCAGCTACTGCCTATGCTGGCAACGACGCAGCCGCAGAGTGCCGAAAGCTTGCCGAGCGACTGCTTGATGTAAATGGCCGTCAGGTGGCTGAGCATGAGGGAACGGATGAGCTCCTCCTCGGTATTCTCGTTCTCTTTGGCATAGACGCAGACAGGATTGGTGGCACAGATGCCTTGGTTGCCGCTGCCGCTGTTGGACATGACGGGAATCATGGCACCACCCATGCGGGCGTCGCAGGCAGATGCCGTGCGTGAAATGATATGACAGTAAATGCTGTTGCCGAAAATGCCTTTAGACAGCGGGCGGTCGATGGTCTTGCCGAGGTTGTGACCATAGTTGCCTTTCAATGCCTCGCGCGCCGCGTTCATATTATATTTGCGGGCTTCTAGGATGAAGCTTATCTCGTCAAGGGGGGCTGTCGTAGCGAAGTCGTAGACCATGCGGAGGTTCAGTCGTACGCTGGGCTCATCAGGTGTGTTGGCAGCACCTGTTACACTGGTGGCATCAGCAGCACAGGTTACAAACCGGGTATGGCTGCCGGCAATGACGGCCGATGCCTGCTTGTCGCCAGCGCTGCAGATGATTTCTATGTATAGCTTTTCCGTGTTGTTCTCTTTCTGCCTGATGGCAATACGGTTCTCGGCAATGTATTGCTTGCCCGCTTCGAGCGCCTCGGGAGTCAGGTCCTTGAGCACCTCTAACTGGTAGTCGCTCTTGCCGATGAGAGCTCCTAAGGCGATGGCGATAGGCAGTCCTATCATGCCTGTTCCCGGTATGCCCACACCCATGGCGTTCTTCAGGATGTTGGCACTCAGCAGGGCCTCTATTCTTTCTGGCCTGCAACCTAACTTCTCGGTGGCTTTTGCTGTACACAATGCCACAGACATGGGTTCTGTACAGCCAATAGCCGGCACTACCTCACAATGAACCAAAGAGATAATGCGTTCTCTTAGTTTCTTTTCTATCATAGCTTCTTGTCCAGTTCTAATCTTCTAATTTGTACGTTTTCGCATCTTTTGGTTGCAAAGATATTCATTTTAGTCGAATAATGAAATATTTTACTTATCTTTTTACAGTAGATTCATGTTCGTACATCTAGAGTGATACCCAAAGGTTTCTCAATAGAGAATATATCACTTTCCCACGCAGAAATTCTTAAAGATATTTCCTAAGACTTCTGGAGTGGTAATTTGGCCACCTGTGATATCTGATAAAATGTCGAGAACCTGATGGAGATCTTCGCTGAGGAGGTCAGCCGGCAACTGGGTCTCGATGCCATTGATGATTCGCATGATGACCTCGTGGGCTTGTTGAAGGGCTGCGTAATGACGGGAACTTG
This sequence comes from uncultured Prevotellaceae bacterium, assembly GCA_900321425.1. GTDB lineage: Bacteria > Bacteroidota > Bacteroidia > Bacteroidales > Bacteroidaceae > Prevotella. The sequence continues at coordinate 16,595 of ONWA01000019.1, read as the reverse complement.
TGACGATGATATCAGTGTCGGAAAGAGTGGGAATGTCGGCTGCCTGATAGATGGCTTGTTCAAGCTGATCCATGTTGGCTCCTTGTTTGGCAGATATAGCAATTAAAGGAAAATTAACGGTTGTTAATGATATAAAATCTGCCTTATCTATTTTGTTTTGTACAATGATAAGTTTTTTATTTTCAGTATGATGTAAAATGTCGTTAAATTCTTTTGTTGATGGTTCCTGGTCGATAATCCAAAGAATAATGCGTGCTTTGTCGATGGCCGAAAATGTACGATCGATGCCTATCTTTTCTACCTGATCAGTGGTTTGTCGGATGCCTGCAGTATCCATAAATCGGAAGGTGATGCCATGTATTTCGATGGTATCTTCAATGGTGTCGCGGGTGGTTCCGTGGATGTCGCTGACGATGGCTCTGTCTTCCTTTAGCAGTCGGTTGAGGAGGGTGGATTTCCCTACGTTGGTCTTTCCTATAATAGCTACTGGTATTCCTTGCTTCAGCGCTTGCCCTGTTTCGAAACTATTAGCAAGAGACGTTATTCTTTTGTCAATAGTTTTTGCTATTTTGTCTAGCTGAGAACGGTCGGCAAACTCAAGATCCTCATGGTCGGAGAAATCTAGCTCAAGCTCAAGCAGGGAAGTCATCTCCAAAAGTTGCTCTCTCAGTTGTGCCAGTTCTGAGGAAAAATGGCCTCGTAACTGTGATATAGCCATCTGATGGGTTGCTTTGTTGGTTGAGGCAATGAGGTCGGCTACCGCCTCGGCTTGGGATAAGTCCATCTTGCCATTGAGGAAAGCGCGTTGGGTGTATTCACCTGGATTCGCCATCCGACAACCGTTTTGGATGAGCAGTTCAAGCACCTTCTTCATGATGTATTGTGAGCCGTGGCAGGAGATTTCCGCACTCTCTTCGCCTGTATAGGAGTGGGGGGCACGGAAAACGCTCACCAACACCTCGTCGATGATATTGTTTTCACTATCATGGATATGGCCGTAATGGATGGTATTGCCTGACGCTTGGGTTAGATCCTTGGTGAATATACGCGAAAGAATCTCAAGAGAATGGTCTCCTGAGATTCTGATGATTCCGATAGCTCCACCTGTTGCGGTGGCTATGGCACAAATGGTTTCGTTATTCATCTATAATAGATTACTTAAATGCGATCGAGCACTTTCTGGATGAGCGTGTCGATACTGTTCTTATACTCTGTATTCATCTCCTTGGCATAGCGGTTGGCGATGACCATACAGCAAGTCATGGCATGATGACCTAACAGGGAGGCAAGACCAGCGAGTGCTGACGATTCCATCTCGAAGTTGCAGATTTTCATGCCGTCGTATTCGAAAGCCTCAATTTTCTGGTTCTGGTTGGGGTCGCTGATAGCAGCACGTAGTTGACGGCCCTGTGGTCCATAGAATCCGCCGCAGGCAACGGTGTATCCCTTTACCATATCGTCCGCAGCCACACGTTCGATGAGTGTTGGGTCAGCCACAGCCACGTAGGGAGCTCCCTTGATGGGGTTCCAGTCCATGTGTTTCTTAAACACCTCTTCCATTTTCAAGTCGCAGACATCATTGCGGCCGGCATAGAAGTTTAACAGACCATCAAAACCGATACTTTTGACGGAGGCAACGAAGCAGCCAGTAGGGGTGAAGGGCTGCAGACCTCCGCAGGTACCGATGCGTACCATGGTGAGTGTGCGATGCTCATCACGCTCTTCGCGCGTGTTGTAGTCAATATTTGCGAGCGTATCAAGCTCATTGACAACGATATCGATATTGTCGCAACCGATGCCATGGCTCTGGGCTGTTATCCGTTTGCCTTTATACATACCTGTGATGGTGTGGAACTCACGGCTGCTGACTTCATGTTCAATGCTGTCGAAGTGGGCGGCAACGGTGTTCACACGAGCAGGATCACCTACAAGGATGACCTTGTCGGCCAGAAACTCAGGCTTCAGATGAAGGTGAAAACAAGAGCCGTCGCTATTGATGATCAGCTCTGAGGGTGCAAAATGTTTCTTTTCCATGGTTTATCTTGTTTTTTGTTAGTAATATTTTTCCTATGTAAAGACGAACAAAGGTGTGTGGTGTACCTATTTTTATGCTATTTTTATTCTTCAATGAGTTTGCCCTCCGATTCCAATGCATTCCATACGGAATAACGGGCTTCCGACGAAAATTGTTCAATCTTGTTGAACATCTGTTTCATCTCCGTCCGGTAAGAATTGTGTTCATAGGGACAGGACTTGACCTGTTTTTTATAACCTCGTACGGCTGCCCATTGCTGGATATCTTCTTCCTGCTCCAGACAAAGTGGTCGGATGATCGTGATGGGCATCTTACGCATTTTCAAGCGGATGGGCATCGTCATGAAATGTCCTTGGAAAAAAATGTTGAGCATAGCAGTATGGATGATGTCATCCTGATGGTGGCCCAAGGCTATCTTGTTACAGTTGAGTTCTTGAGCTTTGAGAAAGAGTTGCTTGCGTCGATTCCAAGAACATAGGAAACATGGTGATTTCTGTTTCCGTTTGAGTTGATGGTCTTGTTCACTGTTGACCTCGAAGGAGGTTGTAACGATGTGGAGCCTGACCCCTAAGTCATTGCAAAACTCCTGTAAGTAACTGGTGTTTGTCTCGTACGCTATATTCGATATTCTGACATGTAGGGCCTCCACCTCAAATTTTGGATGTTGGATCTTCGCCCGTTTGGCCAGGAGTTCCAGTAGGCACAAGGAATCTTTTCCGCCGGAGAGTCCTACGAGGATACGGTCGCCGTCTTCAATGAGTTGATAGGTAGCAAATGCCTTGACGAACCGCTTTTGTATGCGATACTCCAGCTTTTCCATTCACTATTTCATGAAAACAAGATAGACCGCACAGATAATCAGAAGAAACGCAAGAATATGATTCCAATGCAGGTGGGTTCCTTGGAACATGATATTGGCAATGACACAAAAAACTGCCAAAGAGATGCACTCCTGGATAACCTTGAGTTGGATAAGTGAGAAAGGGCCTCCATTCTCGATGAATCCCAGACGGTTGGCTGGCACCTGACAGCAGTACTCGAAGAATGCGATCATCCATGAGAAGACGATCACACCGATGAGTGGCCATGAGGAACTCGTACCGTTCTCCTGTAATTTCAAATGCCCATACCAAGCAAGTGTCATAAACACGTTGCTTAGTATGAGCAATATGATGGTATATAACCCGTTCATCCTCTTAGTTGTTTGTCCATATTGGCTGCTGCACGACGACCGTCGCCCATAGCGAGAATTACCGTAGCACCACCACGAACGATGTCGCCGCCGGCAAAAATTTCAGGTCGGTTAGACTGCATCCCTTCATTGACTACAATCGTATTCTTTCGACCGAGTTCCAATCCTTTGATCGAGTTGGGAACGAGTGGATTGGGGCTAACACCTACAGCTACAATCACTTGGTCTACCTCCAAGGTGACGGTTTTTCCTTCGACGGGAACAGGTGAACGGCGTCCAGAGGCATCGGGCTCACCAAGTTCCATCACTTGGAGTACGGCAGCCTTAACAGCACCGTTCTCATCGGCTAGGTACTCGATAGGATTATGTAGCGTGAGGAAGTCGATGCCCTCTTCCTTGGCGTGCTTGACCTCTTCAAGACGGGCAGGCATCTCCTGTTCTGAACGGCGATATACGAGTGTTACCTTACCACCCAGGCGTTTGGCCGTGCGACAGGAGTCCATTGCTGTGTTACCGCCACCGACTACCAGTACATTCTTTCCTAAATTGATAGGAGTGTCGGTCGTGGGGTTAGCTGCATCCATCAGGTTGACGCGAGTCAGATACTCGTTCGACGACATGATGTTGATGGCATTCTCACCAGGGATACCCATGAAGTTGGGCAGACCGGCTCCAGAACCCACAAAGATACCTTTGAAGCCCTGTGCTTCCAGTTGCTCAACACTGATTGTCTTACCAACAATCACGTCGGTCTGGAAGTGAACACCCATCTTGGCGAGGTTCTCAATCTCAACGTCTACAATCTTGTTGGGCAGACGGAACTCAGGAATACCATATTTCAATACACCGCCAATCTCGTGGAGTGCTTCAAATACATATACATCATAACCGCGTTTTACCATATCTCCAGCAAATGACAGACCTGCAGGACCAGAACCGACAACAGCAATTTTGATGCCGTTGGCAGGCTCAATTTCAGGCAAAGAGATATTGCCGCTTTCACGCTCAAAGTCGGCAGCGAAACGCTCCAGATAACCGATGGCCACAGCGGGCTCGTTCATCTTCAGGTGGATACACTTGCTCTCACATTGTTTCTCCTGTGGGCAGACACGACCGCACACTGCGGGTAGGGCAGAGGTGTTCTTCAGCACCTTGGCAGCAGCCAAGAACTGTCCGCGTTCGATGTTCTTAACGAATGAAGGAATATTGATGTTAACAGGGCAGCCTTCAACACAAGTGGGTTTGGCGCAGTCAAGACAACGCTTGGCTTCTGTCATTGCCATCTCTTTGGTGAGTCCGATATTCACTTCCTCAGTACGGGTCGTAGCGCGATAGACAGGATCAAGCTCTGGCATCTTGACACGCTCGATGGCTGTACGCTCTTTCGGTTTCATGCTCTTGCGCAGTTCTTCCCGCCAAGTTGCACTTCTATCTGTCAATACATCGATGGTATCATTGGTGGGGTCGGAGTCCATGACGACATCGGTGGTTTTGTCTGTCTGGTTTTCAGTTGTATTGCCAGCGAATGACTCAAGATGTTCCTCGTAATGCTCCAACTCCTCCTGTTCAGCGCGTTTGAAAGTACCCATTCGCTTGAACATTTCATCCCAATCGACCAATGCACCGTCAAATTCGGGACCGTCGATGCATACAAACTTTGTCTTTCCACCTATCGTCAGACGACAAGCACCACACATACCAGTACCATCGACCATAATCGTATTCAATGAAACCTCACAAGGGATATTGTGCTTCTGGGCAGTGAGATTCGAGAACTTCATCATGATAGGAGGACCGATGGCAAAGACCTTGTCGATATGCTCTTGCTCAATGAACTTCTCAATACCTACTGTTACAACGCCTTTCTCGCCGTAGCTACCATCATCGGTCATGATAATCACTTCATCGGAACTCTCGCGTACCTTGTCCTCTAGGATAATCAGGTCTTTGGAACGACCGGCCATCACAGAAAGTACACGGTTGCCTGCAGCCTTCAATGCCTGAATAATCGGTAACATTGGGGCAACACCGAGACCTCCACCGGCACATACAACAGTGCCATATTTCTCAATATGCGTAGGGTTACCCAATGGACCTACAACATCAGCTACATATTCGCCTTCGTTGAGTGCGCACAATTTTTTTGAAGAAAGTCCCACCATCTGTACGACAAGTGTAATCGTTCCTTTTTGAATGTCAGCACCAGCGATGGTTAATGGCATTCGCTCTCCCTTCTTATCAACGCGAACGATCACAAAGTTACCAGCCTTACGACTTTTGGCAATCAATGGAGCTTCAATCTCAAACGAGAAAACTTTCTCTGAGAATTGCTCTTTTCTGACAATTTTATTCATATCTGCATTGTTTAGTGTCAATTTACATGCAAAATTAAATAAAAAAAAGCGAAATGCAAAACATTTCGCCTTTTATATTAAATATATGTTAGTCTATCCACTCAAATCCTGTATATGGTATTAGAGCAGCGGGGATTCTGATTCCCTTTTCCGTTTGGTTGTTTTCCAAGATGGCTGCCACGATTCGAGGGAGGGCTAAAGCAGAACCATTGAGTGTGTGACAGAGTTCCGTCTTCTTTGTCTCGCTATTGCGATAGCGGCACTTCAAACGATTTGCCTGATAGTTGTCGAAGTTGGATACGCTTGATACCTCCAACCAACGACCTTGTGCTTCTGAATATACTTCAAAGTCGTAGCAGATGGATGAAGTAAAGCTTTGATCACCACCACATAGCAGAAGGATTCGATAAGGTAACTCGAGTTTCTTGAGCAGTCCTTCAACGTGTTCCAGCATCTCCTTGTGACTTTCTTTTGAATGGCTTGGCTTGTCAATGCGTACAATTTCTATCTTTGAGAACTCATGAAGACGGTTCAGACCGCGTACATCCTTGCCATAGGAACCCGCTTCGCGACGGAAGCACTCTGTATATGCGCAGTTCTTAATGGGCAGATCCTTCTCGTCAAGAATGACATCGCGATAGATGTTTGTGACAGGTACTTCGGCAGTAGGAATCAGATAGAAATCATCTACCTCACAGTGGTACATCTGTCCTTCTTTGTCGGGCAACTGTCCCGTTCCATAACCCGACGTGGCATTCACTACCGTGGGAGGCATAATCTCCGTATAACCACTCTTGCGAGCCTCGTCGAGGAAGAAGTTGATTAATGCACGCTGTAAACGAGCTCCCTTGCCAATATAGACAGGGAAACCGGCACCTGTGATCTTCACACCAAGGTCGAAATCAATGAGGTTGTATTTCTTAGCCAACTCCCAATGGGGAAGTGGATTCATAATATTCAGTGATGGGTTGACATTCCAATTGCCTACGGTATCATTGCCGTCGCACTCTTTCAAGTTACTTTTGACTACATGGTTATCCTCGGCAGTTGATCCTTCAGGTACTTCATCATAAGGGATGTTAGGAATCTGGCAGAGTAGGGTTGTCATCTCCTCCTGAGCTTTGGCCATCTGCTCTTCCAACTGTTTGGATTGCTCTTTCAGAGAGGCTACAGTCTTTTTGGTCTGTTCAGCCTCATCGCGCTTACCTTCTTTCATGAGTTTCCCGATTTGTCCTGAAAGTATTTTCTGCTCGTTCAGGCATTTATCAAGATCCTGCTGTGTTTCACGGCGGCGCTTATCTATTACCAGTACGTTGTCAATTGCTTCCTTAGCCTGTGGGAAGTGCTTCTTCTCCAAGCCACGAACAACGCGTTCTGTTTCCTCGTTGATGAGTTTGAGTGTCAACATATTGAATTCTTTTTAAAGAAGAAATCCCGATACTCGGGAGAATCGGGACTCTGTTGTTTGTTTGGAATAAATTTTTTACTTAAAAAATGCGGTTAGGCCTCTGCTTCTGGTATTACAGAAACAACACTCTTGTTAAACTTTCCTTTGTGGAAGTTAACGGTACCGTCTACGAGAGCGTAGAGCGTGTCGTCCTTACCAATAGCTACATTCTTGCCTGGGTTGTGCTTCGTACCACGCTGACGAACGATGATGTTACCAGCGATACACTTCTGTCCACCCCAAATCTTCACGCCTAATCTTTGAGCTGCTGACTCGCGGCCGTTCTTAGAACTACCAACACCTTTTTTATGTGCCATTTCTAATTCCTCCTTGAATTTAAGCGATTACTGATTTAACTTCTACTTGAGTGAACTGAGCACGATGACCGTTCTTCTTGCGATAGTCCTTACGACGCTTCATCTTGAATACAATCACCTTGTCACCCTTGACAAGTGGGTTCACTACTTCACACACTACTTTTGCGCCCTTTACGGTCGGTGCGCCAACCTTTACTGCGCCGTCAGCATCTACGAGCAGTACTTTGTCAAATTCAACGGTCTTTCCGGCTTCTGCATCCTTCATGTGATGAACAAAGAGCTTTTTGCCTTCCTCAACCTTGAACTGTTGACCCTGAATTTCTACAATTGCGTACATTTATTAATTGTTTGTAAAAAGGGTTTCCGTAAGGCGGTATACGGTCGTACACACTTCATTCTGCCTCCACGGACTCATATCGGGGTGCAAAGGTACTGCTTTTAATTGATATATATAATGGTGTGATAAAATAATTGTTCTAGATTTATAAATATTTAACAATCTCGGTAAGGCACAAAAAAAAGTGGTGTCCTTCACAGGCGACCACTCCCATCTCCAATAGGTATTAGTTTCTTAAGGTAAAAAGATTGTTTTCAGGATAACGCTGCAAAGTTAATCCCTTTTTTTATACTGACAAAATTTTTCTTAGTTTTTTTTAAATGAAAGTTGTTGTGTGGGGACACAATTAGAAAATTTTTCAAAATTATGCAGAAAACACCACATTTCTTGACCGATCTCAATCATTTTCTATCGTTTATGCATGTAGTCCTCTCCGTTTCTTGGGCTCAGTAGCTTCTAAAGTAGCAGTTTCACCAGTTGATTCAGCAGGAATGGTCTGCTCCTCGTCCGGTTTCGGTACCTTATGGTGGATGATCGGATTGCCTTCTTCGTCTATCTCTTCAAACTCATCTGTTGCCAGTGAATCAATCTTCAGTGAATCACTATCATTGAGTGTACGTAAATAACCTCCACAGTTGTAATCATTGATATTGATGTCTACATCATTAGGAATCTTGAATTTTGTGCGGTAATGAGCGAACTGCTTGTCAGCCAAAACAGCCCCTAGGAAATATCCGCAAATAGGCAATGCAGTACGGTTTCCTTGTCCTAACTGTCCTGTGCGGAAATGGATACATCGGTACTCTCCGCCTACCCATGCACCAACCACAAGACGAGGTGTAGTACCGATAAACCATGCATCGGAGTGATTATTGGAGGTACCTGTCTTACCTCCAAAATCGGTATCTGAATTGGCATCGCCTACAAAACTGCGTAATCTGGATGACGTTCCACTCATACCTCCCATCAGCAATTGTTGAACATAGAAAGCACTTCTAGTTGATAGTGCTTGGCGTACTTCGGGTTTGGCTTCATAGATAACATTTCCATCACGATCTTCAATTCGTGTAACCAGTATTGGATCAATGGCTTTACCATCGTTTACAGGTGTACAATATGCGTTAACCAACTCAAGTAGGTTGACATCACTGGCTCCTAATGTCAGCGAAGGTGTGGCATCCAATTTCGATTTGATGCCCATCTCATGGGCAGTCCTCACAATATTGTTAATACCTACTTCCTGTCCAAGCCGAACCGCCACACTATTGATACTCATAGCAAAGGCTTGTTTCAGTGAGATGTTGGCACCAGAGAATCTGCCATCAGCATTAGTAGGTGCCCAGGTCACCTCCTTGCCGTGATCCATTACCTTCATGGAAATATATTCGTCCTTACGGTAGTCGCAGGGTGTAATACCTTGGTTGATCGCTTCGGAATAGACAAAGAGTTTGAAGGTTGATCCTGGTTGGCGCATAGCAGTTACCTTATCATATTTCCAGGTTTTGAAATCGATATCTCCTACCCATGCCTTAACATGTCCTGTCTGAGGCTCTATGGCTACAAAACCACAGTGCATGAAATGTTCCATATAACGAATGCTGTCGAGCGTAGACATCTCTTTCACTATATATCCCTGTTCGTAGTCAAAAAGTTTAACTTGATGAGGTTTGTTCAGGTAATAGTCAATAGAATCCTGATTACCGTCATATTTCTGATGGAGTACTTTATAATAAGGTGTCTTTTTGGCCAGGTCTTCGATGAAGTTAGGAATCTCGTTATGATGTTCGTCTTGCCATGGGTTGACATTTCCCCAATGCTGGTTAAACGTCTTCTGAACTTGTTTCATCTGTTTGATAGCAGCTTCTTCTGCATAGCGCTGCATACGACTATCGATGGTGGTGTAAATCTTCAGACCTTCTGTGTAGTATGCATATGTACGATCTTCACCATAATACTCCTTGCACCATTTTTTCATCCAGTCGGCTATTGCCTCACGGAAGTAGTTGGCTTCACCATCGTATGCATTCTCTACGCTATAGTCGAGTTTGATGTCGATTTGTTTTAATGAATCGCACTCCTGTCGGGTGATATGCCCATGTTGATAGATTAGGTCAAGCACAATGTTCCGTCGAGCCAGTGCATTCTTAGGGTTAATACGAGGATTATAGTAAGTCGTCGCCTTCAACAAACCAACGAGGATAGCAGCCTGTTCAATGCGAATATTCTTTGGGGTTGTTCCGAAATAGGTTTTGGATGCGGTTTTGATGCCAAAGGAATTTGATCCGAAGTCTACTGTGTTGGCATACATGGTTAGAATCTCATTTTTAGAGAAATACCATTCTAATTTATAGGCAGTAATCCATTCCTTGCTCTTCATGATAAGGATTTTCAATCCTGGAATATTGCCCAGCAGACCAGTAGAATATTGGGTGCGAACCCTAAACAGGTTTTTGGCCAACTGTTGGGTGATGGTAGAAGCTCCTCGAGCATCACGATGCAGCATATAGTCTTTCAATGCAGCAGCAACCCCTTGGTAGTCTATTCCATGATGATGATAAAAACGCTCATCTTCGGTATCGATTAATGCCTTCCAAAAGTCGGGATTTACATCTTCGTAAGTGACGGGCATGCGATTCTCACTAAAGAACTTGCCAATCATTTTCCCATCGGCACTATATATCTGTGAAGCTTCGGCAGGATGGGTGTTCTTGACATCACTGATAGAGGGTGACTTACCAAACAGCCACAGGAAATTAATGTCTACCATCACCAGATAAGTGATAAACAGAATAACGATTGTAGACAAGGCTACTGCTATCTTTGTATACCAAGCTCTTCCTTGATAAAGACCTTTATACCAGGGACCTATATGATGGATTTTACTCCAGCATAGACGAGCGAAATAGCCTAAACGATCTCCATATTCAGAATAATCAATGTTCATATTGTGAAATATAATTCAAAATGTTTTCTTCTTCATCGGGATGAAACCATCTTACGGTGGTATCCCTTTTAAACCATGTTAGCTGTTTGCGAGCATAGCGGTGAGTGTGATATTTGATCCGTTCAACGGCTTCATCAAGACTGCAGCGATTGTCGATATATTCGAATAGTTCCTTGTAACCTACAGTATTCAATGCATTCTGATGCCGTTCATTGTATAGCCCCCTAACTTCATCGAGCAGTCCGTCTTTCATCATCTGATCTACTCGTTGGTCTATCCGATGGTAAAGTTCTTCACGTTCACGGTTGAGTCCTATCTTGACAATCCGAAACGGCCGTTGTTTTTTCTGTTCTGTACGAAATGAGGTATATGGTTTACCCGTCATATGACAGATTTCCAAAGCGTGGATGACACGCTTGTGATTTTTTCGGTCTACGACCGCATAATAGGCTGGATCCAATACTTTTAATTCATCACAAAGTCGGTCGATACCTTCTTCTTCATATCGTCTTTTCATGGTCTTGCGAGTCTCTGCATTTACTGTCGGGATGTTGTCGATACCATGACAGACGACATCAATGTACATCATTGACCCACCAGTCATTAAAGCGATATGATGGTTGGGGAATAACTCATGTTCCAGCAACTCCAACACCTCTTGTTCGTACATGGATACATTATAGTAGTCGTGAATACTGATGTTCCCAACGAAATAATGCTTTACGATGGCTTGTTGTTCTAGGGTAGGGGCAGCAGTACCGATTTTCAGCTCTTTGTATATTTGTCTTGAGTCGGCATTGATAATGGGAATGCCGAGATGTTGAGCAAATGCCAGACAGAGATTTGTCTTTCCGACCGCTGTAGGACCTGTTATCACCACCAGAGTCTTCATGCTACCTGCTTTTATCTGATAATTCCTCGTTTGGAGGATTCAATAAATGAACAGATGTATTCCACTTCTTTAGAGTTTGGATACTTGGCTCGTGCTTCGGCAACTCCATCTTTGAGTACACCCTGTGCATATATAATGCGATAGGCATCATGGATATTTTCTATGGTCTCATTGGGGAATCCTCTACGGCGTAGGCCAATTAAGTTCACTCCAGCATAACGTATCGGCTCTTTGCCCGCTATGACATAGGGGGGGATGTCTTGGCTCGTGCGACTGCCCCCTTGGAACATAATGTACCCACCGATATGCAGGAACTGATGGAATAGACAACATGCAGAGATAATCGCATAGTCATCGACAGTAACTTCACCTGCAAACTTGGTGGAATTGCCGATGATACAGCCGTTACCGATAGTGCAGTCATGACCGATGTGCATATTTTCCATCAGGAGGTTGCCGTTGCCAACAACAGTTTTCCCTTTTGATGCGGTACCGCGGCTGATAGTCACATTCTCACGGATGGAGTTGTTATCGCCAATCTCACAGGTGGTATCTTCACCTTGAAATTTCAGATCTTGAGGTTTGGTGGAGATACTTGCCCCCGGGAAAAATTCATTATGATTACCGATTCGGGCACCATAATGAATAGTAACACTATTGTAGAATTTGTTATTGTCACCGATAACAACATTTTTGTCTACCACACAGAAAGGACCAATAATGTTGCCATCGCCGAGTTTTGCTTCGGGATCTATGATAGCTAATGGATGTATTGTATTCATATCAATCTCTCACTATTTCGTGATTCCTTATTTGTTCATTACAATTTGTGCTGTAAATGTGGCTTCTGCCACAATATGGTCTCCTACAAAGATATAGCCTTTCATAGATGAGATACCATGACGAACAGGAGCCAACAATTCAACCTTGAAGATGAGGGTGTCTCCTGGTACTACCTTCTGGCGGAACTTGACATCGTTAATCTTCATGAAATAGGTTGACCATCGTTTAGGGTCTTCAAGTGTGTTCAGTACTAACAGACCACCACATTGTGCCATAGCTTCAATCTGAAGAACGCCAGGCATAACGGGCTCTTCAGGGAAGTGCCCAAGGAAAAATGGCTCATTACTAGTAATATTCTTTACACCTACAATACTGGTGGCTCCTAATGCAATTACCTTGTCTACTAATTGCATAGGGTATCTGTGGGGAAGTAGTTCACGGATGCGATTTACATCCATGATGGGTTCCTCATTCGGGTCATATATAGGTGCCTGTATTTCGTGCTTGCGAATCTCCTTCCTCATCAGACGGGCGAACTTGTTATTGATGGTATGTCCTGGGCGGGTGGCAATAATACGTCCCTTAATGGGCTTACCAATCATCGCCATGTCGCCAATGACATCGAGTAATTTATGACGTGTACACTCGTTCTCCCAAACCAGTGGTTTATGCTGGATATATCCGAGTTCTGTCGCATCCCGATGTTCAACATGAAGCATATCTGCCAGCTTGTCTAAACGTTCCTGAGTTGTCTGACGTTCATAGATAACGATAGCATTATCCAAGTCTCCACCTTTGATGAGGTTTGCTTGAAGCAACGGCTCAATGTCACGAACGAAGACAAAAGTGCGGGCGGGAGCAATATCTTTGGGGTAATCCTCCATTTTCTCCAGTGTGGCAAATTGACTATTAATGAATTTTGACTCGAAGGAGCACATGGCTGTAACACTAAACTCTTCGTCGGGAAGAATGGTAATGCATGAACCTGTTTCCTCGTCTTTCACTTCTATCTTTTTACGGATAATATACCAGTCCTTGGGAGCATTTTGTTCCTCAATGCCTACCTCTTGAATCTTTTCCACGTATTTAACAGCACTACCGTCAAGTATCGGGAATTCGGGACCATTCACTTGTATCAAACAGTTATCAACGCCCATTGCATACAAGGCTGACAAACCGTGCTCAACAGTAGAAACACGAGCATCTCCTTTGCCGAGGACTGTGCCTCTTTGGGTGTCTACTACATTTTCTGCTACAGCGTCAATGACTGGTTGTCCTTCCAGATCAATACGCTGAATCTTATATCCCGTATTTTCTGGAGCAGGATTGAAGGTTACTGTTAGACTTAGTCCAGTGTGCAGACCTTTTCCAAAGAGAGAAAAGCTTCCTTTCAGTGTTTGTTGTTTCATATCGTAACTATTTGTTTTTTTTCAATTCTTCTACTTGTTTCTTTAATGCTTCCAATTCTTTATGCATCTCTGGAAGTTGGCGGTAAATAATATGCGACTTAAAGTAGTCTCTCATCTTCATGGGCGGTGTACCTATGAGTTCCTGATTACTCTTGAGACTACTGGGAACACCACTTTGCGCACCAAGAAGGACTTTATCACCGATAGTGATGTGACCAGACAATCCCACTTGTCCTCCAAACATACACCATTGACCTACTTTAGTACTGCCAGCAATTCCCACTTGTGCCGACATCACCGTATGCTCTCCAACCTCCACATTGTGGGCAATCTGAATGAGATTATCCAGTTTGACTCCTTTATGGATGATGGTTTGCCCCATGGTTGAACGGTCAATACAGGTATTGGCGCCTATCTCTACGTCGTCTTCAATGACCACGATGCCAATTTGGGGTATCTTGTCGTAGCCAGTAGCTGTTGGAGCAAACCCAAAACCGTCGGCACCTATTACACTACCTGCATGGATGGTTACACGATTTCCCAGTTTACATCCTTGGTAAATCGTTACATTGGGATAAAGCAGACAATGGCTGCCTATCCGGACATCGTCACCTATTACTGTATGGGGATAAATCTGCGCATGATCACCCACCACGACTCCATCACCGATATATGCAAAGGCTCCGATATACACATCTTTTCCAATGGATGCGTTGGGTGAGATGAACGCCAGACTGTCTATTCCTGTTTTCTTAGGAAGGGTAGAGGTGTATAGCTGTAGCAGTTGGGCGATACTCTCATAGGCATTCTTTACACGAATCAGGGTTGCTTGCACCGGTTTCTCTAGTTGAAAATCTTCATTGATCAGTACAATGCTTGACTTAGTTTCATAGAGGAAGTGTGTATATTTTGTATTTGATAAAAAAGATATTGCACCAGGCTGTCCTTCTTCTATTTTTGCGAATGTGTGAACAGTGGCCTGCTCGTTACCTTCTACTTTCCCGCCGATATACTCAGCAATCTGTTTGGCTGTAAATTCCATACTTGTTAATCAATATTTTTTGCAAATGTACCAAAAATATTTCAGATACGCTGATAACACAGGTAATATTTAGTAATTTTTTTAGAAAGTAACTGAACATTTAGCAATTCAGAGGCCTCGGAGATGTCTTTGATACTGCCGTCTTTGTATAGAATTGCGATGCTGTCGTCATTTACGTCATACATGTCTTTCCCTATGTTGCTCACATGCATCATATATTCCTTGGCTTCCTCTGTACTGATTCCCATTTCCGCAGCTATTTGCGTGGCTGTGTCTGTGATTTCTTCCTCTGTGAAAGGCATCTCGTTTACGATGACCTTGAATATCTTTCTGTTGAGCATATCCGTAGCGAGGGTTGCGAGAATCTTGTCATCGTGATGCTTCCATGCTTTCATTGCGCTCCATAGGTCGGAATCATCCAATTCTTCATACATTCTTAAGGCCTCTTCGTGTGTGCTGAACCATTGGGCATCAACGTCATTGACCAGAAAGTATTTCAGGGCTGGCGATGCGAAGATGTCACGTCCTTCCTTTGTTAGGAATTTCACTCTTTTCAGCATGTTCAGTAA
Organism: uncultured Prevotellaceae bacterium; assembly: GCA_900321425.1. GTDB lineage: Bacteria > Bacteroidota > Bacteroidia > Bacteroidales > Bacteroidaceae > Prevotella. Next base: position 1,274 of record ONWA01000019.1, on the reverse strand, counting down.
TACTTTCTCATAGGCAACGGTTGTCTTGTGCAGGTATACTTGCCAATACATCAACCTTCGGGTAGTCAGATAGTTTTCCAGGGAATATATGCCTTTGGACTCCACCACAAGAGAATCATCTACCACATTCAGCATCTTGATGATTCTTGCACTGCCGATATTGCCTTCAGTAACTCCTGTGTAGAACGAATCGCGTCTGAGGTAGTCCAAACGGTCCATATCCAACTGGCTTGAGAGTAGCTGGTGCAGGAATTTCTTGGGGTACTCATCTTTAAAGATATGGATAGCGAGATTCAGGTTGTTCCCCAAATCCTGATTAATCTGTTCCATCATCAGGAGGGATATTTCTTCGTGTGAGATTCCTTGTATCAGTGTGTTCTCCAATACATGACTAAACGGTCCGTGACCGATGTCATGCATCAGGATAGCTGCTTGTACCGCTTCTGCCTCTGAGTCGAAGATAAACTGTCCTTTCTGCTGTAGGGAGAGAATGGCTTCACTCATCAGGTAAAAGGCACCCAGCGAGTGTTGGAATCGGGTATGCCGGGCTCCGGGGTACACCACGGAGGTGAGCCCAAGCTGGCTGATGCGGTTTAGCCGTTGCATCAGGGGATGACTGACAATGTCGTAGAGCAATCCCCGGGGTATCTTGATAAATCCGAATACGGGATCATTGATTACTTTCGTTCCGTTCATGCCATTGTTTCCTATATTGGCTGCAAAATTACAAACTTATCGGCAAAGTACCATAGTTTTGCCTCTTTTTTGTGCATTCCCGTGACTGGGCATCATACTTTTTAAGGGTGAATCTGATGTGTCTTGTTGACCGATTCCTTGACAAATCGGTTTTGCGCATACGCATGGCTTGAAATGACGATGCGCATGAATAGAACGAATCATACGCATCATTTTGATAAATCATACGGATGATTGAAGCAAATGATGCGTATGAACAATTATGGAGGTGTTGGCCGGAGGTTGTCATTTTGTTTGACAATCCAGACTACGCCTCGCCCGAGAACTGCTTGATGCGTTGTTCTTCTGACAGTTTGCAGATGAGCAGCGTGTCCTCGTTCTCAGCCACGATATAGCCGTCCAACCCTTGAACTACGACCTTTTTCTCTTGAGTGGTATGGATAATGGTATTATGCGATTCAAAGACAGAGATGTCGTTGCCGATGCATGCATTCCCGTAGAGGTCCTTCTTGCTCTGGGCGAGCAGGGAGCCCCATGTGCCTAGATCCGTCCACCCGAAGTCGGCAGGGCAGACAAAA
>ONWA01000043.1 GCA_900321425.1 uncultured Prevotellaceae bacterium | reverse complement strand
CGACCGCCTCAAGGCTTTCCATGGACATGTCATCATCCAGACCATGTTCATGCGCGGTGAATGTAAGGGTGAATCTGTTGACAATACAGGCGATGAATATGTCAACCCCTGGCTTGAAGTCGTGAAGGACATCGCCCCGCAACAGGTGATGATCTACACCATCGACCGCGAGACACCGACCCAAGGGTTGCTAAAGGCCACGCATGAACAGTTGGATGCCATCCGCGACCGTGTCATCGCTGCCGGCATCCCCTGCTCCGCCAGTTATTAACTTCCCGATTTAGCAAGGTCTTAAAAAGCAAATTCACTGTATTTGCAATCAAGGATACTGTATCTTCAAAGTTACAAAGATACGTTTGGGGCGTTCGTCAGCCGGATTCAGCTTCAGGATCTCCTCACCCCATTTCTTGACAATGCCTCTATACAGGGGGCGGGTAATAGCCTGATTGTAGCAAAGTGTCCAATAGCCGTCGGCCAGCAGCCGCTTCTCTGTATCACTGAGATCCGATTTTCCCTTAAGCAGGTTAATAAGCCTGTTTGCAGGCTCTATCGCGAGTTTCTGCTCAAAGTTAGGATCCATACGCTGGAAGTTCTGCATGATCGCATGGTATGCCAAGGGCGCATTATCGGGCGACTCCTGAGCCAACAGTTCATACAGTCTGTTTGCCTTGCGATAGCACTCATAGACCTCTTCACCATTCACCTCTGTACTCTGTTCAAGGAACAAACGGGCATGCATGTTGATATCTTGTGCGGAAACATTGTTCTCAGCCTTCTGTAACTGATATAACCTGTCGTAAGCCTCAGAAGCCTGATCATATTCTCCCATATCTTTGTATATCCTAGCGATGCTTCGGTACGACTCATTACGCTCACGCTCACTGATATCCTTTGCTTTCGTGCATTGTTCAAACCAGGTAAGTGCCCTTGATGGCTCGTTAGCACCCTTGCAGGCCAGTGCCATATAATACAAGTCCTGCCACGTGTTATTATGCTTCTCGGTTTTCGTAAACAGATAATCTCCGTGCTTCACAGCATCCTTAAATTCTTTTAGTTCCACACTGTTGTATAAACAAAGACGACTCAACGGTGCCAGCTTGGGGAACTTCCCTACACCAAACTTCGCTACCTCCAAGCTCTCCTTATACTGATGTTTAAGGAACAAGTCGGTGGCATAATCCTTAAGATCCTCAGAATCCAGATTATCCAGATTCTCTTTGGCATAGAAATCAATGGCCTCCGAGAGTTGTCCCAGATTGGCATATATTCTCGCAATCTCCTTATTTACAGGGAATTCAGGCACATACTGGGTAATCTCCTTAATCTTGTCGGCAGCCTCTGCAGGCCGTCTCAGTTTTGTCAGCACCTTGGCATAACGTATATAGCCGGTGGAATCCTTGGGGTTGGCTTTGATGGCTTGGTCATACCATTCCATTGCCTCATCATATGCATTATAACGTTCTTCAGCCCAGGCACCTGCAGCGATATAGACCGGTGCATAGTCCGGGTGTTCCTGGATTGCCCTGCGGAAATACTTCTTAGCCGTGAGACTGTCGCCAGCCTGATAGAAGGCCTCACCGATAGCCACAGTCACTTCCGGATGCTTCTTGAACCTCTTACACAGTTCCTCCGCCAACGGCTCCGCTCCTGTTGAAGGACGCACATGGCGGATCACATAATTGATGGCCTCCATTGCTGCCTTCGGATCGCTCTGCGCAACCACAGGGAGCACACTGCCCCTCAACAGGCCTAAAACAGCGACAACAAGTATGATTCGTATTCTGTTCATATTTCAGTTCATCATGATTTAAAATTCAACCTGTAAACCGGCATTCACCGTCTGCATATACTTCACGCCGAGGAAATTAATACAGGGCAGATTGGCATTACCCAGGAAGTAAGCCGTCGGTTCTACAATGAGGGAGAGGCGTGAACTGAGAGCCATCCGCATTTTCACGCCGAGATGTCCGCCAAACGACATACCGCCTTTCGTAAACGGCTCTACCAAACCCACCTCATGTCCTGCCATCACACGCTCGTTAGGAGAGATCACCGCCTTATCCTGAATAGGAATCATCAGCGACGGACCAAGGAACACACTCAGGTCAACTTTCCGCTGCGCCTGATAACCTACCAGCAGATTGCTCAAGTTCACCTGATAACCAGCACTTGCCAGAACAAACTTCAGTTGATGATCCCACAAACCCTCTCGTGTGACAACCGTACTTTCGGGGTCCGCACTCTCCATATTATAGTCATAGAATTCCGAGGCACCCATCGTCTTCAGTCCCACGAACTCACCCGCAAGCCGGAAAGAATGCAGTCTGTTAAGATGATATTCGCCCCATAATTTACCATTATAGCCAAGGTCAATACCTCTGTCATTCGATTCCTTGGTGTGGAATATGTTAAAGCCACCGGCCACACCTACCTTCACCTGACGCAACGGATAACCGCCACGGGACTCATCACGATCCATGTTCCGGAACTGACGTGAACGGGTAGCCACCGAGAAACCGACACTCACAGAGAAGCTGTTGTCGGAGAACTGTTTGTTCCAGTCCACGTTGGTATAGGGCACCTTATAGACATAGTGGATATAACGGGGTTCCACAAACAGGTGCAACCCGTCGCTCAACTTCGCCCACAGGTGGATACCACCCGTATAGCCCTCACTTCGCGTACTGAGTTTCTGATCCTGGTATTTCGTCACCCAACCATACTCATAGCCACCCAACAGATAGGCACCCAGCGAGTTGTTCCAGGTGAAGTTATTCATGAAGCCGAAAGGATTGAAGATCGCCTCCAGTCTGACGCCCGTATAAATATTATGCAGACTAGATTCGTAGCCGTGAGACTGCGGCAGCATTTCATCCTTCACCGGCACGAAGCTCTTACGCCAGGTCATCTGACGCACGGAGCCCGTCAGTCTCAGACCGATCACAGGCGAGAACCAACGTCCGACACTCAGGGCAATATCATGGCCCATCGTCTCGCCAGTACTCAGCTGACTGCCCGATAGGAAGTCGATACCATTGGAAAACTCAAAGAACCACGGCTGCTGCCAACTGAGCAGTACCGAGTCGGCAGAGAGCAGATCCCTGACATATCGGTTCTTGATATAGTTCATACGCTCTCTGGGCGAGAGGTTGTTATGGATATAGTAGATATAGTTTAAATTAAGTCCATAGAAGATATCCGTCTTACGCCAGTTCTTATGTTCGGTGAGATCCGTGCTAGCCCCACCCATACCGACGTATGGTTCCACGGAGATATAGCCCTGCGGACCCGTAAAGAACTTCAGCTGTGCACCGATATGCGCCTCAAAAGCCGTAGCACTTTTATCCTTCGGCCAGTTGTCACGAATCAGCTGCACCTCCTCCATGTCGCCCAGTGCCTCCCACTCGTCCATCTGCCTCTGCAACTCTTCCTCCCAGAGCTTGTTCTTATAACTCAGGTTACTGAACTGCACACCCACACCCAACAGGGTTGAGATATCTAGCAGTCGCGATGGCTTGTAGCCGCTGAAGAACGACGACAGACTGAAGGTATGATCCAGGCGCAGACCGAATTTCGTGAAGAGTCGGTCTTTCGACTGCTGGTAGCCCCAGGCCCCGTGAAACATCAGGCGTAGCGTGTTGAACTTGTTAAACTGCTTACCAACACCTAAGTTAAATGCGCTCAAGGTGTTGAACTGATAGCCGGCACCGGCAGAAGCCATCTTTTCAAAGCCGAGACCTGCCTGTATGAAGAGGTGGTCGTGCCACTTCTTCGTAAACTCCTCGTTGTAGGCCTTATAGCGTCTCTCCATCACCAGCATGATTGCATCCACACCCTCAGCCCTGTTCTTCGCCTGACGGTTGATGGTATCGTTGGTAGCCTCGTCGCTATCCTCTCCATATCGGGTCGTATCGCTAGGCGCGGTCAATTCATCCATCGACAGCGTAAAAGCATGACCACTGGCAAGGGTCACATTACAGATGAGCAGTATCAGCAATATTCTCTTCATGTTGTTCTGTCTCTTCATTATTCAGCTCTTCATTCTCTCCGTTGTCCTCATACTCTTCCTCTTTACGTTTCTGATCCTGTTCGTAGAGCAGACGGAACAACTTGCGGTAAGCTGGTATATTCTTATTCTTGTACTTATATTGCCTTCTCAAATCCTCCGTGACGTGTCCCTCCGTGAAATAGATACGCTTATAGAGCGGCTCCAGTTCGAAGGCATGATTGAAATACGCCAGATAATACGGTATGCCTTCAATGTCTATGTCATCGTCGGCCTGTTTGGGACGTGCTGCCGCAATCGAGTCACGCTGGTGCTGCCATGCCGACAATTTCTCCATATACAGGTTGTATTCTCCCGGATTACTCATCATCAGCTGATCCTCCTCCGCCGGGGTAAGAACCTTAAAGTCGCTGTTAGCTGTCACCGTCTCCGACTCATCAAAGTCGCGCGGCTCCTTGCCGGCCTTATCCACCCACAGCAGCGCTTTCAGATACCACTTCTTAGCCGAGTTGTCGGGCAGCTTATCCACATATTTCATCGCCTCGTCGGTCATACCCCAGTCTGGGATCTCCGAATAGAGGATAGCCTTGTTCTCGTCGCTCACGGAGAGCACGAAGTTCTTCGCGGCCTCATAGGCCTGTCGCTGTTGCAGGCTCTTGTTATGGATGAAGTGCAGTCTCTTCAGGTCCATATATTTCTCCAGGTTATCCAGGGTGGCATCGCTCACCTGAGCACGTCGCAGCCAGTTGATGAAATACATCGCCGAGTCCATCTTCTGCTCCTGGAAATAAGTCACCGCCTGGTTCAGCAGGATCTCCTTGCGGTTGATGGTGATAGTCAGGAAGTCATCGATACCTTTCTTCGCATTGACATTACGGTACGACAGGTCGATAAACGGCTCCAAGATCCGGGCGTTAGGCGTGCCTTTCTTCAGGTTGTAAATGGCATAGCGGTTAGCCACATAGGGTGCGATGATGTTCTCCGTCGCATATTCCGGATCCTTGGTGATGTAATTATACGCCAAGAGTGTCAGCGAGTCAGCCTCAGCCTCATCCTCCAGACTGTTGTAGATATTCCAGAAGTCACCGTTCGAGAACTTCTTCTTACCAGTCTGGTAGTCGCGCTTATGGGTAAAATACTCCTCCACAGCCTCCTCAGGCGAGAGCACCTTCGCCCGCAGATACTGGTAGGAGGCTCGCATGGCACGCATGCTCTCCAGCACGGGTTCGATTTCCGTATCATAGTACTCCAGCTGGCGCAGCTCGCGGTAAGGATCCTCCGTCCTGTCGATGATGGCTCTCACCTGGTCAACGATCTCCGTCTTACCCTTCTTGGCAAGTGCATCCACCACATCGTTCCAGGTATAGACGCTCGATGAGCTCGATACCGTCACTCCACTGGGTAGGTAGCGCTGAATGATACGGGCCGCATACTGGGCACGACGCAAGGCCAGATCCTGGTTCACCTTCATGCTACCTTCCGGCGAAGCAAAACCCTGAATCTTCGGTGCCACGAGCTTGTCACCATAAGAACGGAGCTCACTGATCAGCTTGTCGATGTTCACCTGGTTCATCGAGTCCTCTTCGAGCACGTCCTTACCCACCACGAAGCGCAGCTGCAGGTCGCGGTTCTCCTGTCCGAACTGCGACTGGGCATCCTCACGGAACTCCTCCGAGAGTGGTAACTCAGCCAATGCCGGTGTGAAATCCACGAACTTAAACGGGCGCTCAAAGAGACAAGTGCCTCCCCACCCGCCTTTCTTATACACATGGTGGTAGTCCTCCAGCACATAGGTAAACGGTCCCCGGTAGTCCAGGTTCTTATCCTCTTTCTCATAGACCAGCGTCGTATCGATGCGAATCCACTCGTCGCTGCTCAGTTCCATACCGTCGCGATAAGCGTCAGCCAGCAGATCATTTCTGAAGTAATCATAGTCCATGCGTTTGTTCTGCAGTTCATGATACTCCTTACCCTCATACACCAGCGGCTCACAATAGGCCACGGTGTCATCGGTCTGACAGCACACAGCATATGTCTGAATGATCAGTCGTGACGACTCCTTACCGATGCCCTTCGGGATATTCAGGCTGATATGGAAGTAACTGTTACCGTCGCCGGTATCGCCACCGCCACCGCCGATCGACTCTCGTTCTACGGCTTTACCCTGCTTCACCACCTCGCGCAGACGCTGCACGTTGATCACCACATCATATTCCGTCTTTCCCGGTTCGATCTCGATGATATCCGACACCTTCGCCTCCTGACCAGTGATAAAGAGCAGACAGAGAGTTGTCGCGGCATTGATGGTGAAGCGTCCACTGGCTCGCGTGGTGTTCTTCTTCACGAAACCATATTTGCGCTTCAGGCGGTCGATGGTCTCTATCTCGTCTTCCGTGATGTTCTGCGACTTGTCGCCCTCACCCGTCAACCGGTCGAAGGCAGCCTTGGCTTCCTGTGCCTGCTGCTTTGTCAGCAGCGTATATTCCACACGCTCACGGATATCCTTTCCGTTGTCCTTATTATGCACAGTCACCTGACCCTGCACAGTGACAGGCACCACCTCCTGAGCCTCCGCCACCATCGACAGAAGCATCACAGGCAACAAGGCCAGGAACAGGTGTTTCATGCAGTTGCTCATTTTATTATATAGGTTATACTGACACCAATGCGCGTGGGCAGCAAGTAGTAACCGGAGGCATTATTCTTCTCCAGCCCATCTACGGCAGAGTCAGCGTCATACTGGTCGCCAGTGAAATACTCTTTATGGTTATAATACACGGCTCCGAAGCCAGCGTGGAAATCCACGTTAAATCGTTTGCCAATGGGCATCACGTAACCGAAGGTCACACCCAGGCCTATGTTCATACCGTCATAGATCTTACCTTTCCACTCGATGTCATGGGTACCGCCCACGGCCCCGATACCGATAAACTCACGAAACATCGGACGTCCTGAGAAGTAGTATCTGTATTCCGGCTGCAACTCCAGCAACTTGATGTTCTTGCCGTAGGGTTTGTGTACCAGCAGTCCGTTCAACCCGATGGTAGAGCGTTCGCCTACCACCATTTCCAGACCGATGCTCGGCGACATCATCACCGCCCACAATGCGTCGATATTCGCCGCAATCATCTGCGCACGAGTAGCCACGCACCAAAAGGTCGAAAGCATCACGGTCATCAATAGCTTCTTCTTCATTCGTCTGTTATGTTTCTTTATTGTTTCCTTTGTTTTAAATGCACCTACGGTGTGGGATTCAAATCTGGATTCACAGTGACGACAATGTTGTATATCTTACCTTCTGCAAAATCATCACCCAATTCAACACTTATTGGAATGCCCTGCACTACAAAATCATCACCAACTTTTTTAGCCCAATCCAACTGCAATTCATACTTGAAGTTTCCATCACGACTTTTTCCTATAGCAGGATTGGCAAGCATCAGATAGCCAACTGGATTATTATAATCTACAGCATCAGTCGTAATTGCCAAAGCATTTCCAATAGTACCATCGAAGCGGTCTTTATCCTTATAATTATCGTCGTTACTTAACCACTTAACATTCAACTTTTTCTTTACGTTCTTTTTGCCGAACACCTTTATCGTTCCTTCTTTCATAGAATCTACAGGTGCGGGATTTTGATTTGCAATAACAAGTGCCAAATACCCAAGAGCATTAGGTACAGACATATTTGTTATTTTAACATTGTCAGCGACATCAGGATTTGCAGCTTTGACAAAGAACCTAAATTGCACCAACTTGTGCTCAAAGCTAAATTGAGGTTTATCTGCTGAAACATTCTCAATGAAATATCTAGCACTGAAAGCATCACCTTCTGGAGGATCAGCCTTACCCCAAATGATATCCTGAGTTCCGTCAATCTCATAATATTTTTCAAGAAGATAGTAATAATTATTATCATCTTTGCTAAATTCTATCGTTGGTCTATCTTGTCCAACAAATTCAACTGTTTCTTCTTGTCTTGGATAATAGGCATAAAAATTATACTTCATCCAATTACCCATTGGGTAATAATAGGTTTGGACGGCTGTCGCATTTGAATTCATGAAGGTAACATCGCCTGATAAAACAGAAGCAGGTACATTTTTCATCCTGACTAAAAGACCAGTATCATCACTATTCCATCTATTAAGTCTTATATTAGAAGGTAATAAAGATGCATCAACGCCGGACTGAATACCTGTTGAAAGACAGAACACACCAAGGTATTCCCCTTCTGGAATGGAGAGATCACCTCCTCCAAGTGGCGAACGAGTAACACCTCGACTCGAAGCAATCCCCAAAGTAATAGGCACATCACTATCCTTGCTCGCCTCAACAATCAATGCTCTCTCCTCTTCTTGAGAAGGGACCATAGTCAAGTCGTCAGAGGAACACGCACTCATCAATGCTGTTCCCACTATGCCAAGGATAAAGAGATATTTATTCATTCAATTTTTTATTTCTTTAAATACACCACCTGCTCATCTTTTCGATGCACAGGAACTATATAAGAGAAGATTAATTTGCATCGAGTAATACTGGATCTTCCACAGGGACCCAGCCAGCGAGTGTGGCTTTTGCCTGTATTTCCACTGGAGATTTTATAGTGACGACGATATTATATATCTTACCTTCCTGGAAACCACCTTCAGTATCCAGATCTACACTCAACGTACCAGACGAATCAAAACCAGAAGTACGGTCTGAAGAAAAATCCAAAAACAAACTATACTTAAAGTTTGGATCACGACTTTCTCCTATAGTTGGAGAAGCTAGCATCAGATAGCCGATAGGATCATTATAATTCTCGAGAGTGGTCGGAATAGGATTTATTGGATCTTCCAGAGTTCCATTTCCATCTTTATCGAAGCGGTCTTTATCTTTATTTGCACCAGTAAGCCACTTAATATTCAACTTTTTCTTTACGTTCTTTTTGCCGAACACCTTTATCGTTCCTTCTTTCATAGAATCTACAGGTTCGCGATCTTGATTTGCAATAACAAGTGACAGATAACCAAGTGCATTAGGTATATATATATTATTTATTGTTACTGCATTAGCAACAGCAGAATTGATAGCTTTGACGAAAAACCTAAATTGAACCAGTTTGTGTTGTTCAAATTTCAATTTCGGATAAAAATTAACAATACTACCTGCTCCTACCTCTTCCGTTTTCAAGCGGAAATACCTTGCACTATAAGGTTCTGCGGCATTTGCAGCTGGATAAACAGCAGTCGCTTCTGTTGGATCAGCCTTACCCCAAATAATGTCCTGAGTACCGTCAATCTCAAAGTATTTTTCCAGAAGATAATAATAGGTACCAACTTTACTAAACTCTATCGTTGGCCTATCCAGTCCAACAAATTCAACTGTTTCATTTTGTCTAGGATAGTAGGCATAGAAATTATACTTCATCCAGTTACCCATTGGATAGTAACAATGTTTAACTAATGAAGGATCGGCGCCATCCCCTTCCAAGAAAGTGACTTCACCATTGTCCACTTTTGCTGCTACATTTTTCATCCTGACTAAAAGACCAGTATCATCATCCTTCCAATTATTTTTTTGAACATTAGTAGGTAAGGTTGAAGCATCAACGCCAGACTGAATACCAGTAGACAAACAGAAAACACCGAGGTATCTATTATCCTCTGTTGAAAAGACACCACCTTCACCTGGGACCAGTGGAGATCTAGTAAAACCTCGACTTGAACCAACTCCTAATGAGATGGAAACGTCACTGTTCTGACCCGCTTCACGAATCATCGCAGCCTCATCTGCCTGATCGACAACAGGAGTTACAGGCGGTTTCTCTGCCGT
>ONWA01000067.1 GCA_900321425.1 uncultured Prevotellaceae bacterium | reverse complement strand
CTGGTTGAGACTGTTGATGACATCATCGATGGTCTTGCCCTCCTTTGGAAGCAGCACCCTCATAGACCATTTATCGCCACTACCATAGGGAAGGTTCAGCATCGTATAGATATCATTCTCTCCACAGATGGCTCTCGCCTTGCGATGCATCATGGGCAGTGTCTTCTGCACACCATCCTCAGTCGTGAAAGACTCATCCTTTGTATCGTTGGCATCAAACTTATCCGTCCAAGTGGCTTTGAAGTAAATGGCGTTCATCAACAATAGAAGGGCTTCTTTAGTAAGCTCGTTCTCATTCAGGATCTTGGGTATCATACCCTCAGTATGATCGTTACACCAGCCGTTGATATGATTCAGGGCATTAGTCTTATTCGAGAAATCGAGACTGGCGACTTCCGCTTCATAGTAATTCTCCATATCGCTCTGATATTGGGGAGCGAGTCTTACCTGTCGATAATCATTACTGATAATAGTGTTGGCGATCTTGAGTGTCACAGAAGGATCTGTCTTTGGTGCCTCCTGGATCAGTTTCTGGCAGAATTCATTGACGGCCTGCTTGTTGTTCTCACCGAATCCAAGAACTGAGGTAATCTCCTTGGCAGTGTTGCCAGCAGCACCATCGTTAAGCATTCCTAATACATAAGTGACACTGATGGGAGAGATGATATTACTCTTCTGTCCCTCTGGCATTTGATTGATGGCACGGAAGAGGTTAAAAGAAAAATCAGTGTTCTTGTTGACGAAGTCTTTCTGCGACTGTGTCAATTCGATAGACCTTGTCTTTGGAAGCATGTCGATCACTCTTTCACCTTCACCTGGTTCATTACTCTTGCAGCCCATCAAGACAGCTGCCGTCATTGCAAAAAAGAATAGTTTCTTCATAATCAAAACATTATTTTAATAAGGTTCTTTATCCTTATAACTTCCAAAAAGCAGTAATACTGCATCCTTATTTTGTTTTTTTGTATTTTAACGCAGTATTTTCCCCTCTTTTACGTTATATAGTAAAAAAGGTTATCATAAAAAACGGAATATGAAAAGAAAAGGATTACTCCATTTGCTTTGTGCAACAATGCTACTCGCAATAGCGATAGTGTATCTGCCATCCTGCAGTAATGATGAAGAAGATGCGGAATACTGGACGGTAACGCTCGAGGATCATTATGCCCCTTATCAGTATGATTTAGAAGACATGAATATGCTACCCAAGTCTGTATTCGGCATGAGAGACAACGGTGAAAGTTTGCTTTTCAGTGACAATGAGATTAAAGGTTTCTCCTATGAAGAAGGTTATGTCTATGTATTACGTATTAAAGCGACTCCAACACTTCAACAGGTAGGAACCTGCAATCCACCACCCTATACATTTGAATTGGTAGAAGTGATTTCAAAAAAACAACCTAAAATTGGTCCTGCAATATGAAAAAGTATTTAAAAACAATCATCTGTCTGGCTGTAGCCTTAGTGTCTGTAGCCTGTTCATCTGGTGGAGATAATGACCTTTACAGTTTTAAGCCAGAGAGTTACAATGACGTCGTTTCGCGGGGAAAAAGTACGGCAACGTTTTTCGGCTTTCCGTTTCAGGCGATTACAGATTTAGTCATGCCTGGAGCAACGGTCAGCAGTATCCCTAATTCCATTGCCATACCAATGCGATATGTAGGCTATTCCGACAATGCCTTCTACCTCGAATTTACCCCCATGTACTATTCGAGTATGGACCCACAGTATATTTACTATCAAGTGACACTTGAGGATGGAAAGGAGGTTGGTATCTCTATACACCTTGTGACAGAGAAATCTTCGGCAATCCTCAATAGTGAAGGAGGGACATTCTCTTGCATCATCCCTGTGGATAAGATCTTATGTTCAGAAGGTGCGGGAGTTATATTTAAAGAGATACCGTTTGATCCTGAGATGCAGCTAAGATACACAAGTATCAATAGAGTAAAAGGAAGCACTGTTGGAAACTGAGGAGCAACTGCTGAAAGCCATCAAATCTGGAGACCGCCAGGCGATGAGACGGCTCTACGAACGGTATAAGGGATATGCCATGTCGATAGGACTGAGGTATATCCCTGACAGCGATGATGTGGAGGATGTGGTGCAAGACAGTTTTGTGAAGATCCTGACCTCAGTCCAGCATATTGACTACCAAGGGGAAGGATCACTCACAGCTTGGGTCAGAAAGACGGTAGTAAACAAAGCCCTTGACTTTGTGAGAAAGCATGAACGGATCAGTTTTACGGGTACCATCCCAGATATACCCGACGAGGAACCAGAGTTGGAACGGATTCCACCTCATATCCTCAGCAGAATGATCGCACAGCTGCCATCTGGCTATAGACTGGTGCTAAACCTCTATATTTTCGAGCACTGCTCACATCAGGAAATCGCCCAAAAGCTGGGTATCAAGGAGAATTCATCAACCTCCCAGCTGGCAAGAGCCAAGCAGATGCTGATAAAGATGATGAAGGAATATATTAAACGACACGAGATATGAAACAAGATAAATGGACCGAGAGGCTTGAAAAGCATTTGGCAGACTACC
>ONWA01000042.1 GCA_900321425.1 uncultured Prevotellaceae bacterium | reverse complement strand
CAAAGATCACTCAGACAGCCTGAGATTACGATTATAGGCGAGGGAGCGACAGAACGCTTCTACTTCACCAATCTTCGTAGGCTCAAAGGCTACCGCTATACCTGCAAGCCTCGCAACTTCACCGAACAGTCATTAGACGAGATTCAGAAGCAAGTAGATAGAGTTCTGGCAGACCGAGGCATTGCCGTATGCGTCTTCGATACTGACATCACACGCAACAATCCTACGGAGTGTGCTAAGTTCGAGGCGCTATGCCAGAAGTATAAAGACCGTAAAGACGTTATCATCTGCGACAGCATGCCATCCATCGAGTTCTGGTTCCTGCTGCACTATCTGAACACCAACAGGTATTTTGCAACAGCCAACGATGTGATTGACGTACTTCATAAGTACATTCCAGACTTCTCCAAACAAGAGAAGTTCCTCTCGAAAGAAAAATGGGTGGCAGACCTATTGGCAGACCACCGCCTTGAAACAGCTATCCAACGTGCCCAGGCATTTGGAACGGAGGGAGAATCATACAGCAATCTCCCCAAGGCTTTTGAGGTCATTGAAGACAAGTAACAATTTAAAGAGAAGCATCCAACGTGCAGGAGATGGTTTTGCTGCCATTGTCTGTCACGCGAAGGTAGAGCGTATCGAACTTCTCGAAGAGTCCTGACCCCAGCATATTGAATTTGCCATAAAATTTGGTTTTCGAAATCGTCGTCAGAGAAGGGTGAGAATCTTCTCCAAACCCTCACGGTCGGTATCGTCGAAGGTGTTGAGCTCCTTGCTGTCGATATCGAGGACGGCAACGACCGTGCCTTGGGCATCGAAGAGCGGAACGACAATCTCTGAACGCGAGAGACTGCTGCAGGCAATATGACCAGGGAACTGCTCGACATCGGACACCACAATCGTCTTGCCTTCCTTCCAGGCAGTACCGCACACTCCACGACCGTAGCCGATATGCATACAAGCTACTGGTCCCTGGAACGGTCCTAACAACAGCTCCGACTTCTCTGGTTGCTGCACTACACGATAGAATCCTGTCCAAAAGAATCCCATCGTCTCGTGGATGGCTGCTACGACATTGGCCATGATCGCTACACGATCCGTCTCACCCTCAATGAGTGCGCTGACCTGTTGGTAGAGCAACGCATATTTATTTCGCTTGTTTGTTATTTTCGCCCATAGACATTTGATTTTAATTCTCCATTCCGCTGCAAAGGTACAAAAAAACAGGTTCTCATGGTTAAAAATACACAAATAAATTTGGTGCCATAGTCGGCGATATCGCCTACCGACGAACAGGTATTGAAGACCACGTCGGCGCCAGCGTCGGCAGCGGCATTATTTTTGATGTTTGTTATTTCTTGGCTGTTTTCTTCTTGTAGCTCACTTGCAACGTGGGCGTATAGGTATTTTCCAGGACGACAGAGATAAAGCCGTCTTCAGTTTCGAAATTGGCAATCTTATGATCGTCGCCCAACTTCGGGCAGTCGGGCCAGGCACCCAACTCTTTCTCTAAGGCATCACGTTTCTCCTGCCACAGGTTACGCGTACTGTCGTTGGTCGACAACTGGTAGTTCTCCTGTACAACCAACAGGTCGTCGCCCTGGAAGCCAAGCAACAGACGATAGTTTTTCTGGGGATGCATCAGCACTACCGTTTGTCCGCTGTCGGAGGCTGCTGAGTCAATGGAGAAACCCTGTGCCAGCAAAGAGTCAACAAACTGAGGGACAGGTAATCCCATCGAGAGACCGCCATACTTCATCGACTTGCCACTACCTGCGCCACAAGCAGCAACGAGGATGGCAGTCGTCGCTGTGACCACTAATATTCTTAGACCCTTCAACCATTGCGCCCCGTTATGGAGCATAGAAATCGTTTTCATAAGCAGTTTATCGTGAATGGATGTGCCTATTTGGCACATCCTCATTTTTAATCTAATCGTTGACGTTATTTGAGATCCGGCAACTCTAACCACTTCACATAGCAGAAGTCTTGACGGTGAGGCAGTTCCTTGTTCTTCGGATATACCCGAATGGCGCTGCGATAAACACCAGACTGATGAGGAGTCAAGTCGGCCTCGAAGGTGTAGTTATTACCCTCATGACCTGTCATCGTCAATGGCTCGACATTGTATACTTTCTCATTGCCATCCTTATCAACCAAGACATTCACCTTCTCCAGTCCGATGGCATCGTCGAGACCCTGTTCGTTGATGACGTACTTCAAGTGGTACTTCTGGTCGGTCACACCACCCGTCGTGGGGAAGTCCCATTCGCTGCTGACCACATTGATGGCATCCCAACGCTCAGCTACGATCTCCTTCCACTGGGCAAGCTCCTTGGCTTTCTGATAGCCATCGGCAGCCAGTTTCTTGAAGCGCTTAGCCTGTTTGTTGTAGAACTTCTCGTAGTAGTCGTCGAGCTGACGCTTCATCGTATAGTGAGGTGCAATCTGGGCGATGGAGTTCTTCACCACCTTACACCATCCCTTAGAGATACCGTTCTTATCCTTATCATAATAAAGAGGTATAATCTCGTTCTCCAACAGATTATAGATGGTAGCAGCATCGAGCCGATCCTGATAGCCCTGGTTCTGGTAGGTACGCTTCTCGGTAAGTGCCCATCCAGCACCCTCACGATAGCCCTCCAACCACCAACCGTCTTTCACGGAGAGGTTGACAACACCGTTCATCTCGGCCTTCTCGCCTGATGTACCAGAAGCCTCGAGAGGACGTGTCGGCGTGTTCATCCAGATATCAACACCGCTGACCAAACGACGAGCCAACAGGAAGTCGTAGTCCTCAACGAAGATAATCTTTCCCTGGAACTCATCGCGCTGAGAAATCTCGAAAATCTTCTTGATCAGGCCCTGACCAGCACCATCGGCGGGGTGAGCCTTACCTGCGAACAGGAAGATGACAGGACGCTCAGGATTGTTCACAATACGAGAGAGACGCTCCAAGTCGGTGAACAGCAAATGAGCACGCTTATAGGTAGCGAAACGACGGCAGAAACCGATCACAAGTGCATTGGGGTTGAAACGTTCTGCCATCTTCGTAATACGCGAAGGATCATTCTGGTTCTTCAGCCATGTAGCGCGGAACTGTTTCTCGATATAGAAGAACAGCTTTTTCTTCATCACCATACGTTCCTTCCATAGAACCTCGTCAGGACAGTCATAGATGCCTTTCCAGCGCTCCTCATTCGACTGGTCACTCAGCAACTCAGGATCAAGGTACTTCTCATAGATATTCTTCAACCAACCTGTAGCTACCCATAACCAACATGGTTCTCCTCAGGATAATAACCTGCCCAGATATTGGCAAACATCTTCTGAGATACCCAGCCATGAAGCTTAGATACACCATTCACCTCCTGACAAGTGTTGCAAGCAAAGGTGGACATACAGAAACGCTCACCATGGTCATCGGGGTTGGTACGACCCATGCCGATAAACTCATCCCAAGAAATACCTAACTTCTGAGGATAACCGCCCATATACTTACTGAACAGAGCCTCGTCGAAATAGTCGTGACCAGCAGGAACAGGAGTATGAACAGTATAAAGACCGCTGGCTCGAACCAGCATGGTAGATATCCTTCTTGATACCCAACTTCTTAAGCAACAGCATACCGCCAATACCCAACAGGATCTCCTGCTTCAGACGGTTCTCCCAGTCACCACCATAGAGACTGTGAGTGATAGGCTTATCGTACTCGGAGTTCATCTCGTTGTCGGTATCCAACAGATAGAGGCTCACACGACCTACATTCACACGCCATACATAAGCATAGACGTGATAGTTCATATAGGGCACATCAATCACCAAAGGATTACCGTTCTCATCCAACTGACGGACAATAGGAAGAGAACTGAAATTCTGAGCTTCGTAGTTGGCAATCTGTTGACCATCGATAGACAAGCTCTGGGTGAAGTAACCAAAGCGATACAGGAAACCTACGGCACACATATCTACATTAGAGTCACTTGCCTCTTTCACATAGTCGCCTGCTAACATTCCCAGACCACCAGAGTAGATCTTCAAGGCAGAGTGAATACCATATTCCATACAGAAATATGCCACAGAAGGACGACTCTTATCTGGTTTCACGTCCATATATTCGCGGAACTTAGTCGAGACATCCTTGACGCGCTTCATCAGGGCCTTATCCTTCAGTATGGCCTCCTTGCGAGCAAAAGTAAGACGTTCAAGAAGCATGACAGGATTGTGGCGTACTTCGTGATAGATTTGTTCGTCGAGGTCACGGAACAAATCGCGAGCCTCAGCATTCCATACCCACCACATATTATGGGCTATCTCTCCCAAACACTTCAGTTCATCAGGCAACGTGGCCTTAACGGTCAGCATCCTCCACTGTGGAGCATTTGCATAGTCGGCTTTAATCTTAATCATAAAATGGATTTTAGTTTAATACATTGAAACCTATTGATTAGATGCTCAGTTCGTCGAGCACATTGATCAGGCGCTTATCGAAACGCTTGTCAGTACGAATACACTCAGAGAAAGGTACATAGACGATCTCGCTCATGCGATAACCGATCATAACGTTACGCTGTCCCTGCATGATGGCCTCGATAGCTCCCACACCCATGCAACTGGCCAGGATACGGTCGCGAGCTGAAGGACTACCACCACGCTGCAAGTGTCCGAGGATAGAGACGCGCACATCGAAGTTGGGGAACTCCTTCTTCACACGATCGGCATAGTAGAGGGCACCACACTTAGGACTCTCTGATACAATGACGATACAGGACTTCTTCGACTTACGAATACCACGTCCCATGAAAGCAGCCAACTGGTCGACATCGGTGGCCTCCTCTGGCACAATAGCAGCCTCAGCACCACAGGCTATGGCGCAGTTCTGTGCCAGAAATCCTGCATCGCGACCCATCACTTCAACGAAGAAGATGCGCTCATGGGAGTTGGCAGTATCACGGATGCGGTCCACACATTCCATGATGGTGTTCATCGTTGTATCATAGCCAATCGTTGCATCGGTGCCATAGAGGTCATTGTCGATGGTACCTGGCAGACCGATAACCGGGAAGTCGTGCTCCATAGCGAAGTCGCGGGCACCTGTCAGAGAGCCGTTGCCACCGATGACGACGAGGGCGTCAATCTCCTCTTTTTGACAGGTCTCGAAGGCCTTCTGTCTACCCTCAGGAGTCATGAACTCTTGACTACGGGCAGTCTTCAGCATAGTACCACCCCTGGTAATAATACCACTGACATCCTCGGTGGTCAACTCTTTGATCTCACCCTTGATAAGACCATCGTAACCACGATAGATACCTTTTATCTTGAAACAATTATAAATGCCGGCACGTGTCAAGGCACGGATGGCTGCGTTCATGCCGGGAGCATCGCCGCCCGACGTCAGAATTCCAATGGTTTTAATCTTGCCCATAGTTTTGTTTTAATTAATAATGATTGATATACATTTATCACTCTACCCGTAATCACACCTACGAACTGATGATTTCTGCTTGCAAATATACAATATTTTCTATAAAACTCCAAGAAATCGACCTTTAATCTTAATCGCTTTTGATCACAAGAAAAATTTCACCCTCGGTGAAACTATCGGTTTCACCCTCGGTAAGATAGCGCTGTTATCCCACCAAGATAAAAACAAGAATCTCGGATTCGAAATCCGAGATTCTTGTTTGAAATTACTGCATATCGTAGACCACTTGCATCAGCCGTTTGCCGATGGCATCGGCCTCCTCCATGGTGTGCGCCTCGCTGTAGACGCGGATGATGGGTTCGGTGTTCGACTTGCGCAGGTGAACCCATTTGTCGGGGAAGTCGATCTTCACACCGTCGATATCGTTGACCCGTGCCGTGGGGTCGGCAGCAAACATCGCTTTCACCTTCACGAGGATAGCATCGACATCGGTGTCGGGCGTCAAGTCGATTCGGTTCTTAGCTATCTGATAGTCGGGGAACGTCTGGCGCAGCTCACTCACGCGACAGCCTTTCTGTGCCAGCGAAGAGAGGAACAGGGCGATACCTACGAGGGCATCGCGACCGTAGTGGCTCTCGGGATAGATGACGCCGCCGTTGCCTTCGCCACCGATAACGGCTCCCACCTCCTTCATCTTCGTGGTGACATTGACCTCGCCTACTGCGGCAGCACTATACTGACCGCCATGCTTCTCGGTGACATCGCGCAGAGCACGGGTGGAACTGAGGTTGCTGACTGTGGAGAGGTGAGAGGTGAGAGGTGAGAGGTGAGAGGTTTGTTCCAGTACATAGTCGGCGACGCTAACGAGGGTGTACTCCTCACCAAACATCCGTCCGTCTTCGCAGATGAACGCCAGTCGGTCGACATCGGGATCAACCACGATACCGAGATCGTAACGACCGCTGCGCATCTGGTCCATGATGCCCTGAAGGTTCTTCTCCAGCGGCTCAGGGTTATGGGCAAACTGTCCAGTGCACTCGCCGTTGAGCACCTCGAACTCCACGCCGAGGGCCTTGAACAGCTCGGGCAGGATGATGCCTCCCACGCTGTTGATGGTGTCGGCGCAGACACGGAAGTGGCGACCACGGATGGCCTCGGTGTCCACCAGTCGGAGGTCGAGCACCGACTGAATATGTCGCTGGTTCATCTTGTCGTCCTTCACTACCCTACCCAACTGCTCCACGGGAGCATAGTTGAAGTCTTCGGCCTCAGCGATGCGGAGCACCTCAGCACCGTCGGCAGCGGTGAGGAACTCGCCCTCGCGGTTCAACAACTTCAAGGCGTTCCACTGTGTAGGGTTATGGCTAGCGGTAATGATGATACCGCCGTCGGCCTCGTGCCAGCGCACGGCTAACTCGGTGGTTGGCGTGGTGGCCAAGCCGATATCGACAACCTCGTAGCCCATGCCGACGAGGGTGCCGCAGACGATGTCGCGCACCATCGGACCTGAGATTCGACCGTCACGACCTACCACAACCTTCTTGCCGCCGATGAAGGTGGCATAGGCCGTAGTAAACTTCACAATATCCAAAGGATTAAGAGTGTCACCGGGTTGTCCGCCGATAGTGCCGCGGATACCGGAAATGGATTTAATCAGTGTCATATCCGATTAGTATGATAGTTGATAAGTAATTTCGTAAAAATATGGCGAGACGTAGGTGGTGGCTACGTTATGACCCTGGGTATGGGGCACGATGATGCGCACCTTGGCATGGTTCTCCTCAATGTTACGGCTGGGCTTGATATAGCTCAGCGGCACCAGCCAGCCTGGGGGCACGGCAGCGCCGTAGGTATTGTACATCACTCCGCTCTCAAACGTGCCGGTGAAAGTACTGCTGGAACGCGTCACCTTCATGCGGTCCCAGATGGCGGCATACTCATTGGTATTGTTGATGGCCATCGTGTCCTCGGCCATAATGTCGTATTCCATGAAACGGCAGACGAGGTAGGAGTTGCCCTCGGGCAGTTCCTCGCCACCGCCCGGATGGATGATCTGCATATAGATACCTTTGTTAGTCAGATACACATACTCGTTGTTCTCAAGATTGGTGACATCGCCCTGCTCTTGGAATTTCTCCTCGGTGATGACGGTGATGCCTCGCTCTGCAATGAACTCAGAGATGGCCTTGCGCTCAGCTTCCTTCTTGTCGCCATAGGTTTCCACATGCTTGCATCCCACGAAAGTAACGAGGGCGATGAGCATGAGGACGGCATAAAAACATCTTTTCATGTTGCTTATTTCTGAAATTTCGGGTGCAAAGGTAATAAAAACTCCTGAGAATCCCCACATATTAGACTACTTTAACTTGTCGGTAAAGGCGCGGATGGCCTGCTGGGTGATTTTCTCAGCCTCGTCCATTGTGCAGTTCAGGCGCCCTCCTGAGGCGTTCAGATGACCGCCGCCATTGAAGAACTGCTCAGCCATCAGGTTGCAAGGGAAGTCGTCAACCGACCGCAGACTCACCCAAATGAGGTTGTCTTTCTCGGTGTCCTCACGCAAAGAGATGGAGAGCTTGGCCCCCTTGATCTGTAGCGGCATATTCACCAGTCCCTCGGCGTCACCCTTGATGAAATGGAAACGCCGCATCTCACTGCGGGTGATGGTGAAGTACGACGCATGACGACTGGGGTCGGTGCGCAACTTCTGGTACATCATATATCCCATCAGGCGCAGACGGTCCTCGCTATAGTTGTGGTAGACGTTGCGGTAAATCTTATCCTTGTCGATGCCCTTGGTGAGCAGCTGACTGATGATGAAAAATATCTCGGGACGGCTACTGTTAAAGGTGAATCCTCCCGTGTCGGTCATCATACCGCAGTAGAGTGGCACTGCAAACTGTCGCCCGAGGGTCTCGAAGCCACCCATTTGCCAGACGATACGGAAGATGAGCTCGCTCGTGGAGCTCATCTCTGGAAAGGAGATAGTGAGCACGCTCTCCACATCGGGCTTGAGGTGGTGGTCGATGAGCACCTTAGGCACCGTCGTCGACGTGAGCACCGGCGCCAACTCCTCCGTTCGCGACGGGGTGTTGAAATCGAGACAGCAGATAAGGTCGGCGGTCTTCATCAACAGCTCCACCTGTTCCTTGTGTTTGTCGTAGCGCACCACCTTCTCGGTGTTGGGCAGCCACTGCAGGAAGTCGGGATACTGGTTGGGCACCACTACTACAGGGTCCTTACCCTGGTTGCGCAGATAGTCAGCCCACGCCAGCGAAGAGCCTATCGCATCACCGTCGGCATTCACATGGGTGCAGACGACGATGGTGTGGGCAGTAGAAATCAGCTGGCTCAACTGAGCCAGCTGATCGGCTGTCAGAATATCTATATTCATTTAGAACAGTTTCTTAGGATAAACGCCCTCATCCACCAGTTGCTGGATACGGGCCACAGTGGTAGCACGGTCGGCGGCATAGGTTACACCAAACCACTTGCTGGTGGTGTCGAGCACCTTGACGGTAGCGGTACCGTTGTTGATGAGCTGGTTGACCATCAAAGGAATAAAGAATTCAGCCTTGAGGTTCTCCAGATTCTTCGGGTCACTGAGGAACACCTTGAAGGCCTCTTCGGAATAGTCGAAATAGTCGGGTGTGAATCCCCACATATTCATACTTACGGGGGTGTTGTCATCGACCACCACCCACTGACCCTGCTCGTCCTTATAACGGATGGGCTCGCCAGCGGCACCGGCATTCGAACCATCGGCAGCACAGCGCACAATCTCCGTACGCTCCACCACGGTGGTGAGGTGACCCTCAGCGTTCGTCGAACAGATGCCTCGTGCTACGGTACCGTTCTCGCTGAGCGTATTGCCTACACGGAAGCCTACCATCGCATATTGGTTCTTTGCGCCCTCAGGCAGCTCGCTGAGGAACTTACCGATGACCATGAACGCGTCACGGTTATAGAAGTCGTCGCAGTTGATGACGCAGAACGGCTCCTTGATGACATCCTTACCGCGTGGTTCGTGCCCCACGGTTTCTGACGACCCTCAGGAACACTAAAACCCTCGGGCAGGGCATCGAGCGCCTGGAAGCAAAGCTCACACTGCACCTTTCCCTCATACTTCGAGAGGATTTGTGTACGGAACTGATCCTCGAAGTCCTTGCGGATAACCCATACGATCTTGCCAAAACCGGCCTGGATGGCGTCGTAAATACTATAGTCCATGATGGTCTCACCATTGGGACCCAGACCATCGAGCTGTTTCAAACCTCCATAACGGCTACCCATACCGGCGGCCAAAAGAAAAAGAGTTGGTTTCATATTCAATCTATATTTATATGTAATTATTTTCAAAATGCAAAGATACGCAATCTGCTGATACTAATCTCTATTTTTACATTTTTTAATGACATCAGAACGGATAGCCGATGGCTATATGGAGGGTCTGACTATCCTTGAAACGTCCCATATTAAAGAAGCCGCTCTTGCCAGTCTCGTAGGGCACATGAAGGGCGATACCCCAGTCGACACGGATAACCAGGAAGTCGAGGTCGTAGCGCAGACCGATACCAGTGCCAACGGCAAGTTCCTTGAAGAAGTTCTTCACCTTAAACTTCGTACCCTCATAGAGTGCAGCATAGGCGTCGTCACCCGTGTAGTCCTTAAGGTTCCACACGTTACCTACGTCGAGGAACACAGCGCCGTGGAAATTGCCGAAGAGTTTCTTACGATACTCCAGGTTGGCTACGAACTTGAAGTCACCATTCTGCATCAGATAGGAACTTTTACCAGCACTCCCCTCGTCAATGGGCACGAACTTACCTGGTCCGATGCCACGCACGGGGAAGGCACGGATACTGTTGGCACCTCCCACATAGAACAACTCACTGAACGGTCCCTTGTCGGAGTTACCATAGGCTGCGATGACGCCCAAGTTGACATGTCCCACCAGCTTGGAGTCGGTACCCAGCGACCACGTCTTGGTGAAGTCGGTCTCTATCTTCAGGAACTGCGAGTAAGGATTGTTCAACAGTTTCTTGTTCTTCTGGTTCCACTTCTTGCCACCAATCACATAGCCCAGCGAGATGAGGTTGCTCGCCTCGGCGATAGTGGTCTCCCAACGAATCGGGTTACGATAGTTCTTCGGACTGGTATAGGTATAGGTATAACGCATCTCAGGGACAAAATAGTCTGCCATCGTCGCCTGAAGGTAGGGATTAGTCTCCATCAGTTCGGTGAAGGCCTCGGTATAGCGGTTCTTAAACTGATATTTCATCGTGAAGGGCGAGAACTCATGCTGGCTCTGCTCCGATGTGCGCCAGCGATAGGTCCACTCGCCTGAGGCCACATGCATCCTGTAGTAACCTGGTCGCTGGATGATATTGAACGCCAGCTTGGCTATCGTGGAGGGTGTAGAGAAGAAACGGCGACGATAATGGCCGTTTTTGTCCTTGCGCGGACGGTTGCCACCAAAGAAGGGGGCAATGATACGTGGGAACTCGACAGAGCCATCGATACCGACCTCGTAGTTGTTCATGCCCCCACCCCGTGTCTTCGTCTGCCACTCATAGGAACCATGTATATTAATATCCAACTTCTCACCGCCACGGAAGGCATTCCTCCGGGCAATACCCATCTTCAGCTCGGGACCCATACGACCGATAGTGCGATGGGTGAAATTGGTCTCGATATAGAAATCGTATGGACGCTCGAACGTGCAGTTGAGCACCAGGTCAAGGGTATCGCAGGTGGCGGAACTGTCACGAGGGGTGAACTTAAAGTCGGTAGAGCTGTAAAGTCCTGTGGCATTGAGCTTATTGAGGGTCTCCTGATAATCTGAGTAACGGTACTCCTTACGGGGGCGCAGTCGCATACTTCCAAGCAGCACTCGCGGACGAATGGGGGGACGTTTACCGTTATAACGGATAGTGAGGAACCGTCGCTGGATACTGTCGTTGAGTCTCTCCATAAACGTCTTTCGCATATTGATCTTGATCTTACCGATATACCATTTCTTCATAACATTCGCAGGCAGGTCCTCTGCCAGCTGCAGACGCAGTTGCGCCTTTCCTGGTACAGCAACGGTATCGGCTAGGTACGAGGCATAGCCCGACTGGTAATAATAGTAACCGTTGTTGCGAAACAGAGTGGTCAGTCGGTTACGCTCAGCATCGAGGGCCGACACGGTGAAGGGGTCGCCCTTATGGATATATGCCTCGTCGCTCGTCAGTCGGATTAGACTATCTGGGATGGTGGGAAAGTTGACATACTGGATACTGTCGAGAGTGTAGAGGTGTCCCATATCCACGTGATAGCCAATCTTACTCGTCTTCGGGTTCTTCTGAGGCACAATCTCATACCCCACCTTACCATGGAAGTAACCATTGTTACGCAACACCGACTGGGCAACGTTGGCACGCAGTTCTGGGTTCACCCAACTCATCAGGACAGGTGGTCGACCGAACGATTTCGTCATCCACTTAGCGAACTTGGATTCCTTGCCTGAGAAGGCATCCCATATCCATAGTCCTACAGGGAAAGGTGTACGATAATAGCTACTGCCAAAAAGGGCACCATTGGGCGGAGTGGCGAGCGCCGCCTCCACCTCTTCTTTGGTGGCATCGAAATGCGCACTCTTCTCAGCATGCTGATAGTCGATCTTGGTCAGTCCCACGAAGAGTTTATCGTCGTCGGGGATATTCTTGGTAGCACTACAGGAGGCCAGGAGTACGATGGCCGTCAGCCAGAGGATAATTTTATTTCTCATGACGTTGTGAGGTGATAGAGTCGTTAGGAACAGTAGGCATCGTCACTGGCCGTTTAGGAGGCAGCAGGCGTTGCTCCTTCTTGAAAAGGTCGCGCAGACGGTTCAGGCTCCTTCGCCAGATAAAGCCTACACCATATTTCTGGGTATAACCGTCGAGCCAGTCGTAGGAGTTGTTCTCGTAGAAGAAGTTCAGGTACTTGTTAGCCGAGTTGTCCAGACGGTACTCGATGCTGACATTATCGAAGAACGACCGATTACGGTTATCGTAGTTCGCGCCCGAGGAGATCACACTACCCACCGTCAGTTTTACACGGTTGTTCCAGAAGCGCTTTGCGAACTTGAACGAGTAGTCAGTACGGGTATTTCCCTTGCCGTCGAGACCGTTCTCCATATCGAACGACATATCGATGGTGCGCAAGGCCTTACCTGTGATCTGTGAGATTTCACTATTCAGGAAGGAGCTGAGGGCGGAGTTCATGGAGAACTTACCCGTACCACCGTCGGCGAGATACATACCTGTGGTGAGCATCGTCACCGCCAACTTTCCTCGCTGGTCCTTACCCATCGTCTCCAGCTCACTGTGTATCTGCATATCGTTAGGTGCGTCGAGGGTGAACTCCAATCCCATATCGGCGAGGGTCTTGGTGATGATGACACCACAATCGAAGTCGACACTCCTATCTGCCCCACTGGCACCAGCTACCGTTGCTCTGATTCGTTCTGTGGCGGTGATATGGAGTCGTGGGTTCATGATATCACCAATGAACTCGACATAGCTGCCATCCTGAATGGTGAACGTCTTCAGTGGGATGGCCTGCAGAGAGTATTTCATCTCACCGTTATTCAACGTGTACTTACCTGTCAGCTGCCACTGTTCCGCAGGAGTATAACGCAGACGGAGCGTTCCCCCACCCATCAGATCGATATAGTTCGACTTGGCCGCATTCAGATACGCCATGATATGGGCACCCTTGGAGATATCGAGGGTGAGGTCCATTTTAAAACCTGAAAGAGGTGGACGTTTCACCACTACCTGGGTAGTATCAGAGAAGTCGCGGAACTTCACCAACTCGTCCAGTTGGTTGTCAGTGGTCAGCGGGCTGTCCCTGAGAATATAGCTCATATCGGTGGTACCCAGCACGTCGAGACGGCCTCGCATATCTAGGTTGTCGAGGGTTCCTTGCAACATACCCATGAAGTTGACGTAGGCCTTACCAAAGACGATGCTCTTGTTGGTCTCCTTGGCGTTGATAAGTTCGTAGTTCTCTGCTCGCATACGTACCTTTACGAGAATCTTATCAAAGTCGGAGAAGTTAACGTTACCGTTGATCTCCAACGAGTTATCGTCGCTGGCATACATCTTGAATTTCTCCATCACGAGGTTGTTACCCACCACACGGATAGGTTGCTCGTCGAACCTGAGGGAGACACCATAGGGCACACTCAATAGATGGGCACTGTCAAGGTGCATCTCACCATTCACCTGCGGACGGCTCAATGGACCTTTCACGTCAACGAGTCCTTGGGCATAGCCATCGAAGCCGAACAGTTGTCCTGGGACAAAGCCGTTGAGGATCTCCATCGGCAGACGAGTCATCTTGAAGGTAGCGTCGAGGTAGCCATCACCCGTATTATGGTAATTACCCTTGAGCAGACCAAACTCCACATCGTCGCGCATCAGTCGGGCTTCCACAGCATGCATATTATCGTCTTTCTGCATATAGACCAACTCTGTACTGATATTCCCCACAGGCGAACCTTGATAGGTCCAGTCGCGGATAGACATATCAGAGACGACAGAGAATTGTTTGTCGTGTCCCTGCACCACGTGGTAGTCGCCGTTGAGATATCCAGTC
The DNA here is from genome assembly GCA_900321425.1 of uncultured Prevotellaceae bacterium. Lineage (GTDB taxonomy): Bacteria > Bacteroidota > Bacteroidia > Bacteroidales > Bacteroidaceae > Prevotella. Next base: position 11,259 of record ONWA01000042.1, on the reverse strand, counting down.
ATGCGTGGCACATAAGGAATGACGGAGGTGATATCGTCAAGATTAAACTCATGGAGACTCACCGTAAGGTCTTGCAGAAGTGTGGGGTCACTTTCCTCAGAGTAAATCTTCACGCCCGTGCCATCGTCGGCCAGCAGGTCGATTTTCGCCTCTATGCGGTTGTTCTTTCCCAGATACAGGAAGTTATCGGGGTTAAGGTGGAAGAGTTTATAGCCGATGGTAGGTTGTTCAGGAATCAGGTGCAGACGGATACCCTCTGCTTCCAAGTCGGCAGAGGCTCCCAGACGCAATCCCATCTTGTTGTCGGCATCGAAATAACGCACGCCGAATGTGGCTCCATGCTTATGCAGGAAACCGTCGAAGAGGGCGTTAAACACGATCTGCGGATTCCGTTTATTGTTTCTCACCTGTCCCTGGAAGGTCAGTTTGGTGTCCTTATGCTTCAGCGACAGGTTGATGGTATCGATACGGATACTGTCGTAATTGAGCGAATGGATATAGGCATTGCCATTGACACCTCGTTCTGGCGAGGTGGTCATGTCGATGTAGAAGTCCTTGAAGGTGATCTCAGAAGAACGGAAGAGTTTTACCAAGGGGTTGTCCTGACCGCTGCTCACATACAGATGGGCAGTGGGCAGCATACTCTTCAGCTTGGGTTGGTTGATGACGCGTTCCTTCCACTGTCTCATCGCCTCGTTGAGCCAGGCAGTAGACTGTTTGAGAAGTTGCTCGTAGCCGCCCTTGGTCGACAACTGGAGGGCGAAGTCGCCTGTCATCACCTGTGCCCATGTGGTATCACGACTGCTCTTCACGTCGAGGCGCCCAGAGAGGTCGGCCATCAGTGGTTCGTCAGTCAGGCGCAGACGGTAGAGGTCTGCTTTCTGCACATCGGCAGTGACGGTGGCCTGGATACTCTTCATCGACAGAAGAGCATCGACAAAGATGGTACCTTCCATCAGGTCGTTATGACTCTCTAACGAAGCCTGTGCCCTACCTTTACTGAGTTGGGCGTGGGCGGTCATATCAGTCAGGTCCATGTGTCCATAGCGCAACTGCTGGATGACGGCGTCGGCCTGCAGCGTACTATAGGGCGAACGGATATTAGTGCCGTGTCCCTTCGCCTTCAGGTCGGCGGTGAGGGTATACAACGAGTCCTTCGGCATCCAATGGTGCAGGTTCAGGTTACGAATACGCACATCGGCCTCATAGTTCTCTGTCACTCCATGATAGAAGCCCTTGAGTTGTAGCGTACCTCCACCCTCACGTGCGACGAGATCGGCACTGTAATGCTGACCGTCGGCCTTCAACTGTCCCTTGATGGCTACTCCACCAGGGATGCGATAGTTGCTCCTCGTCTTGGCATCGAGCATCGAGGTGAGCATACTCACGTCGTGGGTCTCGCCCTCGATATCCAACTGGGTACGCAGGGCATCCAAATTTGTCAGGTGATGGGCATAGCCGTTGGCTGTGAGACGGAGGACGGAGGGCAACTGGATATCGACACCTGTAAATTCCATCCTTTGTAGGTTTCCATGCACCCTACCCTTGACGCTCAAGGGCTCCTCAGGATAGTGGCTGACCAACGATGTCGGCAGTCCGTCGATAAAGCGCAGAAGGTCCTGTTTACCCAGACGGGCATCCAACAGAAGGTTCATTTTTCCCGGGTTCAGACTATCTGCCACTGTGAGGTCAGTATCAAAGGAAGCGAGCACCTCCGACTCAGCGGTGCGCAGCGTCAACTGAGGCAACGACAGTCTGAGGGAGTCCATCCGTACAGGCCCTGACAGTTCAGTAATCTCCAAACCACTCTGCTCTTTCAGCGACAGGTGATGCAGACGAAGGGCCAGCTCTGGATCATGGTACATCAGGGAGTCTACCCTCACATTGAGGTCACTTAGTGCGATATTCCCCAAGTCCAGCGCTCCTATACGGGAGGCATTGGGAAGGTGTAGACAAACGGCAGACTCTCTGACGCAGATGCTATCCGCCATGATGATCCAAGGGAAGGGTGTTTTCGTCGTATCAGGGGGTACGGTATCACTCACGGCGATGTCCAGATGAGCACGGGTTATCTGTCCGCCATTGAGTTCGATGATCTGCTTGCTCAGGTCGATTCCATTCGAGGAAACAGACAGTTTCTCCACATCACCCTTTACTCTAACAGAAGCAACAAACCCATTGGTATTCAGGCGACTATTCGTTAAAGCTAGCTCATTAACAACCACCTTTTTCTCGAAGAGAGGCATGAACTGAACATCGACCACCAGTCGTTTGATATCCGCAATGGTATCCTTCGTTCCAGGCAGGGAATCGTTGGGATGAAGCACCCTGATTCCGTCGACGCCAAGGTCGAGGGGAAACGCCAGGTTCACGTGTTCGATGGTGATCTCCATACCCGTCTTCTCCGAGGCATACGATGCCGCCTTCCCTACCAGCCAGTTCTGTACAGGTGGCAGGTAGATGAGGATGGTCAGGATCACAAACAGCAGAATGGGACTCAGTAAGACGATCCCTATCCACTTGAACACTTTTTTCATATCATTGGGTCTGTAAGTTCTCAAACGCTTTCCACAGACGATCGTCAGGGAGTGGTGCCTCCACAGCTATCAACTTTTGGGAAACAGGATGAATGAATTGTACATGACGTGCCATGAGTGAGATGCTGCCGTCAGGATTACTGCGACGGGCACCATATTTGAGGTCGCCCTTGATTGGGCATCCCATCTTCGCTAACTGACAGCGTATCTGGTGATGGCGCCCTGTCATCAGGTTCACCTCCAACAGGTAGTAGCGCTCCGACTGCCCCAGCAGTCGGTATTTCAGTATTGCCTTCTTAGAACGAGGCACTTCATGGTCGTGGGCATACGATTTGTTCTGTTGCTCGTTGCGTACGAGCCAGTGCTCCAACACGCCCTCTTCCACTTGGGGCTTGCTTTCCACAATCGCCCAGTAGGTCTTGTGCACCTGTCCTTCGGCAAACATCTTATTCAGTCGGGCAAGGGCTTTGGAGGTACGGGCAAAGACAACGAGACCAGCCACAGGACGATCCAGACGATGTACCACCCCCAGGAACACAGCTCCTGGCTTCTGATACTCCTCCTTGATATAGTCCTTCACCAACTCAGAGAGGGGTCGATCGCCAGTTTTGTCGCCCTGTACGATCTCCCCACTCCGTTTGTTGACGATGATAATATGGTTGTCCTCGTAAACGACCTCCATACCTCTTACCTCTCACCTCTTTTTACATATTCATTCCACCGTCTACCTGGATCACCTGTCCACTGACGTAGCTTGACATATCCGATGCCAGGAAGGTGGCGACGTTGGCGATATCCTCCACCTGTCCGCCACGACGCAATGGAATCTTGTTGCACCACTCCTGACGGACGGCCTCAGGCAGGGCGGCAGTCATGGCTGTCTCGATGAAACCAGGGGCGATGGCGTTGGCACGGATACCCTTTGGACCCATCTCCTGACCAATACTCTTAGCCAGTGCAATCAGTCCTGCCTTGGATGCGGCATAGTTTGCCTGTCCTGCATTACCATGAACACCCACCACAGAGGCCATATTGATGATTGAACCACCACGCTGACGCATCATCACAGGCACACAGGCATGGATGAAGTTGAAGGCCGATTTCAGGTTCACAGCGATGACAGCATCCCACTGCTGTTCCGTCATACGGAGCATCAGACCGTCCTTCGTGATACCTGCGTTGTTCACCAGGATATCGATAGTACCAAACTCCTCCTTCACGGCTTTTACCACCTCCTCAGTCTGGGCAAAGTCAGCTGCGTTCGACGCATAGCTCTTCGCCTTCACGCCCTTGGCAGCAATCTCTTTCTCCGTTTCTTCGTTGACCTCGAGGTCAGTAAATGCGATGTTAGCACCTTCCTCAGCAAACTTCAGTGCGATAGCTTTTCCGATACCGCGTGCAGCGCCTGTAATCAGCGCCGTCTTTCCACTTAATAATCCCATAATTTTCTAATTAAATATTTGTTACTTGTTGATTTTTCCTAATGCGCCATACACGAACTTCGCCACTTGTGGTTTCGTGGCCTCCTCCGTCATACCATGTGCGATACGTCCATAGATGTAGGGGACCTCCAGTCCCTTGATACAGTAGTGGGTGATATCAGCCACCAGGTCTACGTTCTCGATATCGAACTCCCCATCTTCCTTTCCCTCCGTAAACACCTTACGAAAGAGTTCCACCTCGGCATCGTCGAAGTGCTTGCGCACCTTTTCCACCATCCAGATGTTACGGAAGAACTCTGCACGCAGGTTACCATTGCGGACGACGGTTTCCCTGATCTGGCTGAGATGCATATAGATCAATTCGATGATTTTCTCCTGTGGACGGATCTTACGGGCAGCCACCTCGTCCAACTTGTCGCTCAGTCGCTCCAGTTCCGACTCGATCACGGCATAGTATATCTCCTCCTTACTCTTGAAGTAGGTATAGAGCGTACGGCGCCCCTTTCCGGATGCCTGGGCAATGTCGTTCATTGTGGTACTCTCCAAGCCGTTCTTGGCGAACAACAAACGGGCGACGTCCACAAGTTTCTGTCTGGTCTTCGAAACTGACATAGTGATTTCCTCCTATTTTTGCACATATATGTTTCAGTGTGCAAAATTATCATTTTTATTTGAATCCACCAAGAAAAAGGAGGCAAAATCAGCCTGTTTTGCAACAGAATCTCATGATTATACAAAAAAAAGCACAAAAAACTTGTGAGATTCAAAAAAACATAGTACCTTTGCAGCCGCAAAACGAAAAACATCGCGGAGTGGAGCAGTTGGTAGCTCGCCAGGCTCATAACCTGGAGGTCGCATGTTCGAATCCTGCCTCCGCAACTATAGCAGCTCAAGTCAGTGACTTGGGCTTTTTTGTTGTCAGTCGATATCTACGACGGTAATGCCAGCCCCACCAAACTGTACGTGCTCATCACGGAAATGACTCACGTTGGGTACTGTTGCCAGGTACTGACGCACCAGTTGCCGAAGCACTCCTGTACCTGTGCCATGCAGCACTCGTACCCTACTCATCCCCACCAGGATGGCATCGTCGATGAAGTGCATCACTGCGTTCACTGCCTCGTCGCCACGCATCCCTCGCACGTCGATATCCTGATGGAAATTCTGCTTACGGTCTTCAATGGTGGCACTCGTCATCCTACTGGTCTGTACAGCCAGATGGGCGTATTTGTCGGCAGCCGTCACCGTCTTCCCACTCTTCAGCTGTTCCTTGTCACTCAGTTCCAGTTGTTCCAGTTTCATCTTCGTCCGTACATCGCCAAAGATGACGGTGGCGTTCTTGCCAGAGATACTCTCCACCTTACCCACCGTATGAATGCCCTTGATGCGCACAGCGTCGCCCTCCAGGATACCTCTTACCTCCACAGGGGCCTCCACCTTGGGCGCAGCGACCGTCTGTTGCTTCTGTTGCTTTTCGGCTTTTCGTTTCTCTTTGCGCTCTCGACGCTCCAGAATCTGTCGCATCTTGCGCTCTATCATCTCGTCTTTTTCCTTCGTATCGATATCGAGCACCTGCTGCTTAAACTCATTGAGCTCCTCTCGAACGATACGTGTGCGCTCCTTCTCTGCCTGTGCCTCACGAATCTCACGGATGGCGTTCTCTATCTTCTTGTTACTCTCGCGCAACAGTTCCTCTGCCTGTTCCTGGGCACGACGAAGAATCTGTTTTCTTTGCCGCTCAATCTCCTCCAACTCACCTTCAAAGTGGGATATTTTATGCTCCAACGATTTCTCATGCTGATGGATGGTCTGACGCTTTCCCTCCCAGTAACGCTTGTCGCGAACGATGTCCTGCAGATACTTGTCGCTCTGGATATAATCGGAGCCCACAATATCTGATGCATCTTTGATGACCTCCTCAGGGATACCGGTTTTACGTGCAATCTCTATGGCAAAAGACGAACCTGGCTGACCAATGGATAATTGGAACAATGCCTGCATTTCATGACGGTCGTAGAGCATCGCTCCATTGACCACTCCGGGGTGATCTTCTGCGAAATGTTTCAGGTTCTGATAGTGGGTGGTAATGATGCCAAACGTCTTCTTCTGCCAAAACTGTTTGAGCACTGCCTCGGCGATGGCTCCACCAATCGTGGGTTCTGTACCCCCACCAAACTCATCGATGAGCAACAGGGTGGTCTCGCCTGCCTGTCGCATCATTTGTTTCATATTCATCAGATGACTCGAATAGGTGGAGAGGTCGTTCTCGATACTCTGCTCGTCGCCGATATCGATCATGATATGCTGGAAGACACCTGTCTCCGAACGGTCTGCCACAGGAATCGACAGTCCACACTGCAACATATACTGCAACAGTCCTACGGTCTTGAGACACACCGACTTACCTCCTGCATTAGGACCAGAGATAATGAGCAGTCGTCCTACGTTCTTCGACTCCTTCTTCTCACCTCTCTCCTCTGTCCTCTCACCTCTAAGAATAATATCCAGGGGCACCACCTTCTTTCCTTGTCGTTCGAGCGACAGCTGGAGCAGTGGATGACAGGCTCTAATCCAGTCCAACTGGGGTTTATTGCCCACCACAGGCTCGAAGCCTTTCACCAGTTTCGCCAGTTCTGCCTTCGCACGGATCAGGTCGATTTGTGCCAAAAACAGGTACGAGTTCAGCACCTCAGGGATATGGGGTCGCAGCTCACTGGTAAACACGGTTAGGATACGGATCATCTCCCTGCGTTCCTCTGCTTCCAACTCACGGATACGATTATTGGCCTCTACCACCTCCGTGGGTTCGATAAACACCGTCTTTCCTGTGGCCGACTCATCATGCACGATACCGCTGATCTTCCGTTTCACGCCTGGCGCCACAGGAATCACCAGTCGACCGTCTCTGACAGCTGGTGCTGTGTCCTTGTCCACCAGTCCGTCACGCTGGGCGGCATGGAGGATGGAATAGAGGGTTCGTGAGATACTCCCCTCCGTCTTTGCCAGCTCATGACGGATGCCGGCAAGGTTCATGGAGGCAGAGTCTTTGATTTTTCCGAATTTGTCGAGGATACTGTCAACGCGTCGTATCAGTCCTGGGAAGGTCATCACGTCGCCTGCCAGACGGTGTAGTGCTGGATAGGGATAGGTGGGATTCTCACCATTGGCATCCCTCTCCTCGCCTGCGCTGAGGAATCGTACGATGTTACTGATGGTCTCCAACGAGCGGCGCAGGTCAAACACCTCGTTTTCCTCCAGATGCGTACCCTCTGGTTTTACTCGCATCACGGCCTCGCGCACGTCGAAGAAATACTGCAGGGGAAAGTTATCCGACTCTTCCTGCAGTCGACGGAACTCGCGCACCTGTGCCAGCCATTCGTTGATGGTATCGGGGTCGGCAGAAAAAGCGATGGCGTCCACCATCTCCTTGCCCAACGTACTCAGACAGCGCTCCTTCAACAACGACCTGATTTCTGTAAAACCTATCTTGTTTTCAAAGTTATTCGGATAAATCATGGTGCAAAATTAATCAATTTGGAGGTATTCCACAAAAAAGTCCGCAAAAAATTTGCCAGAACGGAAAAATAACCTTACCATCAGAGCACTGGAGAGATGGTAGAGTGGTCGATTACAGTAGTCTTGAAAACTACCGTGCTGAGAGGCACCGGGGGTTCGAATCCCTCTCTCTCCGCTTAATTAAATTGAAACCCGCTGATTTTCAGCGGGTTTCTTGTTTCTCCCCTTTAGAGGTTCCGTTTGAGGTTCCGTTTTAACAGCAAAAATTTGCCACTGCGGGATAAATCTACACAAAATATTACGATTGAGGCACTATACTCTCAATAACCCTGATGATGTAGCCAGAGAAATTGCTGCTGACTTCCGAAAACGCCGCATAGAGAAGAATCTTACACGCGAGCAGGTGGCCGAACAGTCAGGAGTGGCGGTAAGCAACATCGTGAGGTTTGAGCAAAAAGGGCTAATCTCTCTTAAAAACCTCATAGGTATTGCTATGACTTTGGGGTACACCTCAGAGATAAAAAGTTTGTTCGCCCAACCGAAATATGCAACGATGGAGGAACTGACACAAATCCGCAAGAACCAAAATAAGAAAAAGGCACATAAGATATGATGAAGATTGAACTACTCAACGTGAAATATCACAACCGAATAGTTGGAACCCTTTCGCTGGCACCCGACAACAAGTTGTGTGCCTTCGAGTATGCTCCTTCTTGGTTGGCCGACGGTTTTAGTATCTCACCCCTTGAACTACCATTACGCAAAGGCTTGTTCTTGGCAAAGCCCTCCCCTTTCTTTGGTAATTTCGGCATCTTTGAAGACAGCTTGCCCGATGGCTATGGCCGCTATCTGCTCCACAAACTGTTGCAGAAGGAAGGTATAGATGACTTCAAGTTGTCTGCGCTTGACCATCTGAGCATTGTAGGCAGTGGTGGCATGGGAGCATTGACATTTGAACCAGAAACCTCTATCAAACAGGGAACGGATGTAACAGACTTTGATTTGTTGCAAGAGAAAGCTCTGGAGGTGTTGAAGGAAAAGCAGGACGATGATGCCGGACTTCTACTCTATAATAGCGGCAACAGCGGCGGTGCTCGTCCAAAAGCCGTATTTTCTGACGATGAAGGCCATTGGCTTGTTAAGTTTCGTCACACCTACGACCCGCAGGATATGGGACAGCAGGAGTATCACTACAATGAAGTGGCCAGGAAATGCGGTATCAGCGTGCCAGACTTTAAGCTGATAAACGGACGCTATTTTGCCTCTCGCCGATTCGACATTGATGCAGAGGGCAACAGAATCCACACCGCGACGGCTGGAGGACTACTCTGCATATCGCTCTCCAATCCTGTCCTCGACTATAGCAACCTGGTTGCGCTAACAGGTTACTTGACCCAGAATCCCCGTGACGTTGAAGAAATGTACCGTCGCATGGTATTCAACTACCTAACCGACAACAAAGATGACCACTGCAAGAATTTCAGTTTCATCGTTCTGAAAGACAGAAACGGCTCATGGAAGTGGCACCTTGCCCCTGCCTACGACCTCACCCTGTGTACTGAAGGCTATAACGGTGAGCACGCTACATCCGTCAATGGTACAGGGCATCCTACCCTGAAAGACTTTATAGCCGTTGGCACCAAGATTAAGATGAACGAGCAGCGATGCCGTGAAATCATTGAAGAGGTAAGGTGCAATTGTGACGATCTTATGCATTATACTGTCAAGTTTTAGATATGTATCATCAAGAACTCATAGACAACGGCTTTTCGAATCTCCCACATCCCTACGGAAAGCAAAGAATATGCAGGTATTTTGCCAAAAACATGTAGGCAATATGTAGGCTTTATGTAGGCTTGAAATCCAAGAAAACGCAGTAAATATAAGGCTTTTACAGCTATTTATGTAGGCATGTAGGCCGATTCAAGAATTTGGAAGAAAAAAAAAGATAAGAGAAAACAGAAAAACAAAATATTTTCTAGAGAATAGGAAAGTTTTTCGGAGAAAATCAGTAAATCTGCAATCGAAATCAAACACAACGCACGATGAGTCTGAATAATTTTCAGTGAGAATCACGGGAACAGGCACTTGCATTCAGCATTGTGGGATTCCGGTTCCCACAAGAAGCGGCTCATATCCACATGCCCATTAGATCGGAATAATACGCCCTCTTCCTCCAACAACACGCGCTGCCTACTCCACCCTGGTGCCGTACGCCCTTCCTTGTTCACCACCCGATGACAAGGCAACGCCTCTGCCTCAGGCGAATATCTCAGAATCCGTCCCACCATCCTTGAATGACTTGGCCATCCAGCCCACGCAGCAATGGTTCCATACGTTGTCACCCGCCCATGCGGAATCTGACTGACGATGTTCAACACATCTTCACCAAATTTCCCAGCCTGCTCCGCCGTCATCCTGTCAGGATAGTCCTTCATAACACATCCACTCCTTTCGTTCCACTTCAGACATCTTTTCTATCGCATAGCGAAGAGTTGTTCGTGGCATTTCGTGCGCATGTTGTCTCAGAAAAGCCCGCAGCAAATCCAACGAACAATGTTTCCCCATCTCCCTGAGCATCCATCCTACCGCCTTGTGCATCAAGTCGTGCTGGTGATGCAGATGAATCTCGGCATAATGCAAACACCACGACGGATCACCCTCATGCGAAGTCTTCCACGTACAGACCATACTCATCCGCTGTCGCCATAAATTCTCACTCCGAGCCAGTTCATCCACTACCTGCTGCTTATATGCGCGCATCTCTTTCGAGGGACAATCTGCCAACCAGCCTCCCAGTATCTTCGGAGCCGACAAATCGACCAAGTCCCAGTTATTAGCCCGCTCTGCATACTCCAGATACATCTCTACAATCTCGTCTCGCCTCCGAATAGCCTCACCATCACTCATCAGCCTCTTTGTCGCCAACTTCTCGAATTTCGCCACCAGTATCAACAACCCGCATAGCCTGACCTCGTGCCATTTCGACAGCAGCAGTTCCGGCACTTCCCCGAGCAGGAAATCCTTGGACACTGTCCGTACCACAGCTCTCGTCTGCGGCACCTTCAACCCCAGGAACTCATCGCCCTCGCCATATTCACCTGGCCCAGTCTTAAAAAACCGCATCAGATTCTCACGCTGCTTCTCATCCCGCAGCGACTAATACCACCGTGCATGGTATCTACCCAACCTTGATAATTATGTTCAGGATGCCAGGTACTAACGATATAGTCACCATCCTCATAGAACTCCATGTGAAGTCCGATGGGATTGTCCTTTGCTACGCTCCAGTCATATTCCTTATGGCAATAGTTGTTCACGCCCTCAAAAGCAATATCTTTCGTAAAGGCAATGTACTTCATTGGATTTCTTCTAATGCTCCTGTCTCTGAATCAATGATAAAACCACGAACCGCTATATCTTTCGGCACAAGAGGATGGGTCTTGATAGTCTCAACAGTCTTGCAAACAGATGTTGGAGTGTCCTTGAAGCCCTCTAGCCATTGGTCAAGGTCAATGCCACACTTACGGATGGTGTCGAGCGTTTCATCCGTCACTCCACGGGCAATCATCTCGTGATGGAAGTGGTCGTAACTCATGTGGCAGGCTCCGCAATGCGAGTGCGCAACCACCATAATCTCCTGTACGCCCAGTTCATAAATGGCTACTATCAGGCTACGCATGGCTGAGTCGAAAGCCGAAATAACCAAACCTCCAGCGTTCTTGATAATCTTAGCATCACCATTCTTCAGACCGAGCGCCGCA
>ONWA01000036.1 GCA_900321425.1 uncultured Prevotellaceae bacterium | reverse complement strand
CGGAAGTATCTACACCCCCGACGTCATCTTTGGCGTGCTGGAGAAGTTCCGCTCCTGTCTCATCGAGCAGCTCCTCAACTCGCGCAAGGTGAAGATCGATGGACTGGGCATCTTCTACCTCACGGCAGAGTGTACCAAGGGTGGCGCTGAGAGCGCAGAGAAGTTCAACGTGCAGAAGAACATCGAGGCACTGCACATCCGTTTCCTCCCTGATACGGAGCAGGAGACTAACATCTCCAGTCGTCAGTTCCTCAAGAAGGCGTCGTTCATCAACAAGGCAGTCCTGTTCAAGGATGCTGAGGAGGACGCTGAGGGCAGCGAGAACAGCGGTAGCCAGACGCCTAGCGGTGGCGGTGAGAACCAGGGCGGAAGCTCACAGGGCGGCAACACGCAGGGTGGCACTGAGACCCCAGGCGGTGGTGAAACCCCAGGTGGCAACACGGGTGGTAACACTGGTGGCGGCGGCGACGACGATCCCGACGACGGTGTGATCTCTTAGAGGTAAGAGGTGAGAAGTAATAAGTAAGAGGTAAGTAGGGGTGTCCTAAGTGGGGCGCCCCTACTGTGCACTCAAACTATGACAGGGGCCTGCTATGACAGGGATGACCTTGTCATACCTCGTTGAATAAGGCTTGACTGCTGAAAATTATTTTTTTTTGGTAATTTTTTTTTGGTAATCATAAAATAATTGCTAACTTTGTCCACAAAATCAGTGAATTATGGGTGTTGTTATCAATCCTTTTATCGTGTCTGGTAGAATACCTGAGGACTATTTTTGTGACAGAGTGGAGGAGTCGGCACAACTGGAGAAGTCGCTTACCAACCAACTCAACGTGGTGCTTACCTCATCACGACGTATGGGTAAAACCTCTCTCGTAGACTTCGTTTTCAATAAACCTGCCATCAGCGATGAATATATCACCATATTCGTTGATATTCTGCAGACCACAACCTTCCGTGAGTTTATCTTCTCGCTTGGGACAGCTGTGTTCGATGCCGTTGCTTCAAGAAGCGAGAAATGGCGCAAGCAGTTTGTGACATTCATGAAGTCCCTGAGTGGCAGTTTTGGTTATGATCCTATTCAGAATACACCAACCTTTGATGTCAGATTAGGCGATATTCAATTGCCAGAATACACGCTACGTGAAATCTTTCAGTATCTGGAATCCGTAGATAAGCGTTGTCTGGTGGTTATCGATGAATTTCAGCAGATAACACGTTATCCAGAAAAGAATGTGGAGGAGATTCTCAGGACGCACATTCAAAAGTTGTCAAATGCCAACTTTGTTTTTTCCGGCAGTCGGCGCAGATTGATGGAAGAAATGTTCTTTTCAGCCAAGCGTCCTTTTTATCAAAGTGCAAAACCTTTGCGACTGGAAGCTATCAATCAGGATGTTTATTTTGATTTTGCCCAGTCTCATTTTCAGCAAGCAGGAAAAGACATCAGCAAGGAGGCATTCACATACGTCTACGAAACCTTTTGGGGTGTTACCTTGTATGTTCAGCGACTGATGAAGGATGCCTATATTGACACGTTGCCTGGTACAACTTGCGATATAGATATGGTTAAGCGTTTGACAGACAACTACATCAGAGAGAATGACTCCCATCTTCGCGAACAACTGTCGTTTGTCACAGAAGCGCAAAAAGAACTACTTTATGCCATCCATGCTGAAGGTCAAGTGCAGAGCATCACCTCGTCGGCTTTTAATAGGAAGCATCGTCTGCGCTCACCAAGTTCTACGCAGTCAGCAGCCCTCAAGCTATTGGAGTACGATTTGATAACACGCAAAGAGAAAACCTATTCCCTTTCAGACCCGTTAATGGATCTTTGGTTATCTAGAAGATAGATTATTTTTCCTAATGCTATTCCTCTCCCTCTTCGAGATAGAATTTTGAGTAGGCGACGTAGTGCTTGGCGTTGTCGGTCTGTCCTGGACGGACGGGTTTGAGGTACTTCGCAGGCACACCGCCCCAGATCTCGCCGGCAGGAATCTTCGTGTTCTGCAGCACCAGGGCACCAGCAGCCACGATAGAGCCTTCGCCCACTTCACAGTTGTCGAGGAGCGTAGACCCCATGCCGATGAGGGCACCGTCGTGGATGGTACAGGCATGGACAGTGACATTATGGCCGATGGTGACATCGCTGCCGATATGCGTGGGACCCGTATCGTGCGTCACATGGATACAGGAGCCGTCCTGCACGTTGGTACGGTCACCGATGGTGATAGGTGCCACGTCGCCACGAACGACGGCGTTGAACCACACAGAACATTCGTCGCCCATCGTCACATCGCCCACGATGGTGGCGTTCTCACTGAAATAACATTCCTTGCCCCACTTCGGGCGCATACCTCGATAACTTTTGATGAGTGCCATAATGTCGTAGATAATAAACGGTGCAAAAGTACAAAAAAACAGACGAACCACCAAACGAAAGGGGAGGAATGAGGTCATTTCGATGCGTTTTTCGTCCTTATCGTATGAAAAGAATACTCACCATCCTCCTGCTGGCGACGCTCATGACACACCTCGCCGCACAGCCCCAGACCTACGAGTGGACCACGCCGAGCAAGAACGCCTCGGAATCGATGCCCTGTGGCGGTGGCGACGTGGGACTGAACGTGTGGACGGAAGAGAATGGCGACGTGCTCTTCTACCTGAGCAAGAGCGGATGCTTCGACGAGAACAATACCCTGCTGAAACTGGGACGCTTCCGCATACACCTGACGAACCCCCTGAAGATGCGCAGCTTCCGTCAGCAGCTGGTGCTGAAGGACGGCTACTGTCAGGTGACCGACGGACAGCGATGGATCGTGATATGGGTAGACGTGGAGAAACCCGTGGTACACGTGGAGGTGTCGGTGGAGAAGGAGAAGACAGGCGTGGAGGTGACCTACGAGAGCTGGCGCACCACAGACCGGCTGATGACGAAGCGCGAGGGATTCCAGAGCAGTTATAAGTTCAGGATGCCACAGGGTACGACAACCCGTCGCGACTCTATCCGTTGCAGCGACGATGCCCTGCTCTTCGTACACCATAACGGTGAGGTGACACAGATGGATGCGACCGTCGCCCAACAGCAGCTGACGGCTGTCGCCGACCAACTGTATAACCCCTTGCGACGGCTCACCTTCGGAGGGAAGCTCTCAGGCAACGACCTGCACTTCGACAGACAGGTGAAAGGCTCGTATCTGAACACCCCCTACGAGGGATGGACCTACGCCTCGCGTAAGGAGGCACAGCGACACCAGATACAAATCACGATGGCAACCCTGCAAGGAACCATCGACGACTGGCAGCAACAGGTGGAACAGACAGAACGACAGGTGGACAGACGGCGCGACAGACGACAGACACAACAGTGGTGGCAGCAGTTCTGGCAGCGCAGCTATATCGAGTCGCCCCTCACCATCGCACGCAACTACACCCTGTTCCGCTATATGCTGGGCTGCAACGCCAAGAGCGAATGGCCCACGAAGTTCAATGGAGGACTCTTCACCTTCGACCCCTCGCTGGTGAACAATGCCGCAGAGTATCAGCTCACACCCGACTTCCGTAACTGGGGAGGAGGGGTGCATACGGCTCAGAACCAACGACTGGTGTACTGGCCGATGCTCAAGAGCGGCGATACGGACCTGATGAAGCCACAGCTGGACTTCTATCTGAGAATCCTCCAGAACGCCACGCTGCGATCGGAGGTGTACTGGCACCATGGGGGCGCCTGCTTCACAGAACAGATAGAGAACTACGGACTGCCCAACTATGCCGAATATGGTGGCAAACGACCAGCGGGCTTCGATCCAGGGATGGAGCGCAACGCCTGGCTGGAATACGAGTGGGACACCTGTCTGGAGTTCTGTATGATGGCGCTCGAAGCCCATCGCTATAGTGGGATGGACATCACCGTCTACGAACCCCTCATCAAAGCCTGTCTGCAGTTCTTCGACGAGCACTACCAGTATCTGGCGACGATGAGAGGCGCCAAACGACTCGACGGCAACGGCAAACTGGTGCTCTACCCAGGATCGGGCGGAGAGACCTACAAGATGGCGTATAACGCCACCTCGACCGTCGCTGCCCTCCAAACGGTATCTGCCGCCTTCCTGGATTATGCCAAGGAACAGAACGACACCACGCTCACCGCTTACCTCTCATCGCTCACCTCCCGGCTGCCAGAGCTTACCATCCGTGAGGGAAGGATACTGCCTGCACTGCACTACGAACGGGTGCAGAACGTGGAGACCACACAGCTCTATCCTGTGTTCCCCTGGAGAATGTATGGGGTGGGGCGCCCTGACCTCGACATCGCCAGGAATACCTATACGCAAGACACCCTCGCCCTGAAGTTCCGCTCGCATATCGGATGGAAACAAGACAACATCTGGGCAGCCTGTCTGGGGATGAAGGACGAGGCGATGCGACTGGCACAGCTGAAGCTTGCCGACGGACCCTACCGCTTCCCTGCCTTCTGGGGACCAGGCTACGACTGGTCGCCAGACCATAACTGGGGCGGCTCAGGGATGATCGGACTGCAGGAGATGCTGTTGCAGGAGGTGGACGACACCCTCTACCTGTTCCCTGCATGGCCACAGGAACAGGATGTGCGCTTCAGACTGCATGCCTCGCATGGCACCATCGTAGAGGCAGAGCTGAAAGACGGAAAGGTGGTGCACCTGAAGACAACACCCCAGCGCCAGGTGGTCTGTATGTACCCTCAACGATAAGTCATCACAAAAGAAAAAGATAGCCCGTCATCACGACGGGCTATCTCATTTTCAGTTTCACCTTTTTATATATTATAGGTTCGGGTTGATTTTATTCCACTCAGCGATTGGCGGTACGATGTTCAGCGTTACCAGCTCGTCGCGCATCTTGCAGAGGTGCTCATAGCTCTGGTCGAGCTTCGCATTCTCCTCGGGCAGACCCTGGGGAACCTCGAAATGCGCACCGTTCTGGTCGAGCGTGGTCTTCATCGCCATCATGATATGATCGTACTTGTCGGTCTTGACATAGGTTCCTACAGGGAAACGGAAGGGCTCACCACCCATGGCAGAACGAATCATCTCTACTGACAGGTAGCTGGGGCTCTGGAACGATGAACGTCCGCGGAGCTCGATGATCTTCGCACCACCCTTGGTGACGTCGACCTTCATCTGCTCCCACTCCTCCTCAGGGAACTCGGCAGTGCCGATGATGTCTGTCAGTTTACGGCCGGCAATCTCTACATGACTGCCGAAGACGGCCATCTGCTCACCATGACCACCATAGGTAGCACAACCAGTGATCTCGCTCTGCATCACACCAAACTTCTTCGCCAAAGCACTCTGCAGACGAGTGGTGTCCAGACCAGCGAGGGTGGTCACCTGTCCTGGCTTCAAACCAGAATAGAGTAGCGTTACCAGACCCGTCAGGTCGGCTGGGTTGAAGATGATCACGACGTGCTTCACGTCAGGACAGTACTTCTTGATGTTCTGACCCAGTTCCTCAGCAATCTTACAGTTGCCTGCCAACAGGTCCTCACGGGTCATGCCTGCCTTACGGGGAGCACCACCAGAAGAGATGATGTACTTGGCATTCCTGAAAGCCTCCTCAGGATTGGTGGTGGCTACAATGTTCACATTGTCGAAACCACTCTGACGCATCTCCTCGGCAACACCCTCTGGAGAGAACACATCATACAGACAAATCTCACTTGTCAGGCCCATCATCAATGCTGACTGAGCCATGTTTGAACCAATCATACCGGCTGCGCCGACGATGGTTAATTTCTCGTTTGTTAAAAAAGCCATAATTATATAGGTATTTGTTGTTCTGCCTGCAAAGATAGAAAAAAATGTTGATTGATGGAAGAAAATACTGATTTTATGTGTTATTAAATATAAAAAGGAGTGACTTTGCAAACTCTGCTTGACAATTTTTAACTTGCGTAAACGTTTACGCACCCGTAATTATAGATTTTTTTATTTTCCAGAACAACGAAAGTATTTTTTCTGTACATTTGCAACACCAAAACAACATTTTATTTAACTCTAATTATATTAACTTAAAACATCAACAACATGAAAGAAACAAAAAGTCTTGTTTGCCGCCTGCTTATGCTATGCGCGGTAATGTTTTTTGCCTTGAATGTTTCCGCACAGACCACCATTACTGGTCATGTGAAGGATGGTACTGGTGAAGTGATTATCGGAGCCAGTATCGTTGTGAAAGGAACCCAAGGCGGAACCGTCACAGATTTTGACGGAAATTTCTCGCTTCAGTGCAAGCCCGGAGCGACGTTGGTTGTGTCGTATATCGGATTCGTTCCGCAGGAGGTGAAGGCCAAGAACGGTCTCGACATCACCCTGCAGGAGGATGTGGCACAGCTCAATGAGGTCGTTGTCGTAGGTTATGGTTCTATGGCGAAGAAAGAGATCTCAAGTTCTGTTGTACAGGTGAACAAGGATCAGTTTAACCAAGGTGCTGCCAGCGACGCTATGGCGCTCGTAGCAGGTAAGGTAGCCGGTCTGAATGTCAACACCACAGCAGATGCCGACCCTAACGCTATGACGAATATTCAGGTGCGTGGTGCAGGCTCTCTGACCGCTTCCAACGGTCCGCTGGTGGTTATCGACGGTATCCCTGGCGGTGACCTCCGTAACATCGCTACACAGGATGTGGAGTCGATCACCGTACTGAAGGATGCAGGTTCGGCTGCTATCTACGGTACTCGTGGTGCCAACGGTGTCATCCTCGTTACCACCAAGAAGGGTTCAGGTACTGCTGGTGTGACTAACGTGACCTACGATAGCTACATCGCACTGAACTTTGCTAAGGGCAAGCCTGATGTACTCTCTGCCGACGAGTTCCGTCGTTCACGTCGTGGTACGGACTACGGCTTCGACACCGACTGGTATGACGAGATCACTCGTCCAGTTAGCTACAGCCTGAACCAGTACGTGTCATTGGACAGCTCTACGAAGAACGGCTTCTTCGGCGTCTCTCTTAATTATAAAAGAGGTAATGGTCTTGACATCGCCTCAGGACGTGAGGAGTACGGTGGCCGTTTCGTAGGCGAGCAGCGCCTGCTGAACAACCGCTTGCAGATCAACGCTTCACTCTCTGGACGTAAGGTACACGAGGACTGGGGTGATAGTGGCGCATTTGGCACTGCCCTTACATTGAACCCAACCGCTCCTGTTTACAATCCTGACGGTTCTTATACGCAGTGGAGTTCTCCGACAGGTATCCACAACCCCGTGAACGACATAAAAGAGAATATCAGCAACGGTGACCGTATCTACCTGTTGGGTAACGTAGACCTGAAGCTGAACATCCTGCAGACAGAGAAGCACAATCTGAGCACATCGATCAGCTACTCACTGCACTACAACGACCTGAAGAATAACTACTATACCCCTTCATCTTCATCAGAATCTTATTGGGGAGGTTACGCTGGTCGTGCGAGAATCGAATACCAAAAGTGGTGGACCAACCGTCTGGAGTGGTTGGCTAACTATACACTCACCCTCAACAAGCACCAGTTGAAGGCCGTCCTGGGTTACTCTTGGGAACGGGCAAAATTTGAGTCGTCTGGAAACCAAAATAAAGATTTCGTTTATGATAGCATGGGTTACCATGGTATTGGTATGGGTTCAGCCCTGCAGGAGGGTAAGGCCGATATGTGGGCTGGCGCCTCTGAGTCGACACTGATCGGTTTCTTCGGTCGTATCAACTACAACTTCAACGACATGATCTACGCTCAGGTATCTCTGCGTCATGAGGGTAGCACCAAGTTTGGTGCCAACAAGAAGTGGGGTAACTTCCCTTCATTCTCTGTAGCATGGGAAATCACCAATACTCCGTTCGCACAGAATTGGAAGAAGGTGTTCCAGAGCTTGAAGCCACGTATCTCTTATGGTGTCACTGGTCGTTCAGACTTTGGCGCATATCAGTCAATGGCTACTTATGGACCATACGGCTTATATAATATTAATGGAGAGTGGATTAGAGGTTATGCTCCTTCTTTAAATGCGAACCCCGACCTGGCATGGGAGAAGTCTACTGCCTTCAATATCGGTATCGACTTCGTAGCTGTGAACAACCGCTTGCGTGGTAGCTTTGAGTTCTTCGATCGCCGCTCTAAGGACCTGCTTTACACTTATACTGCTCCGCAACCTCCATTCATCTATGACAAGATTCTCGTGAACGTAGGTACAACGAAGAATACGGGTATCGAGCTCGCCCTCGAGTTCGACGTGCTGCACAAGACTGCTGTGAAGTGGACCACCGGTCTGAACTGGAGTACCAGCACAACCAAGCTGACCAAGCTCTCTAACGATGTATACCAGGCTCCTTACCTTGATCTTGGACCTACTCTTGGTGTAGGAACTTCGGCGCAACCCTTCCGTGTATTGGAAGGCGGTAAGATTGGTGAATTCTACGGCTACCAGCACGCTGGTATCGACGAGAACGGTCTGTTCCTCGTGTATGACAATGATGGTAATGCACAACCTCTTGCCCAAGCCAATGCTTCTTGGAAACGTTATATCGGCAACGGTGCACCTTCACACCTGCTGTCATGGACCAACAACTTCAAGTGGAAGAACTGGGATTTGAACTTCATGTTCCGTGGTGCTTTCGGCTTCGATATCTTCAATAGACGTAAGTATGAGATGGGTCTGCAAGGAACTGGAGCTTCTAATGTATTACGTTCCGCTTACTTGGAAGATGCGGCAGTTAAAACTACTGGATCTGATGTTACTTCATACTTCCTGGAGAGTGGTAGCTACTTCAAGCTCGATAACCTGACCTTGGGTTACACCTTCATGCCGAAGAACCGTAAGCTCGTGGAGAGCCTCCGCGTTTATCTGGCTGCCAAGAACCTGTTCACCATTACAGGATACAGCGGCAACGATCCTTCTACCGTAACACAGACAGGTATCGAACCAGGTATTGATTCAAATAGTGCATATCCACAGGCAACTTCAGTGAGCCTTGGTGTTACCTTGCGTTTCCATTAATCAGCTAATCATTTAAAAAAAGAATTATTATGAAAGCAATCAAATATAGTATCATGGCTGTGGCTGTGGGCTTGGGTATGGCGGCATGTACAGACCTCGATGAAAAGGTGTACGACCGTATTGACTCATCAGTCTACTACCAGAATGAAGCCAGTGTACAGGGTGCTGTGGCTGCGATTTACAAACAGACAGGTGCAACCCTAGGCGGAGAGAATTTCTTCTTCTTGTCTGAGTTTTCAGCTGACCAGATTACATGGCGCGCCTGGAACGGTGGTGCATGGGGCTGGGACAATGCAGATAAGATCATTGTATCATGGCAGCAATGGAGCCCTAATTCTGAGATTATTAAAAGAGCTTGGTCTAAAGCATGGACGGGTGTTGGCTTGGCCAACCTGCTGCTCAGCGACCTGGAGAAACTGAGTGCTGCCGACCTGCACATGAGTGATGCGAAACTGAAGCAGTATATCGCTGAGGTACGTACCATCCGCGCATGGAACTACTACTGTCTGTTTGAGCTTTGGGGTGGTGCACTGCCACTGAATACCTCTGCCAGCAGTGATGTGCCTGGTACAGCTGACCCCGACTGGGATACCTCTTGTAAGAAGATCTATGACTTCATCGCAAAGGAGCTCGACGAGTCAAACGACTACCTCGAGATCGAGGATGGCTCTCACAGTACTGTAAACCGTGCTAGTCAGGGTATGAACCGTATGCTGAAGGCCCGTCTGCTTCTGAATGCCAAGCTCTTCATCGGTGAGGATCACTTCCAGGAGTGCGAGGACCTGTCTAAGGAGATTATCAAGGGTACTTATGGTGCCTATGAACTCGATGACAACTATCGTAATTTGTATAGCGTTAACAATGTAAAAAGTCCGGAAGTTATTTTCGCTTTTGCTGTTGAAGATGGAAAAGATGATGGTGATGGCGGTATAACAAAGGAAATTTGCAATGTTCGTACAATGGTTGGAATGGTATATGACTATCCTTTGTATTTTGGCAAGACTTATGATGGTATTGGTGGCTGGAACTGTGTATGCCTTGTTCCCTCCTATGACAACTATTATGCTTCTGCAGCAGAGCTGAAGCCTAATGGTGGTACCACGAATCCTAGATGTTTCTTGGATGCTCCCTATGGCGACAAGCTGGGTGCTCCCTACGAGCGTTTCGACGATCGTGATATCCGTAAGCAGAACGTAGTCTTCGATAACGCTACGAAGATGGCTGGACCAGGTATGTTCCTTAAGGGCCCCATGACGGTACAATTCCCTGATGAAAATCATGCCAAGGGTACCCCGATTAAGGTCGGCAGTGGAAATGACCGTGAAAACCAGACGCTGGATTTCGTAGATCAGATAGGTACCTTTATGAATTATACAGGATCACGCCCATTGGAGCCTGTGATGAGCCCACGTTGGGGTGAGGCAAATTCTGGTATTCGTCTGGTGAAGTATCCATTGTATGCTACCGACGAAGGTGGTTTCAAGGATATCGACGATGTACGCTTCCGTCTGGCTGAGGCTTACTACAACGTAGCTGAGTGCGAGATGCGTAAGGGTAACAGCGAAGAGGCTAAGAAGTATGTGGACGAGGTTCGTAAGCGTTACTTCAAGAACGTAGACCGTACGGCTGCGCTGTCTGTTCCAGGTCCTGGCTTCGATAACTTCGATATGGACTGGATGCTGTCTGAGTGGGGTAAAGAGTATCTGGGCGAGGGCGACCGCCGTCGTACAGACCTGCGCCGCTTCGATAAGTTCACACAGGGCCAGTGGTGGTTCTGGGGACGTACCTCTGAGGACGGTTATGGCGAGCTGCCTGCTAAGCGCGACCGTAAGTATGAGTGGTATCCATTGCCAGAGACTGCTATTTCTGTGAACCCGGGTCTGATCCAGAATCCTGCTTATCAATAATCCATTGTTTAAAATTTAAGAGAATAAAGCTATGAACAAGAAATTATATAGTCTGATTTTGGCGGTGCTGACTCTGACTGGTTTCATGAGCAGCTGCTCCAGCAAGGAGGATATCGTGTTTGACCACGAGCGCCAGCAATTCGAGACACGTGCGGATCGTATCCTCTTGGAGTACATCGCTCCATTCGGTACGACAACCGGCGACGAGATCTATATCACAGGTGCCTTCAACGACTGGGACACCTCGGGTGATCCACAGTGGCTGTTGACCAAAGGTCCTACCAGCGATATCAAATGGGGTATCTACCTTGATCCTACAACCTTTATCCCTGGCACATCACTGGGTGACGGCTTCCGTTTCTATTCAAAGGCACAGGGACAGGAGGTGACACTGACTGGCGAATATGCTATTCACAACGATGATCCTTCCATTGGTACCTTTACCAATATCTGGGGACAGCGCTGGGAGGCATACTACTGGGAAGGTGGTGAGGCTCCAGAGCCTGAGCACGACGGATTCTGCATCTATGTTGACGACCAGACGGGCTGGGATGCTCTCGCACTCTATGCATGGGGTGATGGTGAGATCTTCGGCGGATGGCCTGGTGCAAGCGTGAAGGGTACATGGAAGCACGAAGGTGTGACATGGAAGTACTTCGACTTCGGTGAGGCGAATACTGGATTGACAGAGCACCTGATCTTCAACAACGGTGGTAATGGTGTACAGTTGGCTGACTTCGACTTCACTATCAATCGCAACGTCTATGTGAAGATTACACCAGAGGGTGTTGAGGAAATAAGTACTGATGAGCCCGTTCCACCAACAACTGACGGATTTGCTGTATATATTGATGACCAGACTGGTTGGGACGCTATTTCACTCTATATGTGGGGTGACGTCAACAACCTAAATGGCGATTGGCCTGGTATGCAGGTAAGCGGAACTTGGGACTATAAAGGTGTAACCTGGAAGTACTTCGAGATGGGTGAGGCCAATACTGGTCTCGCAGAGCACCTGATCTTCAACAATAATGGTCAGGGAACTCAGTTGAATGACTTCGACTTCACCATCGATCGTAACGTATTCCTACGCGTGACACCTGATGGTGTAGAGGAACTGGATATCCCATTCCCTTCAGGTGGTGGTTCGAAGATCCCGCACGACGGTTATGTGCTCTATGTCCTCAACGAGTCTAGCCAGACAGATCTTGCCCTCTATGCTTGGGGTGATACCGAGGCATTCGGCACATGGCCTGGTATGCCTGCTACGGGTACGGAGACCATCAAGGGTGTAGAGTATATCTACTTCGACCTGGGCGAGGCCAATACCGGTCTTGACCTGCACCTGATTCCCAATAACAATGGTGGTGGTGTTCAGTGGGAAGGCGATGACCTCGAGTTTGTCATTGACCACGACATCTATATCCGTGTTGCCGATGGCGACAAGACGTCGTATGAGGTCTTGAACGTGAAGTGATCATGAACAAAGACTGAAGAACAGTAGTTTACCTGCTACGGAAATTACTGTTTAGTTAGAGTTAATATAGCGAGTTGGCTGCTCTGTGAAGGGCGGCCAACTTTACTTTTTGTCCATGATTTTATCAGATAATGAAATAAAATTGGAGAAAGATTTGTTGGTTTCGTGAAAATGTTGTAACTTTGCACCCGCTTTTGATGGCCCCTGTGTCACAAAGCATGAAGTTTAACGTAAAAAATTGAATAAAGCAATGATTATTGTACCAGTAAAAGAAGGTGAGAACATCGAGAAGGCCCTCAAGAAGTTTAAGAGGAAGTTTGAGAAGACAGGTGTCGTTAAGGAACTCCGCCGTCGTCAGCAGTTCGACAAGCCATCTGTACTAAAGCGTCTGAAGATGGAACACGCCGTTTACGTACAGAAGCTTCGCGCTACCGAGGAATAAAAAATATTCCAGAAAATTTGGTAGTTTGAATAAAATTCCGTAAATTCGTTGCCGAAAACCAATAAGGCAACGTTTTATGATGATTGAGCAATTTCTGAACTACCTGCGCTACGAACGGAATGCATCTCCGTTGACAGTGCAGAGATATGAAGGTGCATTAAGGACCTTCGAGGAGTTTGCAGAGAATTTGCCCGGTCATCTTTCTTTGTGTACAGCCGATTCCGACGTCGTGCGCGACTGGATGATGAGTTTGCTTGATCAGGGAGCCAAACCGTCGACGGTCAATGTCGGACTCAGTGCCCTCCGCTCGTTCTATCGTTTTGCCCTCACCCGTAAGCTCGTGGATCATGATCCGGCTCATGTGGTGGAGGGTCCCAAACGTTCCAAACCACTCCCGCTGTTCGTTCGTGAAGAAGAGATGGACAGGCTGTTGGATGATCTGGAATGGAATAACTCGTATAAGGACGTCTGTGCACATACCGTTATCATGTTGCTGTACGAGGCAGGACTGCGACGAGCAGAGCTCGCAGGACTGAATGAACGTGACGTGGACTTCTCTCTCCACCAGTTGAAGGTGACGGGTAAGCGTAATAAGCAGCGCATCGTCCCCTTTGGACAGGAGATGGAACAGGAGTTGCATCATTATCTCGAAGTGCGCAACGAGGCATTTCCTGTCAGAGGTGAGGCCCTTTTCTTAGGTCCCAAGGGGGAACGCATCACCACCTGCCAAGTGTATAGTGCCGTCAGGGAACATCTGTCGAAGGTGTCTACCCTGAAGAAACGCTCCCCACACGTGCTGCGTCATTCGTTTGCTACAGCGATGCTCAATCATGGAGCCGGTCTCGAGGGTATCAAGAATCTTCTGGGGCATGCGAGCGTAGCCACCACGGAGATTTATACCCATACGACGTTCGAACAACTCAAACAAGTATATCATAAAGCCCATCCTAGGGCATAACCTTATTATATTAACTAATTAAAATTGGAGGTAACTATGGAAATTAAGATCCAGTCTATTCATTTCGATGCAACAGAGAAGTTGCAGGAGTTTATCGAGAAAAAAGTAGCCAAGTTGGAGAAGACCTACGAAGATATTCAGAAGGTGGACGTTCAGTGTAAAGTAGTTAAACCAGCTACTGCCCAGAATAAGGAGGTGAGCCTGTCGGTAGCCGTGCCAGGAAATACCTTGTTCGTGGAGAAGGTGAGCGATACCTTTGAGGAGAGTGTAGACTTGTGTGTAGACTCCATGAAGGGACAACTGCAGAAATTCAAGGAAAAAATGCGTAATCGCTAAAAAAAAATAGAAAAAGTTTTGGTAATTAAAAAATAATGCATAACTTTGCAGCCGTTTTCCGTCAGGTCGTAAATCTGAAACAGAGAGCGGCTGCAAAGAAAAGCCTCTTTAGCTCAGTTGGCCAGAGCACGTGATTTGTAATCTCGGGGTCGTTGGTTCGAATCCGACAAGAGGCTCGGAAAAGCGCTGGCGAGGCAAACGGAAACGGGTGGTTACCAGAGTGGCCAAATGGGGCAGACTGTAAATCTGCTGGTTTTTACCTTCGGTGGTTCGAATCCATCACCACCCACTCTCAAGAGGACGTTTTTGCGGAAATAGCTCAGTTGATAGAGCACTAGCCTTCCAAGCTGGGGGTCGCGGGTTTGAGCCCCGTTTTCCGCTCTAACTCGCTGTAATAGCTCAGTGGTAGAGCACTTCCTTGGTAAGGAAGAGGTCCTGAGTTCAACTCTCAGTTACAGCTCTTGGTGAAAGAGGAGGAATAGCAAACTCGAATTATTCGTAAAATTAATAAACAAGAAAAGCTATGGCTAAAGAGAATTTTGTGCGCACCAAACCGCACGTAAACATTGGTACTATCGGTCACGTTGACCACGGTAAGACAACTTTGACAGCTGCTATCACCACCGTGTTGGCAAAGCAGGGCCTTTCTGAGGTGAAGTCTTTCGATCAGATTGACAACGCTCCTGAGGAGAAGGAGCGTGGTATTACTATTAACACCGCTCACGTAGAGTATGAGACAGCTAAGCGTCACTATGCTCACGTTGACTGCCCGGGACACGCCGACTATGTAAAGAACATGGTTACTGGTGCTGCTCAGATGGATGGTGCTATCCTCGTTGTTGCTGCAACTGACGGTCCTATGCCTCAGACTCGTGAGCACGTACTGCTCGCTCGTCAGGTAAACGTTCCTCGTCTGGTTGTGTTCCTGAACAAGTGTGATATGGTTGAGGATGAGGAGATGCTGGAGCTCGTTGAGATGGAGGTTCAGGAGATTCTCGCTCAGTATGAGTTCGAGGAAGATACTCCTATTATCCGTGGTTCTGCTCTTGGTGCACTGAACGGTGTTGAGAAGTGGGAGCAGAAGGTAATGGAGCTGATGGATACCTGCGATACATGGATCCAGGAGCCTCCACGTGCTACCGACAAACCATTCTTGATGCCTGTTGAGGACGTATTCTCAATTACTGGTCGTGGTACTGTTGCTACTGGTCGTATCGAGACTGGTGTTATCCACGTAGGTGATGAGGTTGAGTTGCTCGGTCTCGGTGAGGACAAGAAGTCTGTTGTTACTGGTGTCGAGATGTTCCGTAAGATCCTTGACGAGGGTCAGGCTGGTGATAACGTTGGTCTGCTGCTCCGTGGTATCGACAAGAACGAGATCAAGCGTGGTATGGTA
>ONWA01000068.1 GCA_900321425.1 uncultured Prevotellaceae bacterium | reverse complement strand
GGATGCAGATGGCGTGGGGTGTACATCGCCATATAATTGGTTACAACCTCTGTTTCGTCCATGATGCCGTTGATCCGTTCTGCCGTATTGTCGAGCAACTGCACAGCCTTTTCGATGGCAGCCTGCCTGACGTAGTATTTACAGCGATAGAACAGGAAGTCGAAAAGCAGTGAGAACACCACACTGATGATGAGTACGGTGAGCAGTCCCAAACGGATGGAGAGCCGCTGCTGGATGTATAGGATGATCTTTCTCATTTGGCAGCGGTGAATGATTGGTCTAACAATTGGGTGATCTTCTCTGTGGTTTCGAGGATATCGATATGCCTCTTCGCCATGTCTGCCTTCGACAAACTCTTGCAGTTAGCACTCCACAGGTTTTGTCATCTGGCTGGTCATGTCGTGCAGAAACTTATCCTTTATCCTCTCATACTCCTGAGCCTCACTATAGGCCTCCTCGAGTCTGGCGTTCTGGCGGTTAAGCGTATCCTGCTTTTGCCGCATCTCGTTCATATAATCTGCAAGTGAAAGCTGCATCTTCGACAAACTGTTCTGCAGCTGACCGATCTCGTCCTTATGATTGGTGTCGGGAATGGGCTCGTTCAGGTGACCGTCGGCGATGCTAGCAGTATCAGCACACCGAAGATACCCCATGTAACGATAAATATCTGTACGCTAGAATACTTGTCATAGAAGTCATGGATGGGGCAAACGGCAACGATGCTGAACCTGCCTTCGCAGATGAATATCCGGAACGTATAGTTCTGCTGGTCTTCCTGTACTGAAGAGCCATTCTCGTGTGTCGCCTTCGATTCCGCCACATAAATCTGCGCTTGGGGCAGCGACTGCTTGATGGCAGTCAACTGGTTGTTCTCCTCAATCATTTTCTCAATCATCAGCCTGTCGATAGTGAAGGTGCGGTGTTCAAGTCTTGCGGAGATGTCTGCCTGACGAAGTTCGTTGTCGATTCTCAAAGCCATGTTCGCAAGGGCCTGTTGGGTAATCTCCACAGACTCATCTCTGATCACCTGCTGGGAGAATCGCGCCAGAAGTATGATGACGACAGCGGAGATCAGCAATACACTGCCTCCCACCCAGATCGTCAACTGCAACGTGAACGAACTAGCTTGATGATACTCCTCATATGCTAAGTTTGATTAGTTTTAGCTGTTTTAAGTTCTGGTTGCAAAGATAAGTAAAAATGTGGAATACTCCAAATATATTTGTGTTTTTTATGAGAGGTGAATTTGCCATTTCTTATTTTTTTTGTATCTTTGCCTCCGTTACAACTATAGGAGAGTGAAAAATGAGAAAGATCATGCAATGGGTGATGATCGTCGCCCTCATAAGTAGCACATGTGTGCTGACATCGTGCAGTAATAACGATCGTGAAGCTGATATCGTAAAGATTCAGGGTGGCAGGTGGGACCCACAAGTGCGGAATCTGCCATCGGAAAGCTTGCTGCTCAGGCTAAGGAAGAAAGCAATAAGGGCCGCTATCTCCTACAGTCATCGTTTGAGCATGAATGAATAGAAAAACAGTCCTAAAATTATGCAACAGAAAAAGAATTTCCATCGCCATTTTGCGACACCAGGGTTAAATCTCTATTGGATCATCATCGCGTATATCATCGTCGGATGGTTCTACCCCGTCGTGGGGCTCATTGCACTCGTTTGTATGATTGGTCCCGTGATGACCAGCATCTGGAAGGGACGCTGGTGGTGCGGGCATGTATGTCCTCGCGGCAATATGTACGACCGTCTGCTGTCGAAATATTCACCCCACAAGCCAATACCGGCATTTGTGCGTACGTTCGGCTTCCGCCTGTTCATGGTGTTCTTTATCTTCGGCATGTTCGGCATCCAGCTCACATTCACCGTTCCCTGGAGCGAGGGCGGATTGGCTATGTGGGGTGGCATCGGTCGCGTGTTTTGGACTATTATCGTGATGACTACCATTGTCGGCATTACGCTGAGTTTCATCTATGCACCACGTACATGGTGCTCGTTCTGTCCGATGGGTACCATCTCCCGCTGGGTGGCTCCAAAGAAGGCACCGCTGCCCAAGGCTTTTACGAACATCCACGTTTCGAGTGCCTGTCAGATGAAGTGTAAGAACTGTGCCCGTGTCTGTCCAATGCAACTCACGCCCTATGACAGTCGCGGCCAAGAGTCTGGCTATCTGCATCCCGACTGCATCAAGTGCGGCAAATGCACATTGGCCTGCCCTACGAAGATTATGACATTGAAACATTAAACACTTCAAGTATATTGCTGGGCACCGATGACGATGGTCTTGATCCGTGCATGCATCTTCTCTGTGTTTGGTGTGTTTTGACAATTTTCAGCAGATTTCGTTGGCTAAAAGCAAGTGAACTGATGTTGTTCTTCTTCAATTTCAAGGCGGGCTTTTATGAACGGTTCTATAGTTACCAGTGAGGTAGACTCGCTTGAAATCCCTATAAACAGGCAATTCTGCATGGTGACTTGGGGGACTCGGGATATTGGTGCTCCTTTACGGTATGTCCCAATACAAGAAGTGATACAGGACTGGTATCAATTGACTTTGCCCAAAGCACATTAGTTTATTAGACTCAAAGAGTAAATATTCTTCAAAAACTCTCATTTTTCATGTCAATTTGATGAATGGATGCTGATAATTGTTTCTGAGGAAGTTTCAATTTT
>ONWA01000035.1 GCA_900321425.1 uncultured Prevotellaceae bacterium | reverse complement strand
GGGAGAGTAGGAGGCCGCCTTTTTTTCTGGAGCTCCGGTTCAGCAATGATCCGGGGCTCTTTTTTTGTGTATATCCCTGATGGCTCTTTTATAATATTTCCCCTCTTTTCTCGTTATAAGGAAGTATGCAGTGGATTGATCAAATCCGAAAAGTGAAAATTCTTTTGGTGCTAACAGCTATTATAATTGCTGTGGCTTCTTTGCTTGTATCTCATTTTATGGTCAGGGACCTGTCTTTGGAAGAACGGAATAAAATGGAGGTATGGGCGCAGGCTTTGCATGCTCTCAATCATGCTGATGAAAATACTGATTTGAGTTTAGTGCTTAGTGTTATTCAAGAGAATAATACAATCCCTGTCATTGTATTAAATGCAGACGGAGAATTGAATGATTATCGGAATGTGCTGATTAGCAATGCCCATAACGAGTCTGACTCCGTCAAATATGTGACCAGTTATGGACAACGATTATATCGTTCTGGTCATTATATTAAGATCATGATAGGGGATAAGAATTCACCTAAAGACTATCAGTTGGTGTGTTATGACGAGTCGTTGATGTTAAAACGATTGGCTCAATATCCTTATTGGCAACTGGGAATCGTATTGATTTTTGTGGTAGTAGCTATCTTTGCCTTATTATCTTCCAAACGCGCAGAACAAAATAAGGTTTGGGTGGGTTTGTCGAAAGAAACGGCTCACCAACTGGGTACACCTATCTCTAGTCTGATGGCTTGGGTTGAGATCCTGAAAGAGAATTATCCCGATGATGACTTGGTTCCAGAATTAGAAAAGGATGTCAACCGTTTGCAGCGTATAGCTGATCGCTTCTCGAAGATAGGCTCTCTGCCTGAACCTGTAGATGCAAGCATGAAGGAGGTGCTTGAGCATGTAATTGACTATATGGATCGACGTACATCTTCGAAAGTACAGATTGTCAGACATTTCCCAGAACATGATGTTATTGTCAAGATGAATGCTTCACTCTTTGAATGGGTTATTGAGAATCTCTGTAAGAATTCTGTTGATGCGATGGAAGGTGCAGGTCAAATCCAACTGACTTTATTTGAAGAAGAGGATTTGGTAGTTGTTGAGGTGGCTGATAATGGTAAGGGCATTAGAAAAAAAGATATCAAAGATGTATTTACACCAGGCTTTACTACCAAGAAACGAGGGTGGGGATTAGGTCTTTCATTGGCACGCCGTATTGTAGAGGAATATCATAAGGGGCATATCTACGTAAAATCATCTGAATTGGGTAAAGGAACGACCTTCAGAGTAGAGATTCCGCAACGAAAAGCAAAAAAAACATAACAGAGGCCTTGTAATTCATAAATATTTTGTAACTTTGCAGCCCGATAAATGTATAACTATGTGTGATTTGGAGTCTTTTAAGATTGATTTGAAGGATCTGAAAGAGGATGTTACTATCCGCGAGTTTGATCTCGATAGTCATTTCTTCGAGGCTCTGAGTGACTCAGAATTGAATGCAGGAAATTTGCATGTGTCACTGTCTATACGCAAGGCAGCTGGCTTTTATGAACTTCTGTTTCATACTGAGGGCATGGTTATCGTCCCATGTGATCTGTGTCTGGACGATATGGAGCAAGCCATTCATACGGACAACCGTTTGGTGGCTAAACTGGGAAAAGAGTACTCAGAGGAGGATGATATCGTGATTGTTGATGAGGAGGAAGGAATCCTTGATACATCATGGTTTGTCTATGAATTTATTGTGTTGGCTATCCCCATCAAGCATGTACATGCACCTGGTAAATGCAATCATGCGATGACAGAGAAACTCAAAGAGTTGTCAGTTGCCCGAAGCAACGATGAGGAAGCAGAGCAGCCAATAGATCCTCGCTGGGCAAAATTAAGCAATTTAAAAATTAACAATTAAGTATTCATCATTATGGCACATCCTAAAAGAAGACAATCAAACACGCGTACCGCTAAGCGTCGTACACATGACAAGGCAGTAACTCCAACATTGGCAGTATGTCCAAACTGTGGTGCTTACTATGTTTATCACACAGTATGTCCTACATGTGGTTACTATCGTGGTAAGGTAGCTATCAAGAAAGAAGACGAAGTAGCAGAATAATAGATGGAGAAGATTAACGCGATCATCACGGGTGTCGGAGGATACGTTCCCGAGTATGTCCTCAATAACGAGGAACTTTCGAGAATGGTAGATACCAATGACGAATGGATTATGACGCGTGTCGGCATCAAGGAGCGTCGTATCCTAACAGAGGAGGGTCTCGGTACTTCTTATATGGCTCGTAAGGCTGCCAAGCAGCTGATCCAGAAAACAGGAGTGGATCCTGATACTATCGACGCTCTTATTGTGACTACTTCTACTGCTGATTATAAGTTTCCGTCAACAGCCTCCATCGTCTTAGGTAAACTGGGACTAAAGAATGCTTTCGCATTCGACTACTGGGCTGCTTGTTGTGGTTTTCTTTATAGCCTTGATACTGCTGCTTCAATGATTCAGAGTGGACGCTATAAGAAAATAATTGTAATCGGTGCAGATAAGATGTCATCGGTCATTGACTACAAAGATCGACAGACCTGTCCACTCTTTGGCGATGGCGCTGCTGCTGTTTTGGTAGAAGCAACCACAGAACAGAACATAGGAGTGATGGATGCTCATTTCCGTACTGACGGAAAAGGGCTTCCTTTCCTTCACCTGAAAGCAGGAGGATCCGTTTGCCCTCCCTCGCATTTCACTGTCGACCATCGTTTACATTACCTCTTTCAGGAGGGGCGTACGGTATTCCGTTATGCTGTCACAAATATGAGTGACGATTGTGAGCTGATAGCCAAGCGTAATGGGCTGGACAAGAATAATATCGCATTTGTTGTACCTCATCAGGCGAATATGCGTATTATCGAAGCAGTAGCCAAACGCTTGGAGTTGCCTTTGAGTCAGGTGTTGGTGAATATCGAGCATTTCGGTAATACAAGTGCAGCTACCATTCCTTTGGCTTTGTGGGAGTATGAACATCGACTCAAGAAAGGTGACAACCTTATCTTGACAGCGTTTGGAGCCGGATTCGTACATGGAGCATCTTATGTAAAATGGGCTTATGATGGAGCGTAAGGTACATAAGGCAGGATTCGTTAATATCGTTGGTAATCCCAACGTGGGTAAAAGTACGCTCATGAACCAATTGGTTGGTGAGCGTATTTCGATTGCTACATTCAAAGCACAGACAACCCGCCATCGGATTATGGGAATCGTCAATACTGATGATATGCAGATTGTATTTTCTGATACACCAGGCGTGTTGAAACCTAATTATAAGTTGCAAGAGTCCATGTTGGCCTTCTCAGAATCGGCTCTTCAAGATGCTGATGTGTTGCTCTATGTGACGGATGTAGTGGAGAATCAAGAGAAGAACATGAATTTTCTTGAGAAAGTGCAGAAAATGGATATTCCTGTCATTTTATTAATCAACAAGATAGATGAAAGTGATCAAGAATCGCTTTCAAAAATTGTTGAGAAGTGGCACTCGTTACTCCCCAAGGCAGAGATATTGCCGATATCCGCCAAGAATAAGTTTGGTGTTGATATACTGCTGAAGCGTATCCAGGAGCTGTTACCGGAGAGTCCTGCCTTTTTTGATAAGGAACAACTGACTGACAAGCCTGCCCGTTTCTTCGTGTCGGAGATTATCCGCGAGAAGATATTATTGTATTATGACAAGGAAATTCCATACTCGGTAGAGGTTGTGGTGGAACAGTTTAAGGAGGACAATCGTCAAATACATATAAACGCTGTCATCTATGTAGAACGCGATAGTCAGAAAGGAATACTCATTGGTCACCAAGGGGTGGCACTCAAGAAGATGAGCACCGAGGCCAGAAAGAGTCTGGAGAAATTCTTTGATAAACATGTTTATCTGGAGGTCTTCGTGAAAGTAGACAAGGATTGGAGATCCTCCAAGAAAGCATTGGATAATTTCGGGTATAACCCTGAGTGATAAATTAAAACGTTTGATATGCCGAATTTAGTAGCGATTGTGGGACGTCCCAATGTAGGTAAGTCCACGTTGTTCAACCGATTGACCAAATCTCGTCAGGCTATTGTTAGCGACGAAGCTGGTACCACTCGTGACCGTCAATACGGAAAATGCGAATGGAACGGTAGGGAGTTCTCCGTTGTAGACACCGGCGGATGGGTCGTGAACTCCGATGACATCTTTGAGGAAGAGATTAGAAAACAGGTAATTATTGCTACGGAAGAGGCAGATTTAGTTCTCTTCTTATGTGATATAAAAAATGGAGTCACCGACTGGGATATGGACGTGGCTCAGATTCTTCGTCGTGCGAAGTTACCTGTGATTCTTGTTGCTAATAAAGCAGATGACGGCAAGGATTTGTATGGACAGTACGATTTCTATAAGTTGGGATTAGGCGACCCCTTCTGTGTGAGTGCAGCAACAGGTAGTGGAACTGGAGATTTGCTTGATTATGTAATCACCAAGTTGAAGACTGATGAGCTGAATGATGTAGAGGACGGTACACCACGTTTCGCTGTTGTGGGCCGACCGAATGTTGGTAAGTCGAGCATCATCAATGCCTTTATTGGAGAAGACCGCAATATTGTCACGGAGATTGCTGGTACTACTCGTGATAGTATCTATACAAAATATGATAAGTTTGGTTTTGACTTCTATTTGGTGGATACCGCAGGTATTCGTAGGAAGAATAAAGTGAACGAGGATCTGGAATTCTATAGTGTGATGCGCTCTATCCGAGCCATAGAAAACTCTGATGTTTGTATTCTGATGATTGATGCTACGCGTGGTATCGAAGCACAGGACATGAATATCTTCCAGTTGATACAGAAAAACAACAAGGCTTTAGTCGTAGTGGTCAACAAGTGGGACTTAGTAGAGGACAAATCGCAGGAGGTCATCAAGACTTTTGAATATGCTATCCGTCAGCGTATGGCACCTTTTGTCGACTTCCCCATTGTGTTTGCTTCGGCTATGACAAAGCAACGTATCTTCAAGGTGTTGGAAACGGCTAAGAATGTCTATCTCAATCGTAAGGTGAAGATTGGTACATCAAAACTGAATGAGGTGATGTTGCCATTAATTGAAGCTTTTCCACCACCTTCCGTGAAGGGTAAATACATTAAGATTAAATATGTGGCACAGGTGCCCGATACTCAGATTCCTACTTTCGTATTCTATGCCAATCTGCCACAGTATGTAAAGGAACCTTATAAACGTTTCTTGGAGAATAAGATCCGTGAAAACTGGAGTTTGACAGGTACACCGATCCATGTGTTTGTTCGTCAGAAATAATATGCGTAAAATAACTCTTTTTCTGTTTGTTGTATGTCTGTTGGGTGCTTGTAATAATGAACCGTCGAAAGAAGAGATGGCCATGAAGGCGGCTAAGGAGTACTATGATTTACTGCTGCAAGGTAATTATGCCTCTTTCCTGGCAGGTAAACAGGCTTCTGACAGTCTTCCAGAAGATTACCGTGAACAGTTAGTTACTGCCTATAAGCAACACCTCTTTCAGATGCGGGAAGAACATAAAGGACTGTTGGAAGTACGCGCAATGCGTGGTATCACAGATACGTTGCGTAAGGAGACGGATGCATTTCTAGTTTTGTGTTTTGGCGACTCCACACGTGAGGAAATCGTGGTTCCGATGGTGGAAAATGATGGTAGGTGGATGATGAAATAAGTTCTCTTCCTAAAAGTTGTTTATGAAATGATAAACGGGCTACTTAATATGTAGCCCGTTTTCTATTACCATGGTTCGCATCTTTTTGAGCAGATCGCTTGCAAAAATGAACTCGGTGAGGCGCTGGTTCGTTGATTCCATAATTTCAGAACTAACACCTTGCCACTCTTTCTCACCCTCATAGATAAAAATAATATTTTCACCAATACCCATTACGGAGTTCATGTCATGGGTGTTGATAATAGTGGTAATATTGAATTCTTTGGTGATACTGTGTAACAAGTCATCAATGACCAGTGACGTCTTGGGGTCAAGACCTGAGTTGGGCTCATCGCAGAAAAGATATTTGGGGTTTAGAGCAATGGCGCGGGCAATAGCAACACGTTTCTGCATACCTCCCGAAATCTCACCAGGATATTTGTGCTCTGCACCGACAAGATTTACACGGTCAAGGCAGTCCATTGCTCGTTTGGTACGATCGCGAAGTGTCATCGTAGAGAACATATCAAGGGGAAACATGACGTTTTCCAGTACCGTGAGAGAGTCGAACAGAGCCGCACTTTGGAAAATCATTCCCATCTCACGACGCATCATTACTTTCTCCTTCTTGCTCATCTTAATAAAGTCGCGATCATCATATAGTACTTGACCGCTCGTAGGATCAAGCAGACCGACGAGAGTTTTCATGAGTACTGTCTTTCCACTACCGCTTTGGCCGATAATCAGATTGGTTTTTCCGTCCTCGAATACTGTGCTGATATCCTTGAGGACCACCCTCTCGTCGAATTGTTTGTATAGGTTTTTAATTTCAATCATGACAACAGCTGCGTTAAGAATACATCACTACAAAGAATCAATACGCTAGAGGATACTACGGCATTTGTACTTGCCTTGCCGACATCAACAGAGCCTCCTTCTACCGTATATCCGAAGAAAGAAGAGACGCTGGCAATGATAAAAGCGAAGAACAGACTCTTGATGATACTCATCCATACAAACCACGAATTGAAGGAATGTTGAAAACCGATAGTTAGGTCTTCTGGGTTTAGTACTAGCCCAGCATAAGCTGTCGCATAGGCACCTAAGATACCAGTGGCAGAACTGAAAATCACAAGAAATGGTGTGATGGTTAACATACCCATAATTTTAGGTAGAATCAGGTAACAGGCAGAATTCACTCCCATAATATCAAGCGCATCTATCTGTTGAGTGACCCGCATGGTGCCAATCTCCGAAGCAATGTTGGAGCCTACCTTTCCTGCAAGAATCAGACACATAATACTGGACGAGAACTCCAATAATAATATCTCACGGGTGGTGTACCCCGTTGTCCAGCGTGGCATCCAAGGACTTTGTATGTTCAGTTTCATCTGAATGCAAATCACTGCACCGATGAAAAAAGAGATAAGCAGGACGATTCCGATGGAGTTGACACCGAGTTGAGCCATCTCTTTTACATATTCCTTAAAAAACATGCGCAGACGTTCTGGCTTGGCGAATGTACGTCCCATCAGGATGAGGTAGCGTCCGAGTGTTTCCAAATAACCGTTTATCAGCATAATCTTCTCTGCGTTGTAAGACTTTTGATGTCTGTTACGGGTGCAAAGATAGTCATTTTTCCTTGAAAAAATCGGTTAATAACTGATTTTTCTTGTAATTCATCATCTTTGTAGGGTCATGAATCTCGAATCTTCCATGTAATCAGCGCATATAGAATTGTTTGAAAGTACTTTTGGAAACTAAAAAAATAGCCCTGAAATGAATGAATGTCATCAGAATTGTTTATCTTTGCAAACTCAAAAAGTGAAGATATATGGAAGAAATCACCCTTCAAGTGAAAGAAAGTGCTACTCAGGACTCTGTCGTGCTACGTACGGAAGGATTGATTAAACGATATGGCAAGCGTACTGTTGTCAATGATGTGAGTTTTAATGTACGGCAAGGAGAAATTGTCGGACTATTGGGGCCTAACGGAGCCGGGAAGACCACCTCTTTCTATATGACAACTGGCCTTATTGTACCCAATGGCGGACATATCTATTTGGGAAATGAGGACGTAACTAAATATCCGGTCTATCGTCGTGCTCGTGCAGGCATCGGATACCTAGCTCAAGAGCCTAGTGTGTTTAGGAAGATGAGTGTGGAAGATAATATTCTCTCAGTCTTGGAGATGACCGGAAAGCCTCGTGATTATCAGTTGGAGAAGTTGGAAGAACTTATCAAAGAGTTTCGTTTGGGTAAGGTGAGAAAGAATATGGGTGACCAACTATCAGGAGGCGAGCGTCGGCGTACTGAGATTGCACGTTGCTTAGCCATAGAACCCAAGTTTATCATGCTTGATGAGCCTTTTGCTGGTGTGGATCCTATCGCTGTGGAAGACATCCAACATATCGTGTGGCAGTTGAAATATCGGAATATCGGTATTTTGATAACTGATCATAATGTGCATGAGACACTCAATATTACTGATCGTGCCTATCTGCTTTTTGAAGGGCGTATCTTGTTTCAGGGTAAACCAGAAGAGTTGGCTGCCAATCCTATTGTGAAAGAAAAATATCTGGGTTCCAATTTTGTGCTTCAGAAGAAGGATTTCCAGTTATTGGCAGAAGAAAAGCGACGGAAAGAGATAGCGGAAGAAGCATAAAAAAACCAAATTTTTCCTATTATTTTAGGTGTTTCGGGTAATTATAACTACCTTTGCAATCCGTTTTAAAGAAAGAACTAAATCAATTACATAGAAGAAGATGAATATTTCATTTGAAATTGCAGACAAAGTGAATGGTCTGTTGACACTGACAATCGATCAAAGTGATTATCAAGAGAATGTCGAGAAGACACTGAAGAATTATCGCAAGAAGGCAAACTTTCCTGGTTTTCGTCCAGGTATGGTGCCTATGGGACTCATCAAGAAACAGTATGGAACATCCGTCAAGGTGGATGAAGTCAACAAGTTGCTGGGTGAGAAGATTTACGAATACATTCGTGAAAATAAGATTCAAATGTTGGGTGATCCCCTCCCTAATGAAGAAAAACAACAGCCTGTAGACTTTGAAAACGATGGCCCGATGACGTTTGTTTTCGATATTGCTGTTGCACCTGAATTCAAAGTAGAACTCAGTGGGCGTGATAAGGTGACTTATTACACCATTAACGTTGATGACAAGCTAATCGACCAGCAGGTGGAAATGTATGCTTCTCGTGCAGGACAGTATGAAAAAGCTGAAAAGTATGAGGCAAAAGATATGTTGAAAGGTGATCTTCGAGAGCTGGATGAGAAGGGTAATACCAAAGAAGGTGGTATTACAGTGGAGTCAGCAGTGCTTATGCCCGAATACATTAAGGTGGAAGCCCAAAAGAAACTGTTCGAGGGAGCGAAATTGGGTGATATCATCACATTCAATCCCCGCAAGGCATATCCTGAAAACGATAGCGAGATGGCTGCACTTTTGAAAATCAAGCGTGAAGAAGTAGGCGAGCATACTTCTGATTTTAGCTATCAGATTACGGAAATCTCACGTTTCAAACCGGCTGCTGTTGATCAGCAACTCTTTGATCAGGTGTTCGGAGAGGGCGCTGTGAAGGACGAGAAGGCTTTCCGTGCCAAGATTGCCGAAGACCTCCAAAAGCAGTTAGTTGTCAATAGTGACTATAAATTCTTGCTTGATGTACGTGCTCACTTGGAAAAGAAAGTGGGTAAACTTGAATTCCCAGAGGCAATGCTTAAGCGTATCATGCTGAATAACAATAAAGATCGTGGTGCAGAATTTGTGGAGAAGAATTTCGAGATGAGTATCAAGGAACTAGAGTGGCATCTTATTAAAGAAAAGTTAGTGGCTGCCCAAGAGATCAAGGTAGAGGACGATGATTTGAAAAACATCGCCAAGGAGGCTGCCCGTGCTCAATTTGCTCAATACGGAATGTCCAATGTTCCTGATGAGTATCTGGAGAACTATGCTAAGGAGATGATGTCTAAGAAGGAAAACCTTGATAATCTTGTTGACCGCGCTGTCGATGCTAAGTTGACTGAGAAATTAAAGACTGTCGTAAAACTTGAGGAGAAAGCTATTTCGCTCGACGACTTTAATAAGATGATGCAAGAAAAATAGTTTTTTTGAAAAAAATAACCTCAAATTGTGGAGGTTATCGACTTTTTTTGTTATCTTTGTAACTCACATTGATACCGAAAGGTCGATAACCTCCTTTTTTGGTAGATTTGAATAATGAAATAATAGAATGATTATGAACGATTTTAGAAAATATGCAACCAAGCATCTTGGCCTTAATGGAATGATGCTTGATGACGTGATGAAAGCTCAGTCCCAGTATTTGAATCCTTATATTCTGGAGGAGCGCCAGTTGAATGTAACCCAAATGGATGTGTTCTCCCGATTGATGATGGACCGTATCATTTTCTTGGGCACACAGATAGATGATTATACTGCCAATACATTGCAAGCGCAGTTGTTGTATCTTGATTCTGTGGACTCTGGTAAGGATATTTCTATTTATATCAATAGTCCTGGCGGTAGTGTTACTGCCGGTTTGGGTATCTATGATACGATGCAGTTTATCTCTAGTGACGTGGCCACTATCTGTACGGGAATGGCTGCTTCTATGGGTGCTGTGCTTCTGGTAGCCGGTACCGAAGGGAAGCGTTCTGCGTTACCCCATAGCCGCGTAATGATTCATCAGCCATTGGGAGGAGTTCAGGGACAGGCATCAGACATTGAGATAGAAGCCAAAGAGATCCTGAAGTTTAAGAAAGAGTTATACACGATAATTTCTAACCATTCTCATACACCTTATGATAAGGTATATGCTGATTCTGACCGTAATTACTGGATGACAGCTGAAGAGGCTAAGGAATATGGTATGATTGATAACGTTTTGGTTCGTAAGTAAGCATGAAAAAATGTAATTTTTGTGGAAGGACAGAGCGTGAGGTCCGATTGCTGATATCGGGTGTAGATGGGCACATTTGTGAAGATTGTGCTCAACAGGCTTATCAGATTGTGATGAGCAATGGTGTAAAGCATACTGAGAAAAGTAAGGATGCGAAGGTAAAACCTGTTCCCAAGCCCACAGAGATCAAAGCCTATTTGGATCAGTATGTCATCGGTCAGGATGAAGCTAAACGTATTCTTGCTGTCGCTGTGTATAATCACTACAAACGTCTTCAACAGCCTGAGGAAAAGGATGGTGTGGATATTGAGAAAAGCAATATTATTATGGTGGGCTCCACTGGTACGGGTAAGACACTCTTGGCTCGCACTATTGCTCGCATGCTTGACGTTCCCTTTACCATTGTCGATGCTACAGTGTTTACCGAGGCTGGTTATGTGGGAGAGGATGTGGAGAGTATTCTGAGCCGTCTATTACAGATAGCCAATTATCAAGTGGAAGCAGCACAGCGGGGAATTGTCTTTATTGATGAAATTGACAAGATTGCGAGGAAGTCGGATAATCCCTCTATCACTCGTGATGTAAGTGGTGAGGGCGTGCAACAGGGATTATTGAAACTTTTGGAGGGCACGATTGTCAATGTCCCTCCACAAGGGGGGCGTAAGCACCCTGATCAGGAATATATTCATGTTGACACCAGAAATATTCTGTTTATTTGCGGTGGAGCCTTTGATGGTATTGAGCAGAAGATTGCTCAACGTTTGAACACCCGTGTGGTCGGCTATAATTCTGTACAGCATGTACGACGAATAGACAAAAGTGATCTTATGAAGTATGTGCTCCCTCAGGACTTGAAATCATTTGGTCTAATCCCTGAAATTATTGGTCGTCTGCCGGTTTTGACGTATCTGAACCCATTGGATCGTGAGGCATTGCGACGAATTTTAATAGAACCGAAGAACTCTATCGTCAAGCAATATGAGAAGTTGTTTGATATGGACCATGTAAAGCTGACTTTTACAGAAGAAGCGTTAGATGTGATGGTTGATACAGCTGTGGAATATAAATTAGGTGCAAGAGGATTACGTTCCATCGTGGAGAGTGTTATGATGGATGCCATGTACGAGACCCCGTCGAAGCGAATCAAAAAGCTTGAAATATCGGGTGATTATGTGAAAGGACAATTAGAGAAGTCCCGTCTTCAGAAGATGGAAAGTGCATAGACGATTATACAGAAATAGATATGGGAGGAGAATTAAAACTGCATGAAGCGTTAAAGAAGTATTTCGGTTTTGATAAGTTCAAGGGCGATCAGGAGGCGGTTATTCGTAATCTGCTTGCTGGGAATGATACATTTGTGCTGATGCCGACAGGAGGAGGAAAATCGCTATGCTATCAGTTGCCTTCGCTTTTGATGGAAGGTACGGCCATTGTGATATCACCGTTGATTGCGCTGATGAAGAATCAGGTGGACATGATTAGCTCTGTATGTGGAGAAGATGGTATTGCTCACTATTTGAACTCTTCCCTTAATAAGGCTGCTATTGACCAAGTGAAAGCTGACATTTCCTCGGGACTGACGAAGTTGTTGTATGTAGCACCTGAGTCGTTGACAAAGGAGGATAATGTAGACTTCCTGAAAACGGTTAAGATCTCCTTTTATGCTATTGATGAGGCCCATTGTATCTCTGAATGGGGGCATGATTTCCGTCCGGAGTATCGTCGTATTCGTCCTATTATATCAGAAATTGGTGATGCGCCAGTCATTGCACTGACGGCAACCGCTACAGACAAGGTGCGTACGGATATCAAGAAAAATCTAGGTATTGTTGATGCTAAGGAGTATAAGAGTTCTTTCAATCGTCCAAATCTATATTATGAGGTGCGCCCTAAGACCAAAGATGTTGATAAGGATATCATTAAGTTTATTAAGCAGCATCCGGGGAAAAGCGGTATTATCTATTGCTTGTCTCGTAAGAAAGTAGAAGAACTGTCTGAAATATTGAGAGCTAACGACATCAAGGCTGCTCCTTATCACGCAGGATTGGATTCTACAACTCGTTCTACAACACAGGATGAGTTTTTGATGGAGGATATTGATGTAATTGTGGCCACTATCGCCTTCGGTATGGGTATCGACAAACCAGATGTACGCTTTGTAATTCATTACGATATTCCTAAAAGTCTTGAAGGTTATTATCAAGAGACAGGACGTGCTGGGCGAGATGGGGGAGAAGGAATCTGTTTGGCTTTCTATTCCAATAAGGATCTTCAGAAACTGGATAAGTTTATGGAGGGCAAACCTGTGGCGGAGCAGGATATTGGCAGACAGTTGTTACAGGAAACTGCAGCTTATGCAGAGACCTCTGTCTGTCGTAGAAAAATGTTGTTGCATTATTTTGGTGAGGAATATCCTCATGATAGTTGTGGTAACTGTGACAACTGTCTTCATCCTCAAAAGAAGATTGAGGGTAAGAAATTATTGGAGATAATCTTAAATACAATTATTGCTTTGAAAGAGAATTTCCGATCGGATTATGTAATAGACTTCGTGACTGGACAGGAAACGGAGGAGATTATTGCTCATCAGCATCAGAATCATGAGCTTTTCGGTGCAGGGGCTGATGAGAATGAGAAAATATGGAATCCTGTCATCCGTCAGGCATTGATTGCCGGTTTCATCAAAAAAGATGTGGAGAACTATGGGCTCCTGAAAATAACTAATGCAGGAAAGAAATATCTGAAAGCTCCCCATTCGTTTATGATTGTTGAAGACCGTGAGTTTGATGAGGATTACGAAGCATCATTGGAGCATGATACAGGAACAACGGCTCTTGATCCAGTACTCAGCGCAATGCTCTATGACTTGCGTAAGAAAGTCTCCAAACGAATGGAGCGTCCTCCCTATGTAATTTTTCAAGATGTCTCTATTGATCAGATGGCTACGGACTATCCCGTTTCCCTTGAGGAGTTGAAAAATATCCAAGGAGTGGGTGAGGGTAAGGTTCGTCAACCATTCGCTAAGGAATTCGTCGAGTTGATAAAAAAATATTGCGAGGAGAATGATATTGAGCGACAATCGGATATGCGTGTCCGTACGGTGGCAAAAAAATCAATGCTCAAAGTGAAAATCATTCAGAATATCGATAGACAGATTGCGTTAGATGATATAGC
Source organism: uncultured Prevotellaceae bacterium (assembly GCA_900321425.1). Classification (GTDB taxonomy): domain Bacteria; phylum Bacteroidota; class Bacteroidia; order Bacteroidales; family Bacteroidaceae; genus Prevotella. Next base: position 24,950 of record ONWA01000035.1, on the reverse strand, counting down.
TAACGCTCAGGGTATTGATTTTGATGATATACTTAGTGAGGTTGAGGCTATTGTTTATAGCGGAACGAAGTTGAATATTGACTATTTCTTGGAAGAAGTGATGGACGACGATCATGTCGATGATATCTATGACTATTTTTGTGGGTCAGAAACCGATGATATCCGAAAAGCGGAGGAGGCATTGGGAAGTGATTACAGTGAGGACGAGATTCGACTTGTTCGTATTAAGTTCATCTCAGAGATGGCTAACTAATTTCACATTATTATATATAAATATGAATGATAATCAGAATCAACAGCAAGGTTTTCAGGTGGACTTGCCTGTAGATGTGGCGCAAGGTGAGTATGCAAATTTTGCAATTATCACCCATGGAAGCAGTGACTTTATCCTTGATTTTGCTCGTGTTTTACCAGGAGTGCCGAAAGCGCAAGTAAAGAGTAGGGTTATATTGGCTCCTGAACACGCAAAACGGTTATTGCAGGCTCTTCAAGAGAACATCCTTCGTTATGAACGTGAGTTTGGACCGATTAAGATACCTAACCAAGAGTCTCGAACGGTAGCTCCTTTCGCTGTCGAAAAGGGTGAGGCATAAGTGATTCGTATATTTAATAAAATCTAAAAAGGTTATTTTGTGTTAAAATACGCACAAGGTAACCTTTTTTGCTTTCTATATATTAGGCGGTTTTGCGGAAAGTTTGTACCTTTGCAGCCCGAAATGCCTTTTCGCAGAAGTGTGTCTAGGCGTAATGTGCTGAATATAAACAAAATAATATATAAACAAATTTTAAAATTAAAACAATTATGCCTACAATTTCACAATTGGTAAGAAAGGGCAGAAAGGTGATTGTTGATAAGAGCAAGTCGCCTGCTTTGGACAACTGTCCTCAGCGTCGTGGTGTATGCGTTCGTGTTTATACAACAACACCTAAGAAGCCTAATTCGGCTATGCGTAAAGTAGCCCGTGTTCGTTTGACTAACCAGAAGGAAGTCAACAGTTACATTCCCGGAGAAGGACACAACTTGCAGGAGCACTCTATCGTGCTGGTTCGCGGTGGTCGTGTAAAGGACCTTCCTGGTGTTCGTTATCACATCGTTCGTGGTACTCTTGATACCGCAGGTGTGGCTAATCGTACTCAGCGTCGTTCTAAGTACGGTGCTAAACGTCCAAAGGCTAAGAAGTAATTAACCGGTGATGGTTAAGTAGCCGAATTTAAAAGAATAGAAAACCGTTTTGCTGGAGAATCTTAGAAAAGGTTGAGTAAATATCCGAGAGTGGATGTTGAAGAACAAACGAAGACAACCCCAAGCAGAATTAAACCATTCAAAACAACATGAGAAAAGCAAAACCAAAGAAGCGTGTGATCCTTCCAGATCCCGTGTTCAATGACCAAAAGGTCTCAAAATTTGTGAATCACTTGATGTACGACGGCAAAAAGTCTAAGTCGTATGAAATTTTCTATCATGCTCTCGACGTAGTAAAGGAGAAGATGCAGAATGAGGAGAAGGCTCCTCTGGATATTTGGAAGCAGGCTCTGGATAACATTACCCCTCAAGTGGAGGTAAAGAGTCGCCGTATCGGTGGCGCTACTTTCCAGGTACCTACTGAGATTCGTCCAGATCGTAAGGAAAGCGTGTCTATGAAGAATATGATTCAGTTTGCCCGTAAGCGTAGTGGTAAGTCTATGGCTGATAAGCTGGCCGCTGAGATCATGGATGCTTACAATAATCAGGGTGGCGCATTTAAGCGTAAGGAGGATATGCACCGTATGGCTGAAGCTAACCGTGCTTTCGCTCACTTCAGATTCTAAACATTAAGAAATAAGGTAAAAAGAAAATGGCAAACCGTGATTTACATTTGACCCGTAATATCGGAATTATGGCGCACATCGACGCCGGTAAGACAACAACGTCGGAGCGTATCTTGTTCTACACGGGTAAAACCCATAAAATTGGTGAGGTGCACGATGGTGCAGCTACCATGGACTGGATGGCACAGGAGCAGGAGCGTGGTATTACCATCACCTCTGCTGCCACAACATGTAACTGGACATGGAATGGTAATCAGTATAAAATTAACTTGATTGACACTCCGGGACACGTGGACTTTACTGCTGAGGTAGAGCGCTCATTGCGTGTGCTTGATGGCGCAGTTGCTACTTATTCTGCTGCAGACGGTGTTCAGCCTCAGTCTGAGACTGTATGGCGTCAGGCAGACAAATACAACGTTCCCCGTATTGGTTATGTAAACAAGATGGACCGTTCTGGTGCCGACTTCTTCGAGACTGTGCAGCAGATGCGTGACATTCTGGGTGCTAACCCTGTTGTAATTCAGGTGCCTATCGGTGCAGAGGAGAATTTCAAGGGTCTTGTTGACTTGATAAAGATGAAGGCTATCCTGTGGCACGATGAGACCATGGGTGCTGAATATGATGTTGAGGAAATCCCTGCTGACCTCCAGAGTGAGTGTGAGGAGTGGAGAGGGAAATTGTTGGAAGCTGCCGCTGAATATGACGAAGCCTTGATGGAGAAATTCTTTGATGATCCTGATTCTATCACGGAAGAGGAGATTATCGCAGCTATCCGTAAAGGTACGTTGGCTATGCAGTGTACACCGATGCTCTGCGGTTCTTCATACAAGAATAAGGGTGTGCAGCCGCTTCTTGACTATGTTTGCGCTTTCCTGCCAGCACCTGTTGATGTAGAGGTGGTTGTTGGAACCAATCCAAATACAGACGAGGAAGAGGGTCGTAAACCATCTGAGGATGAACCTACTTCGGCACTTGCCTTTAAGATTGCTACCGATCCATATATGGGTCGACTGGTATTCTTCCGTGTTTATTCTGGTAAGGTAACTGCCGGATCTTATGTACTCAATGCACGCACTGGTAAGAAAGAGCGCATCAGTCGCTTGTTCCAGATGAACTCTAATAAGGAGATTCCTATGGATTCTATCGATGCTGGTGATATCGGTGCAGGTGTAGGATTCAAGGATATTCGTACAGGTGATACCCTCTGTGACGAGGCACATCCTATCGTGCTCGAGTCAATGACCTTCCCTGATACCGTGATTTCTATCGCAGTTGAGCCTAAAAGCCAGGCTGATGTTGCCAAACTTGACAACGGTCTTGCTAAATTGGCAGAGGAAGATCCAACCTTCACTGTACGAACGGACGAGCAGAGTGGCCAGACGATTATTTCTGGTATGGGTGAGCTTCACCTCGATATCATTATCGACCGTCTGAAGCGTGAGTTTAAGGTTGAATGTAATCAGGGTAAGCCTCAGGTGAACTACAAAGAGGCTATCACCAAGACGGTTAACCTGCGTGAGGTTTATAAGAAACAGTCTGGTGGTCGTGGTAAGTTTGCCGATATTATCGTAAATGTTGGACCTGTTGACGAGGACTGGGACATCAAGGAAAACGGCGGTTTGCAGTTTGTTAATGAAGTGAAGGGTGGTAATATTCCTAAGGAGTTTATTCCTTCTATCCAGAAGGGATTCGAGAATGCCATGAAGAATGGTGTACTTGGTGGCTACCCAGTTGACTCTCTGAAGGTAACTGTAGTCGATGGCTCTTTCCACCCAGTTGACTCAGACCAGTTGTCATTTGAGATTGCTGCCCTCAACGCATATAAGAATGCTTGTGTGAAAGCAGGTCCTGTCCTGATGGAGCCTATCATGAAACTGGAGGTGATTACTCCAGAGGAGAACATGGGTGATGTCATTGGTGACTTGAACAAGCGTCGCAAGGCGATGGTTCCACTGTCTGAGATGTTCGGTTACGTAACCGCTCTGCGTACCATCACTTCTGGTCGTGCAACCAGCTCTATGGAGTATGATCACCATGCACCTCTGAGCAGTTCTATTGCCAAGACTGTACTTGAGGAGGTGAAGGGCCGCGCAGATCTCGTATAAAGACTTGATACGATATTCGATAGATTCCTGGAAACAACGTTTGTTTCCGGGAATTTTTTTTTGTCTATTTGTGTGATAATTGCAAGCTAACTCTGATGTTTCGCATGGCTTTTTTTACGACGACAGGCAATGAGGCAGGTGTCTTACGGTGTGTTTCCTGTTGCTTGAACCTTTCTCTTTTGAAAAAACATATAAAATGTTTGGCTGTTACAGGAAAAGTGTGTACCTTTGCAGTCCCAAATGATAAAATGGGGCTACTGAGCAAATGACTCTTTAGTGGCTTCCTATTAAGTTTAACAATTAAAACATTCAACAATGAGTCAGAAAATTCGTATTAAGCTGAAGAGCTATGACCACAAACTTGTGGACAAGTCAGCAGAGAAAATCGTGAAGGCCGTTAAGGCAACAGGTGCTATCATCAGCGGACCTATCCCCCTGCCTACACACAAACGTATCTACACCGTTAACCGTTCAACCTTCGTCAACAAGAAGGCACGTGAGCAGTTCCAGTTGTCGGATTATAAGCGTTTGATTGATATTTACTCTTCAACCGCTAAGACTGTTGATGCGTTGATGAAACTTGAACTTCCCAGTGGTGTTGAGGTTGAGATCAAGGTGTAGTCTTGATTTTTGAATCAATAATAAGGGCTTGTCTTCTGGGCAGGCCCTTATTTTTTGGTAGTACCTCAAGGCAAGAGAAGGACAACCTCTCTCCCTGTTTGAAGTAACCAACTGAGCTATTTTCTCACTTTTCCACTTTTCCACTTTTGACATTTATATTTTGTTGTTGACTCGAACATGTCGGCGTGTGGGGGCGAGTGGATGGGGCAAGAGAAGTTGATTTATTAATAATAATAATTTATAATATATAATAATATATATAATAATGTAAATAATAATATATTGTAATAATATAGGTAATATAAGTAATAATATTAATAATAATATAAATAAATGTATTCTCTTGCTAGCATGTGAAAAATGCAAATGTCAAAAGTGGAAAAGTGGAAAAGTGAGAAACTTACCCCAGACAAGACGTCTATAATTTGCGGCATAACTATAGAGAAAATTTTTCATAGTGCACGAGATTGTTTTTCATAGTATAGTAGCAAAAACACGATTCAAGGAACAGGTTTTAAGGAATAGGAAGAGATTTTTCAACCGTACAGGTCGAATTTTTTTGATTTTATTTTGTTCTGTTTCATGGAAATGTGTAACTTTGTCCCCATAAACATAGCCATGAGTCTTTTTCATACAAAAGCTATTCTCTATGATTGAACAAGCGATATATCGAACCACATTGCTGTTAACAGGTTTGGTGAATCTGGGGATGGCTATATTCTTGATGCGTCATACACACCAATATAGAAGGTATCAGACCTATCGTATGGCTCGTATTCTTACAACTCTTTGGCTTGTAGCTTTCGGAGTGGGCTATATGATACATGCTGCATTTAATTGGCGTGAGAACTGGCCAACTGCGGCTTCAGCCCTTTCTGCCACTTATTTCCATTTAGGAGCTATCTGTTTCAGTTGGGGGTATACGTCATTGCTCGATCCTACCTACTTGCGTAAGAAGGTTGTTGTTCGTGACCTGGTAATCTATGCGTTCGGTATCGTGTGTTACTGGACGGTTGCGCTTTGCTGGACTCATGCACCGGTTTACACAGCTTTGTCTTTCATGGTGTTCTTCTTTTATGCTGTGTTTGGCGTAATTATCTTCTATGGAACATATAACCGTGTGAGTTATCGAATGATGAGATTGTCCTATGGCAATGTAGGAAGTTTCGTGCGGTGGATGCAAGTCTGCTGTGATTTGATCATCCTCTTTGGTATTAGCAGTGTGGCTATTACGGGTATTTTCCCTAATGAGAAATGGCCTTTCGTAGTCTTGCTGATTGCTGGAGTAGGTGTGTTCGGGTATATAGTCTATTCTCTTGAGAAGTATGGTGCCGTTATAGGTGATGCAACGAAGGTAACATTGAACGTTGTTAGGGAAGATAAGAAGAAAAAGGTGCGAACTTATCGAAAATTACCTTTTTCTTGCTTCGTAATCCTAGTGGTAGTAGCGATGATGTTGGCATCGTGTGAGAAAGAGAGACGTGTTGTCCAGCAGAAAATGGAAGCAGATAGTCTGCTTGATGTTGCATATAAGGCACATGATTACCAGAGAATTCTGATGCTGTCAGACTCTTGTCAACAAGCAAACGCACTCTCTACCTTGAAAGCAGGTTATTGGCGAGGCTATGCTTATTGGAAGAAGCGCAATATGCGACTGGCTGAGAAGGCGTGGAAAGACGCTTTAGCTCAGAGTAATGATTATATTGATGATTTGGAATACTACTCGAAAACTGTCAACCGTCTGGCAGGATTGCTCTATATGAAGTTTGACTACGAAGGGACAATACAGGTGGCTGGAACTGCTATGAAGCTGCTTAAAGAGAAGAGTTACACCCTCAATACCGATTATGCCAATCTGCTTGTTTTTGTCGGAGGCTGTCAATTGAGATTGGGGCATCCTGATGAGGCGGCAAGTAACTATGCCTTGGCATACCAGCATTATCAGCAGGTGATAGAGAAGGAAAATACAATTGTCAATTATACGAGTTCTATTATCGGTATCATCAATATTGTGAATACGTATATCCAATCTGGTCATTACCGAGAAGGCTATGATTGGACAGAGCGTTTTGACAATCTGTTGCAATTATACCGCGAGCAGCCACAGGCAGATGAAGACTTCGTTGATAAACAGTGGGCACGTCTTGGCTTCTACCGTGCGTGTGCGTTGGAAGGACTTGGGCGTCGGGTAGAAGCACGTAAGGCTTACCAGTCAGCTCTTACTACACGTTATGCAAAGACTGATGAGGGACAGATAGAAGCGTCTAATTATCTGATTGCTGCTCACAGATGGAGCGAGGCTGCTAATAATTTCAAGATGATGGATGGGTTAATGCAACGGTATGATGTGAAGATGACTCTGGACAATATCCAAACCTATCTCCTCCCCAAATATTTTGCCAATGTGGGTGCTCATCGTATAGATTCCGCAATAGCTGTCGGGACATGGATTTGTCATGCACTTGATTCCGCAATTATCAAGGAGAGGCAGGATGCGTCTATGGAATTGGCTACTGTCTATGATATACAACAGAAAGAAACAGAAATTGCAGAGCAGAAAGCCAGTTTTTCTCATCAGCGTTTCTTGAGTACTGTCATCATCCTTGTGCTTGTTATTTTCGGATTCTGTCTTTTTATCTATTTCCGTTATCAGGCTGCTATGCGTTTAGAGTCTGCCTACCGCGATTTGGAGATTGCCAATAGTCGTGTGGAGGAATCTTCGCGTGTGAAGAGTGAGTTCATTCAGCAGATATCTCATGAGATACGTACTCCTTTGAATATTCTCTCAGGTTTTTCTCAGGTGATCACATCACCAGATATGGAACTAGATGAGGACACTCGTCAGAATATCAATCATCAAATAACAGAAAATACCAATCGAATCACGGGTCTAGTTAATAAAATGCTGGAACTGTCAGATGCTAAAAGTCAGACCTTTATCGAACGGAAAGATAACGTTTCGGTTGTACAGATTGCTAGTGAAGCAGTGGAAACATCAGGTATCAATACTGCTAAGCATCTGACGTTTGATTTTCAAGTGCCTGAGAAGGCAGAAAAGATAGTTCTTCAGACCAATCTGAATGCAGCAGTCCGTGCTCTGTCACTTCTCCTTGATAATGCCCGTAAGTTTACTGCACCAGCAGGAACTCATGCTGACAATCGGGCGGATGTCTCTTTTGGGCGTCCTCAGCAGGTAGTACTTCGTTTACACTCCTCTGACAATTGTCTGTATTTCGTTGTAGAGGATACGGGTATTGGAGTGCCAGAGGATGAGGCAGAGCGTATCTTTGATGAGTTTGTGCAACTGGATAATTATTATGACGGAACAGGTATTGGTTTGACAGTAGCTCGTTCGTTGGCCCGTCGGTTAGGTGGTGACATTGTTCTTGATACCTCTTATAAAGGTGGCGCTCGTTTCGTGATGATATTACCAATGAAGTTAGACGACAATATATAATAATATGTGTGGAATAGTAGGTTATATAGGAAAGCAAGATGCATATCCTATTTTGATTAAGGGACTACGTAGACTAGAGTATCGTGGTTACGATTCTGCGGGAGTGGCTCTTATTAGTGGCAATAATGAGTTGAATGTTTATAAAGCTAAGGGGAAAGTAGATAATCTGACTGAATTTTGTTCCGATAAGGATATAAGCGGCTGTGTGGGAATAGCCCATACACGGTGGGCGACTCACGGAGAACCATCGGCACGTAATGCACATCCTCATTTTTCGCAGTCGCACAATCTTGCTATTATCCATAATGGTATTATTGAAAACTATGCGGATATTAAGCTGAAGTTGCAACAGAAAGGCGTCACGTTCAAGAGCGATACGGATACTGAGGTGTTGGTGCAGTTGGTGGAATATATTATGGTGAAGAAAAATCTTCCACTGCTTGAGGCTGTTCAAGTGGCCCTGTATCAGGTGATAGGAGCTTATGCCATTGCCATTGTTGATAAACGTGATCCTCTGCAGATAATAGCTGCCCGTAAACAGAGTCCCTTAGTAGTTGGTATTGGTGAGGATGAGTTTTTCCTTGGCTCTGATGCCAGTCCGATTATTGAGTACACCGACAAGGTGGTGTATCTTGAGGATGGTAATATCGCTGTCATTCGTTTGGGTGAGGAATTAAAGGTAATCAGTCTGCTTGGTGAAGAGCAGGATCTGAAAGTGAAAAAGGTGGATATTGATCTTGGACAGATAGAAAAAGGCGGCTACGAACATTTTATGTTGAAGGAGATCTTCGAACAGCCCGACTGTCTCACCAACTGCATGCGTGGACGTATCAATGTCGAAGGTAATCATGTAACTCTCTCTGCGTTGATTGACTACCGTAGACAGTTGCTTGAAGCCAAACGTATCGTGATAGTAGCCTGTGGTACTTCATGGCATGCCGGACTGATTGGTAAACAGGTAATTGAAAGTTGTTGTCGTATTCCATGTGAGGTGGAGTATGCGTCGGAGTTTCGCTATCGCAACCCTGTAGTAACTAAAGATGATGTGGTCATCGCTATTTCGCAGAGTGGTGAAACGGCAGATACTTTGGCTGCCATCCAACTGGCGAAAGAGAAGGGAGCTTTTATCTATGGTATATGTAATGCCATCGGCTCTTCTATCCCTCGTGCTACAGATACAGGTACTTATATCCACGTGGGACCGGAGATTGGTGTGGCTTCGACAAAAGCCTTTACTGGCCAGGTGACTGTATTGACTATGTTTGCTTTGGCACTCGGCGAGGCAAAAGGAACGATTAGTCGTAGCGATTATTTGAAGATTGTTTCTGAGTTGAATAAGATACCCAATATCATCAGGAATGTACTCAAAGTGAACGATCAAATCAAGAATCTTGCGCGAACATTTACCTATGCTCATAACTTCCTTTATTTAGGACGCGGCTACTCTTACCCTGTAGCTCTTGAAGGGGCATTGAAACTGAAGGAGATATCCTATATCCATGCGGAAGGTTATCCTGCTGCTGAGATGAAACATGGTCCTATTGCTCTGATAGACTCAGATATGCCTGTCGTGGTCATTGCAACACATAATGCAATGTATGAGAAGGTGCTGTCCAATATTCAGGAAATCAAGGCTCGCCAGGGTAGGGTGATTGCTTTGGTGTCTGAAGGTGATGAGACTGTGTCGAAGATTGCCGACGAGGTGATTCAGTTACCGAGTGTTTTAGATTGTCTAGAACCATTGGTAGCTACTATTCCCCTTCAACTGTTAGCCTATCATGTGGCAGTATGCAAAGGAAAGAATGTAGACCAACCTCGTAATCTGGCAAAATCGGTGACAGTCGAGTAGAAGAAGAATTACAAAAGATAAAAAAAAGTTAAATAATGTTATGAGGCGTACGACTTGTGTTGTGCGTCTCATTAATTATGTGTACCTTTGCAGCCGCTAAAGTGCGTATTGCGCTGGCTTGTTAGCTAACAATACACTGAAAGAGAACAGCTTAGCCTTCAGTTTTGAAGAAGTGAGTGTTTCTTTTTAAGTGTTTTTGTGGGCGCAAGAAGCGGAGATGACACTTAAAAAGAAACAGAATAGATTCATTTAATTATTAAATTTTTAAACTGAAATGCCAGGATTATTAGGAAAGAAAATCGGAATGACATCCGTTTTCAGTGCCGACGGCAAGAATGTGCCGTGCACTGTTATCGAAGCTGGTCCTTGTGTTGTTACTCAGGTAAAGACTGTTGAGAAGGATGGCTACAAGGCTGTTCAGCTCGCATTTGGTGAGAAAAAGGAGAAGAATACCACAAAACCAATGATGGGTATCTTCAAGAAGGCTGGTACAACACCAAAGGCTCACTTGGCCGAGTTCAAGTTTGACGAGGAGTACAATCTAGGAGACACGATCACCGTAGAACTGTTCGCTGATGCGCAGTTCGTCGATGTTGTCGGAACCTCAAAAGGTAAAGGTTTCCAGGGTGTAGTAAAGCGCCACGGTTTTGGTGGTGTTGGACAGAGTACTCACGGTCAGGACGACCGTTTGCGTAAACCAGGTTCTATCGGTGCTTGTTCTTATCCCGCCAAGGTGTTCAAGGGAATGCGAATGGGCGGTCACATGGGTGGTGACAGGGTTACTACTCAGAATCTGAGAGTGTTAAAGGTAATTCCAGAGCACAATCTGCTTCTCGTGAAGGGTAGCTGCGCTGGTTGTAATGGTTCAACTGTAATTATTAACAAGTAATGGAAGTTAGCGTATTAAATATCAAAGGTCAGGAGACCGGCCGCAAGGTGACTCTGAATGAGGCTATCTTCGGAATTGAACCAAATGACCACGTCATCTACATGGACGTTAAGCAGTATCTCGCTAACCAGCGTCAGGGTACAGCTAAGGCCAAGGAGAGAAGTGAGATGTCTGGTTCTACTCGTAAGTTAGGACGTCAGAAGGGTGGCGGCGGTGCTCGTCGTGGTGACATCAATTCACCTGTACTCGTTGGTGGTGCGCGCGTTTTTGGTCCTAAGCCACGTGATTATCGTTTTAAACTGAACAAGAAGGTAAAGGTTCTCGCTCGTAAGTCGGCTTTGTCTTACAAGGCTCAGGAGAATGCAATCATTGTTGTTGAAGACTTTACTTTGGATGCTCCAAAGACCAAAGAATTCATAAATATTGCAAAAAATCTCAAAGTTGACGAGAAGAAGATGCTCTTTGTTTTGCCACAAGCAGACAAAAACGTATATTTGTCAGCTCGTAACTTGCAGCGTGCAGAGGTTATGTTGGCATCTACAGTCAATACCTATAAGGTTTTGAATGCGGATGTTATGGTTGTGACTGAAAGCGCGTTAAAGACTATTGACGGAATCTTAAATAAATAAAGGAGATATTAGATTATGACATTTATCATAAAACCCCTGGTCACTGAGAAGATGACCAAGATTACAGAGAAGCAGCCTAATCGCTATGGCTTCATTGTACGTCCAGAAGCTAATAAGCTCGAAATTAAGAATGAGGTTGAGAGTCTGTACAATGTTACAGTAGTTGATGTGAACACAGCTCGTTACGCAGGTAAGCGTTCTTCACGCTACACCCGCGCTGGTCTTGTAAAAGGTCAGAAGAATGCGTTCAAGAAAGCAATCGTAACCCTTAAGGAGGGTGAGACAATTGATTTTTATAGCAATATTCAATAATTAAAATGGCAGTACGTAAATTAAAACCGGTAACTCCGGGTCAAAGACACAAGATTATTGGCACGTTCGAGGATATTACTGCATCCGTGCCAGAGAAGTCTCTCGTTTACGGTAAGCGCTCTACTGGTGGTCGAAACAACACTGGTAAGATGACCGTACGATACATGGGCGGTGGCCACAAGAGAAAGTATCGTCTGATCGACTTCAAGCGAGAGAAAGATGGTGTTCCAGCTGTAGTAAAGACAATTGAGTACGATCCAAACCGCTCGGCTCGTATTGCATTGTTGTTCTACGCTGATGGTGAAAAACGTTACATTATTGCTCCTAATGGATTGCAGGTTGGTGCAACCTTGATGTCAGGAGCGGAGGCAGTGCCCGAGGTGGGTAATGCTCTTCCACTTGCTAACATCCCTGTGGGAACCGTCATTCACAACATTGAGATGCGTCCCGGACAAGGTGCCAAGCTCGTTCGTTCGGCTGGTAATTTTGCTCAGTTGACTTCTCGTGAGGGTAGCTATTGTGTTATCAAGCTTCCTTCAGGTGAGACTCGTCAGATTCTCTCTGCTTGTAAAGCTACAGTAGGTAGTGTAGGAAACTCAGACCATGCTCTTGAGCAGTCTGGTAAGGCAGGTCGCAGCCGTTGGCTGGGTCGTCGTCCTCACAACCGTGGTGTTGTTATGAACCCGCATGATCACCCAATGGGTGGTGGTGAAGGACGTCAGTCTGGAGGTCATCCACGTTCACGTAAGGGCTTGTACGCTAAGGGTCTTAAGACTCGTGCGCCCAAGAAGCTTTCAAACAAGTATATCATTGAAAGAGCTAACAAGAAGTAAACAAGAAAATTAGAGTAAATTATGAGTCGTTCATTAAAAAAAGGTCCCTATATCAACGTTTCACTCGAGAAGAAAATTCTCGCAATGAATGAGAGTGGAAAGAAGAGTGTCGTTAAGACTTGGGCCAGAGCTTCAATGATTTCCCCAGATTTTGTGGGACACACTGTAGCAGTTCATAACGGAAACAAATTTATCCCTGTTTACATTACTGAGAACATGGTTGGCCACAAGTTGGGTGAGTTCTCTCCTACACGTCGCTTCGGTGGACATGCAGGTAACAAGAAGTAATGCTCCAAGGGAAATTAAAAGATTTAAAAATTAAGAATTACAATGGGAGCAAGAAAACATATTAAGGCTGAAGAAAGAAAAGCAGCACTTAAAACACAGTATTTTGCAAAGCTGAAAGGCTGCCCCTCTTCACCACGCAAGATGCGCTATGTCGTTGATATGGTTCGCGGCATGGAGGTAAATCGTGCGCTTGGTGTGCTTAGATTCTCAAACAAAGCTGCTGCTGCCGACGTGGAGAAGCTTCTCCGCTCTGCTGTAGCTAACTGGGAGGCTAAGAACGATCGCAAGGCAGAGGCTGGTGAGCTTTTCATTACTAAGATCTTCGTAGACGAAGGTGTGACTTTGAAACGAATGAGACCAGCACCACAGGGTCGTGGATATCGCATCCGTAAGCGTTCTAACCACGTGACTCTTTTTGTTGATGCTAAAACTAATGACGTAAAAGAATAATAGAATGGGACAGAAAGTTAATCCAATAAGCAACCGTCTGGGTATTATTAGAGGTTGGGAGTCCAATTGGTTCGGAGGCAAGAACTTCGGAGAGAACCTGGTGGAGGATCAGAAAATCCGTAAGTATCTCAATGAGCGTCTGGCTAAGGCTAGCGTATCGAAGATTGTCATCGAGCGTACATTGAAGCTGGTTACCATTACTATTTGCACTGCCCGTCCGGGTATTGTCATTGGTAAAGGTGGTCAAGATGTTGACAAACTGAAGGAAGAATTGAAGAAGCTCTATGACAAGGAGATTCAGATCAATATCTTTGAGGTAAAGCGCCCTGAGCTTGACGCAACAATCGTAGCCAACAACATCGCTCGCCAGGTAGAAGGTAAGATTGCTTACCGTCGTGCTATCAAGATGGCTGTTGCTAACACGATGCGTGCAGGTGCAGAGGGTATTAAGGTTCAGATTACAGGACGTCTGAACGGCGCCGAAATGGCCCGTAAGGAGATGTATAAGGAGGGACGTACTCCTCTGCATACTTTCCGTGCAGACATTGATTACTGCCAGGCAGAGGCACTGACGAAAGTCGGTCTGTTGGGTATTAAGGTTTGGATTTGCCGTGGTGAAGTATACGGTCAGCGCGACTTGGCTCCAAACTTTACTCAGGACAAGGGTGTCGGCCGTGGAAACGGTGGTAACAATGGTGGCAGAAAGTTCCGTAATAAGAAGAAGTAATAACAACGTTTAAAGAAAGAAGCTATCATGTTACAACCCAAGAGAGTAAGATATAGAAGACCTCAAGACGGACGTGGCAATAAAGGCAACGCCCACAGAGGTACACAGTTGGCTTTCGGCTCTTTCGGTATCAAGACCCTTGATGCGAAATGGATCGACAGCCGCCAGATTGAGGCAGCCCGTGTTGCCATCAACCGTTATATGAACCGTGAGGGTCAGGTGTGGATTCGTATTTTCCCAGATAAACCTATCACACGTAAGCCTGCTGACGTACGTATGGGTAAGGGTAAGGGAGATCCCGCAGGATGGGTAGCACCTGTTACTCCAGGTCGTATCCTCTTCGAAGTTGAAGGCGTTCCTTTCGACACCGCTAAGGAGGCACTCCGTCTCGGTGCGCAGAAACTGCCTGTCAAGACTAAGTTTGTTGTTAGACGCGATTACGATAAAAACGCTTAATTGAGTATGAAGATTAAAGAAGTAAGAGAGCTCGAGACCAAGGATTTGGCAGAGCGCATAGAGGCAGAGGTTGCAAAGTACAACCAGATGAAGTTGAACCATGCAATCACTCCGCTGGAGAATCCATCGCAGATTAAGGCTACTCGTCGTGATATCGCACGTATGAAATCAGAACTCCGTCAGAGAGAACTTAACAAATAATAATGGTCCAGATGGAAACAAGAAATTTAAGAAAAACAAGACAGGGTGTCGTTATCAGCAACAAAATGGATAAAACCATTGTTATTGCGTCTAAGTTCAAGGAGAAGCACCCTATTTATGGTAAGTTTGTCCAGAAGACAAAGAAATACCATGCTCATGATGAGAAGAATGAGTGCAATGTAGGCGATACCGTACTCATTATGGAGACCCGTCCATTGTCAAAGACAAAGAGATGGAGATTAGTTCAAATTGTAGAAAAAGCTAAGTAATTATGATACAGACAGAATCAAGACTTACAGTAGCTGACAACAGCGGTGCACGTGAGGCTCTTTGCATCCGTGTATTGGGTGGTACCCGTCGCCGTTATGCAAGCGTAGGTGATGTGATTGTCGTTGCTATCAAGAACGCAATCCCTACCAGTGATGTGAAAAAGGGTGCAGTATCAAAGGCTTTGATTGTTCGTACCAAGAAGGAGATCCGTCGCGCTGATGGTTCGTATATCCGTTTCGACGACAATGCTTGTGTACTGTTGAACAACGCAGGAGAGCTCCGTGGAAGCCGTATCTTCGGCCCTGTTGCTCGTGAGTTGCGTGCCGTTAACATGAAAGTCGTTTCTTTGGCACCTGAAGTACTTTAATATTTAAAAGATTAAGCGTAATGACTAAGTTACATATCAGAAAAAACGATACCGTCATGGTTCTTGCCGGTGAAGACAAGGGCAAGACTGGTAAGGTGCTGAAGGTCTTAGTATCTAAGCAGCGCGCCATCGTTGAGGGTGTAAACATCGTTAACAAGAGTGCAAAGCCAAGTGCTAAGAATCCTCAGGGAGGCTTCGTGAAGATGGAGGCTCCTATCCATATTTCAAATTTGAGTTTGATTGATCCGAAGAGCGGAAAGCCCACACGTGTTGCTATTAAGCACGAGGGTAAGAACGTTATTCGTATCGCTAAAAAGTCAGGGGAGGAGATTAAATAATGAATACAGCACAGCTTAAGCAAGTTTATAAGGAGCAGATTGCTCCTGCATTGCAGAAACAGTTCAACTACAGTTCAAGCATGCAGATTCCTGTCCTGAAGAAGATTGTCGTCAACCAGGGATTGGGTGATGCTACGCAGGACAAGAAGATCATTGAGGTAGCTATTAATGAGATTTCTGCTATCTGTGGTCAGAAGGCAGTGGCAACATATTCTAAGAAGGATATTGCCAACTTCAAACTTCGTAAGAAGATGCCTATTGGTGTTATGGTGACTCTGCGTCGTGAGCGTATGTATGAGTTCCTTGAGAAACTCGTTCGTATTGCTCTTCCACGTATCCGTGACTTCAAGGGTATTGAGAGCAAGTTTGATGGCCGTGGTAACTATACACTCGGTATTCAGGAGCAGATTATCTTCCCTGAGATCAATATCGATGCAGTAGATCGTATTCAGGGTATGAACATCACTTTCGTGACATCAGCCCAGACCGATGAGGAAGGTTTTGCCCTGCTCAAGGCATTCGGTCTTCCATTCAAGAACGCTAAAAACGATTAAGAGATATGGCAAAAGAATCAATGAAAGCCCGTGAGGTGAAGCGCGCTAAGATGGTGGCTCGTTATGCTGAAAAGCGTGCCGCTCTGAAGAAGGTTATCGCAACATCTGAGGATCCCGCAGAGGCATACGAGGCAGCTCGTAAACTGCAGGCTATTCCTAAGAATGCCAACCCCATCCGTCTGCACAACCGCTGCAAGATCACGGGTCGTCCCAAGGGTTATATGCGTCAGTTTGGCCTTTCCCGTATTCAGTTCCGTGAGATGGCATCTGCAGGTCTGATTCCAGGCGTAAAGAAGGCAAGCTGGTAAACCCGCTTTGATGAGAAAATTATTCTTATTTAATATTGTCGGGGTAGTCCCGATTAATTAAAACTTTATTTTATATGACAGATCCAATAGCAGATTATCTGACAAGACTCAGAAATGCAATCATGGCTCATCACCGTGTTGTTGAGATTCCTGCGTCTAACTTGAAGAAGGAAATCACTAAGATCCTCTTCGAGAAGGGTTACATCCTGAATTACAAGTTCGTAGAGGATGGCCCACAAGGTACTATCAAGGTGGCCCTGAAGTACAACCCGGCTACCAAGGAGAATGCAATCAAGTACCTCAAGAGAGTGTCTACACCAGGTCTTCGCAAGTACACTGGTTACAAAGACATGCCGAGAGTTATTAACGGACTGGGTATTGCCATTATATCCACGTCTAAAGGTGTAATGACAGACAAAGAGGCTGCTGATCTTAAGATCGGTGGTGAGGTTCTTTGCTACGTATATTAATTGGAGGATAGCATATGTCAAGAATAGGAAAATTGCCAATTAGTATTCCTGCAGGTGTTACAGTTCAGCAGGACAAGGACGGTGTTGTTACAGTAAAAGGTCCTAAGGGAGAACTCTCTCAGAAAGTTGATTCATCTATTAAGATGAAGATAGAAGATGGTCATATCATTTTTGAGATTGACGAGAACAGTCCTGTCAACGTAAAGCAGAAGCAGGCATTCCACGGTTTGTATCGTTCACTCATCAACAACATGGTTGTAGGTGTAAGTGAGGGATATAAGAAGGAGATGGAACTCGTCGGTGTCGGTTATCGTGTGTCCAATCAGGGCAACATCGTTGAGTTTGCTCTCGGTTATACACACCCGATCTTCATCCAGCTTCCCAAGGAAGTGAAGGTTGAGACGAAGTCAGAGCGTAACCAGAATCCTCAGATTATTCTTGAGTCATGCGACAAGCAGCTCTTGGGAATGATTTGTGCAAAGATTCGTTCTTTCCGCATGCCTGAGCCTTACAAAGGAAAGGGTATTTTGTTTAAGGGTGAGGTTATCCGTCGTAAGTCGGGTAAGTCAGCATCGGCTAAGTAATCTTAAGAATTGATCCTAAAAAAGAAAGATTATGACAACAAAGAAAGTAGAAAGACGAATTAAGATTAAATATAGAATTCGCAAGAACGTAAACGGCACAGCCGAGCGTCCACGCTTGAGCGTTTTCCGCAGCAACAAGCAGATCTATGCTCAGGTAATTAATGATTTGGAAGGTAAAACACTTGCATCCGCATCTTCTCTTGGTATGGAGGCGATGCCAAAGATCCAGCAGGCCGAGAAGGTAGGTGAGCTGGTTGCGAAGAAGGCACAGGAGGCTGGTATCACAGCTGTTGTCTTCGACCGTAACGGTTATCTCTATCACGGTCGTGTAAAGTCATTGGCAGATGCAGCACGTAAAGGCGGACTTAAATTCTAAACGATTATGGCAATGAACAGAGTTAAAGTAAATAGTGACGTTGAGTTGAAAGACAGATTGGTTGCCATCAACCGTGTTACCAAGGTAACAAAGGGAGGTCGCACCTTTACATTCGCAGCTATCGTCGTTGTCGGTGACGGCAATGGTATCATCGGCTGGGGACTTGGAAAAGCAGGTGAAGTTACTGCTGCTATCGCCAAGGGTGTAGAGGCAGCCAAGAAGAATCTGGTGAAGGTACCTGTACTGAAGGGTACGATTCCTCACGAGATTGAGGCACACTTCGGTGGTGCACAGGTATTCCTGAAGCCAGCCGCAGCAGGTACCGGTCTTGTGGCTGGTGGTGCTATGCGTGCTGTATTGGAGAGCGTTGGTGTAAAAGACGTGCTGGCAAAGTCAAAGGGTTCTTCTAACCCCCACAACTTGGTGAAGGCTACTATCGTGGCCCTGAGCCAGATTCGTGATGCCTATACCGTCGCTGGTACTCGTGGAATCAGTATGGAAAAAGTATTTAGAGGATAAGGAGAAACAATTATGGCAACAATTAAGGTTAAGCAGATTAAGAGTAAGATCGGTTATCCCGTAGATCAGAAGCGTACACTCGAGGCTTTAGGCCTGCGCAAGATCTCTCAGGTTGTTGAAGTAGAGGACACTCCTTCTATTCGCGGTATGATCCGTAAGGTTCATCACTTGGTAACCGTTATTGATTAATTCGTATTACAATTTTTAAAACAGATTTGATTATGAAACTACATAATTTGAAACCAGCTGAAGGCTCTACACATGCACGTCGTAGAATCGGTCGCGGACCAGGTTCTGGTCTGGGCGGCACATCTACCCGTGGTCACAAGGGTGCTAAGGCACGCTCTGGTTATAAGAGAAAGATCGGTTTTGAAGGTGGTCAGATGCCTCTGCAGCGTCGTGTTCCAAAGGCTGGATTCAAGAATATCAACCACAAGGAGTATTTTGCTGTGAACCTTTCTACTCTTCAGAGACTTGCTGAGGAGAAGAATCTCACCAAGATTGGAATCGCAGAGCTCGTTGCTGCTGGTCTGACCAATGGTCGTGAGTTGGTAAAGGTCCTTGGTAATGGTGAGCTGAAGGCAAAGGTTGACGTAGAGGCAAATGCTTTCTCAAAGACTGCTGAAGAGGCTATCAAGGCAGTAGGTGGTAACGCAACAATAATCTAAACGAAGATGAAGAAGTTTATAGAGACACTGAAGAACATTTGGAAGATAGAGGATCTGCGTATGCGCATCTTGATCACTCTATTGTTCGTGGCGATTTACCGTTTTGGTTCGTTCGTCGTGCTTCCAGGTATCAATCCTGCTATGTTGGACAAGTTGCAGTCGCAGACTGCGGGTGGTCTGATGTCGCTGCTTGATATGTTCTCTGGTGGTGCATTTTCTAATGCGTCAATTTTTGCGCTTGGAATCATGCCTTATATCTCTGCTTCTATCGTAATGCAGCTTCTCGCTGTTGCTGTACCTTATTTCCAGAAGATGCAGCGTGAAGGTGAGAGTGGTCGCAAAAAGATTAGTGCCTATACCCGTTACCTGACAGTAGCTATCCTGCTGTTCCAGGCACCGGGTTACCTCATTAACCTGAAAGTACAGGCTGGCGCAGCACTCGCTACGGGTATTTCGTGGCCTGTATTTATGATTCCCGCTACCATCATCCTTTCAGCAGGAAGTATGTTCATCCTGTGGTTGGGTGAGCGCATTACTGATAAGGGAATTGGCAATGGTATTTCGATGATCATCATGATTGGTATCATCGCCCGTTTGCCACAGGCATTCTTCCAGGAGGTCAGCTCCCGTTTCACTGCCATCACTGGTGGTGGACTGGTGATGTTCCTTGTGGAGATTATCATTCTCTATGCAGTTGTTTGCGCATCTATCGTTTTGGTGCAGGGTGTTCGTAAGATCCCTGTACAGTATGCTAAACGTCTTGTGGGTAACCAACAGTATGGTGGTGCCCGTCAGTACATCCCTCTGAAGTTGTTTGCTGCCAACGTGATGCCTATCATCTTTGCTCAGGCACTGATGTTCATTCCGTTGACCGTTGTTCAGTATTCAGCTCCTGAGAATGCCAGTTGGTTTGTTCGTACCATGCTTGATCATCACAGCTGGACCTACAATATCATCTTTGCAGTACTGATCATCGCATTCACCTATTTCTATACGGCTATCACGCTCAATCCTACGCAGATGGCAGAGGATATGAAGCGTAACAATGGTTTCATTCCTGGCATTAAGCCAGGCAAGGACACGGCCGACTTCATCGATACGGTGATGTCTCGTATCACCTTGCCAGGATCATTGTTCATTGCCTTCATCGCTGTGATGCCGGCATTGGCAAGCCTGTTGAATGTTCAAGACGCTTTCTCTCAGTTCTTCGGTGGAACCTCTCTCTTGATTCTTGTCGGCGTCGTACTTGATACGCTCGCTCAGATTGAGAGTCACCTGCTGATGCGCCATTATGACGGTTTGCTGAGTTCAGGCCGCATTCACGGACGTGGAGGTGTTTCCGCTTATTAATATTCTTCAATGAATATCTACCTGAAGACTGAAGATGAAATAGAGCTAATGCGCCAAGCTAACCAACTCGTTGGTCAAGTGCTTGGCGAATTAGCAAAACATATCAAGCCTGGTGTCACCACCAAGCAGTTGGATAAGATCGCTGACACGTTCATTCGTGATCATGGGGCCACCCCCACGTTTCTGGGTTTTCCCAATCCTTACGGCGGTCCGTTTCCTGCCAGCATCTGTACGTCAGTGAATGATGTTGTGGTGCATGGGGTGCCCAACGAGGAGACTATCCTCAAGGACGGTGACATCATCTCTGTCGACTGTGGTACACTGTTGAACGGCTTCAATGGAGATTCCTGTTACACATTCTGTGTCGGTGAGGTCTCAGCAGAGGTCAGACAGTTACTCAAGACGACGAAGGAGTCGCTCTATCTCGGCATCGAGAATGCCGTAGCTGGCAAGCACCTTGGCGATATCAGCAGTGCGGTACAAGACCACTGCGAGCAGCAAGGCTACGGAGTTGTCAGAGAGTTGACAGGGCATGGAATTGGCAAGGAGATGCACGAAGACCCTCAGGTGCCCAACTACGGTCGGCGTGGAAACGGTATCCTGTTGAAAGCAGGGATGTGCATCGCCATCGAGCCGATGATCACGATGGGCAACAGGGCCATCTATCTGATGCCCGACCGTTGGACCATCAGAACGCGCGACGGTAAGCCGGCAGCTCATTTTGAGCACACGTTGGCCATCCGTAGAGGCAAGGCTGAGATTTTATCGACGTTTGAGGAAGTAGAACGAATTGAAGGAAAATTATATTAATTAAAGCATGGCAAAACAATCCGCGATAGAGCAGGATGGAACAATCATTGAGTCACTCTCAAATGCAATGTTCCGTGTAGAATTAGAGAATGGTGTACAGATCATCGCTCACATCTCTGGTAAGATGCGAATGCACTACATCAAGATTCTCCCAGGAGATAAGGTGAAAGTGGAGATGAGTCCGTACGACTTGACGAAAGGTAGAATTGTATTCAGATACAAATAAATAACAAAGATATGAAGACAAGAGCATCATTGAAGAAGCGTACCCCAGATTGCAAGATTGTTCGTCGTAAGGGTCGCCTGTTCGTTATCAACCCCCAGAATAAGCGTGGCGAAATCGCATTGACCTATATCTATGGTATTGGTCGAAGTAGTTCAGCAAAGATATTGGATAAGGCAGGTGTCAGCCGTGACTTGAAGGTCAACGAGTGGAGTGACGACCAGGCAGCCAAGATCCGTGAAATTATCGGCGCTGAATTCAAAGTTGAAGGTGATCTTCGTAGTGAGATCCAGTTGAATATCAAGCGACTGATGGATATTGGTTGCTATCGTGGAGTACGCCATCGTCATGGTCTTCCTGTTCGTGGTCAGAGCACCAAGAACAATGCTCGTACCCGCAAGGGAAAGAAGAAGACTGTTGCTAACAAGAAGAAGGCTACGAAGTAAATTTAACAGTTGAGAAATTAAAGAATTGAAAAGTTATGGCAAAGAAAACAGTCACTTCAAAGAAGAGAAATGTGCGTGTAACTGCAATGGGTCAGCTCCACGTTCACAGTTCTTTCAATAATATTATCGTATCTTTGGCAAATGACGAGGGACAGGTGATCTCTTGGTCATCAGCTGGTAAGATGGGTTTCCGCGGTTCTAAGAAGAACACTCCTTATGCTGCTCAGATGGCAGCCGAGGATTGCGCAAAGGTCGCTTTCGACTTGGGTCTGCGTAAGGTAAAAGCCTATGTGAAGGGTCCAGGTAATGGTCGTGAGAGTGCTATCCGTGCCGTGCATGGTGCAGGTATCGAGGTGATGGAGATCGTTGACGTTACTCCACTGCCACACAACGGATGCCGTCCTCCAAAGCGTCGTAGAGTTTAATTTTCCTAGAGTATCTAGCGTTTCTAGAATATCTAGTAATAGTAAAGAATTTTTTTTTATAGATTATGGCAAGATATATTGGACCGAAATCAAAAATCGCGCGTCGTTTTGGCGAGCCCATCTTCGGCGCGGACAAAGTTTTGTCTAGGAGAAACTTCCCTCCTGGACAGCATGGCAATAACCGTCGCCGTAAGCAGTCGGAGTATGCTGTCATGCTGGCAGAGAAGCAGAAAGCCAAGTATACTTACGGTGTGCTTGAGCGCCAGTTCCGTAATATGTTTGAGAAGGCTGCTAAGGCTGAGGGTATCACTGGTGAGGTGCTGCTGCAGAACTTAGAGAGCCGTCTTGACAATGTAGTGTTCCGTCTTGGAATTGCTCCTACACGTGCAGCTGCCCGTCAGCTGGTAGGCCACAAGCACATCACTGTTGACGGTAAGGTAGTTAACATTCCTTCTTTCAGCGTAAAGCCAGGACAGATTGTTGCTGTTCGTGAGAAGTCTAAGTCACTGGAGGTCATTGCGGCCGCCTTGGCTGGTTTCAACCACAGCAAGTATCCTTGGATTGAGTGGGACGAGCAGGCTAAGGGTGGTAAGTATCTCCACAAGCCAGAGCGTGCCGACATTCCAGAGAATATTAAGGAGCAGTTAATCGTTGAGTTGTACTCTAAGAACTAAAATCATTTAAATTAATGGCGATATTAGCATTTCAAAAACCTGATAAAGTAGTAATGTTGGAATCCGATGACAGAATCGGCAAGTTCGAATTCCGTCCATTGGAGCCAGGCTTCGGTGTAACCATCGGTAATGCCTTGCGCCGCATTCTTCTTTCATCGCTCGAGGGCTATGCCATCAACACCATCCGTATCGACGGTGTTGAGCATGAGTTCTCATCAGTACCTGGTGTTAAGGAAGATGTAACCAACATTATCTTGAACCTGAAGCAAGTTCGGTTCAAGCAAGTAGTGGAAGAATTCGAGAACGAGAAAGTCTCCATCACTGTCGAGAATTCTACCGAGTTTAAAGCCGGTGATATAGGCAAGTACCTGACTGGATTTGAAGTGTTAAATCCCGATTTGGTGATTTGTCATTTGGATTCCAAAGCATCTATGCAGATGGATATCACCATCAACAAGGGCCGTGGCTACGTTCCTGCTGATGAGAACCGCGAGTTCTGCACAGATGTCAACGTATTACCTATCGACTCCATCTACACTCCTATCCGCAACGTCAAGTACACAGTAGAGCCGTATCGTGTTGAGCAGAAGACCGACTACGACAAGCTCGTGCTTGAGGTAACTACGGATGGTTCCATCCACCCGAAGGATGCACTGAAGGAGGCCGCAAAGATTCTCATCTATCACTTCATGCTCTTCTCCGACGAGAAGATCACTCTCGAAGCATCTGAGAGTGAGAGCAACCAGGAGTTTGATGAGGAGGTATTGCACATGCGCCAGTTGCTCAAGACCCGTCTCGTCGACATGAACCTCTCTGTTCGTGCCCTCAACTGCCTCAAGGCAGCCGATGTCGAGACCCTTGGCGACCTGGTACAGTTCAATAAGACCGACCTTCTGAAGTTCCGCAACTTTGGTAAGAAATCGCTCACGGAGCTTGATGATTTGCTCGAGAGTCTGAATCTGTCGTTTGGAACCGATATTTCAAAGTATAAACTGGACAAGGCATAATTGTCCACAAAAGAAAAGATTAAACAATGAGACATAATAAGAAATTCAATCATCTCGGTCGTACTGCAGATCACCGTCGCGCTATGTTGGCTAACATGGCTATCTCGCTGATCATGCACAAAAGAATCACTACGACCGTCGCAAAGGCAAAGGCTCTGAAGAAGTATGTAGAGCCACTGATTACAAAGGCAAAGGACGACTCAACAAACTCTCGTCGTGTCGTATTCAGCTATCTTCAGAACAAGGAAGCTATCAAGGAACTCTTCGGCATCGTTGCTGAGAAGGTAGGCGACCGTCCAGGCGGCTACACCCGTATCATCAAGTTAGGCTTGCGTAAGGGTGACGCTGCTGAGATTGCATTCATCGAGCTGGTAGACTTTGATCCAGAGATGGCTAAGACCGAAACCAGGAAGAAGAGCACTCGTCGTTCTCGCAAGGCTGCTCCAAAGGCAGAGGCTGCTGAGGCACCCGCTGCTGAGGAGGTAAAGGCTGAGGCACCTGTAGAGGAGGCAAAGGCTGAGGAAGCTCCTGCAGCAGAAGAGGCAAAGGCTGAGTAATCTGTCTTTTTGAATTTTCTACGAATCAAGAAGGGATGCCCGCAAGGACATCCCTTCTTTGTTTCCCCAAACTATCATTTTCGCAAATGATTAATGGTTAGTTGGTTATTTGATTAATGGATTAAACCATTGACCCCGTTTTGTGATACTTCCATCTGCGATGTCCGTTCTCTGTGAAGCTTTCACCCTTTTCTACAAGATGATCTTTCATGAGTCTGGTGATTTTCGTATTAGCCACTATCAATTGGCTCAACCCAAAGCACCTCATCACATCATCGGTGGTGAACACCTCCGGCAGACGGTTGAAACCCTCGATGGTCTTCTGCTGGCGCTGCACGTTGGCAGTAGCGTCACGCAACTTGTTGTCGAAGTAGGCTT
>ONWA01000032.1 GCA_900321425.1 uncultured Prevotellaceae bacterium | reverse complement strand
TCGTACCTTTGTGCTCGAAAAGAAAGCAGAACATCAATGAAAGAGCAAATAGAGAGAGTGAATCCCTTTTTCCAAGACTATCATACACCCCATGAGGTTCCACCTTTCGACCAGATACGGTTGGAGGACTATGAGGAGGCTTTCATGGAGGGTATCCGTCGTGAGGATGAGCAGATAGAGATGATCATCAACGACCCAGCGACACCTACGTTTGAGAACACCATCGTTCGTGTGGACGACGATAAGGACAACGAGGGATATTATGACCTGCTGTCGAAGGTATCGAGTGTATTCTTCAATTTGCTGAGTGCTAACACCAACGACGAGATGGATGCCTTGGCACAGAAACTGAGTCCTGTACTCACCAAGCATGCCAATGATATCCGACTGAACGAACGGCTCTTCGAACGTATCCAGTATGTGTATCATCATCACGGCACATTGACGCCTGAGGAGAAGATGCTGCTGGACAACTGCTACGACGGGTTTGTGCGGAGTGGCGCTCTGCTGGATGCCGCTGGCAAGGAACGACTGCGTCAGCTCACAGAAGAGGCTGCCATGCTGGGACTGCAGTTCTCGCAGAACGTGTTGAAGGAGAACAAGGCATTTACCTTGCACATTACAGACGAGGCCCAGTTGGACGGACTGCCAGAGACCGCTCGCGAGGCGGCTGCTCATGAAGCTAAGGAGCAAGGCAAGGAAGGGTGGGTGTTTACACTCGACTTCCCCAGCTATTCGCCTTTCATGACTTACTCGACACAGCGCGAACTCCGTCGCCAGATGTATATGGCGAAGAATACGGAGTGTATTCATGACAATACGGAGAATAACCTCGAAATCTGCAAACGACTGATCAATCTGCGTCGTGAACTGGCACAACTATTGGGCTTCAAGACCTACGCCGACTATGTGCTCCGTCGCAGGATGGCAGGGAATGTCAGGACGGTGCGCCATCTGTTTCGTGAACTGCTCGATGCCTATAAGCCAACAGCCATCGCTGAGGTGAAGGCGATAGAGGAGGAGGCACGCTCGATAGAAGGACGACGATTCACGTTGAAGCCCTGGGACTTCTCTTACTACTCCCACAAGCTCCAGTTGCGGAAATATAACCTCGATGCAGAGATGTTGCGTCCATACTTCGAACTGTCGAAGGTCATTGATGGTGTTTTCGGACTGGCCAACCGGCTGTATGGCATCACGTTCAAGGAGAACAAGGAGATACCCGTCTATCATCCCGACGTGAAAGCCTATGAGGTGTTCGACAAGGACGGCTCGTTCTTGGCCGTGTTCTACGCCGACTTCCATCCTCGTCAGGGAAAACAGGGAGGTGCCTGGATGACGGAATACCAAGGACAATGGATCGATCATAAGGGCGTGAACGTAAGACCGCATGTGAGTGTGGTGATGAATGTCACCAAACCGACTGCCGACAAGCCGGCATTGCTGACGCTGGGCGAGGTGGAGACTTTCCTCCACGAGTTCGGACATTCCTTGCATGGGATGTTTGCCAATACCCGCTTCGAGAGCCTGAGTGGTACAAACGTGTGGTGGGACTTCGTGGAACTGCCGTCGCAGTTTATGGAGAACTATGCCGTAGAAAAGGAGTTCCTGCGGACGTTCGCCTTCCATTACCAGACGGGTGAGCCCATGCCCGACGCCCTGATCCGTAGGATTGTCAGGAGCCGTAACTTCAATGCCGCCTATGCCTGTCTGCGACAGGTGAGCTTCGGACTGTTGGATATGGCCTACTATACCCTGCGTGAACCGTTTGATGAGGATATCATCGCCTTCGAGAAAAAGGCATGGAAGAAGGCGATGGTCATCCGACAGTTGCCCGATACCTGTATGACGGTACAGTTCTCGCATATCATGTCAGGAGGCTATGCCGCAGGCTACTATAGTTATAAATGGGCAGAAGTGCTCGATGCCGATGCGTTTGGGGTGTTTAAGAAAAATGGTATCTTCGACCAGGCTACTGCCCAGCGTTTCCGCGATCATATCCTCTCGAAGGGAGGAACAGAACCCCCACAAGTGCTCTACCGTCGTTTCCGTGGTGGGGAGCCAACCATCGATGCGCTACTGAAGCGCAATGGTATCGTGAGGAAAAAGAAACAGAAGAAGTAATCTCAAGCATAGAACAAGATAACCGTTATGAATGATCAACTGAAACAGGAAAAGTTGGACTTGCGCTACTTGCGGATGGCACAAATATGGGCAGAGAACTCGTACTGCCAGCGCCGTCAGGTGGGAGCGCTCGTGGTGAAGGATAAAATGATTATCAGCGATGGATATAATGGTACGCCCAGCGGATTCGAGAATGTGTGCGAAGACGAGCAGGGAGTGACCAAACCTTATGTGCTCCATGCGGAGGCGAATGCCATTACGAAACTGGCACGGAGTAACAATAATAGTGATGGTGCTACCATCTATATCACGGCATCACCCTGTATCGAGTGTGCCAAACTGATTATCCAGGCAGGCATCAAACGGGTAGTCTATGCAGAGAAATATCGTTTGGACGACGGCATCCGACTGTTGGAGCGTGCCAACATAGAAGTCATTTACTTAAACCCAGAGGAACATGAAGCAGAATAAGTCGCGTTTTATGCCACTAATCATGGCTGTGTGCGTGGTCATCGGAATCCTGATTGGTACGTTCTATGCCAATCACTTTTCGGGCAACCGATTGAGCATCATCAACTCCAGCAGTAATAAGCTGAACAGTTTACTGCATATCATCGATGACAAGTATGTGGACACGGTGAATATCAACGACATCGTGGAGAAAGCAATGCCACAGATCCTGAGTGAACTGGACCCTCATTCGGTCTATATCGCTGCTAGGGATATGGAAATCGCCAACGACGAACTGAAAGGTTCTTTCTCAGGTATCGGTATCGAGTTTACGATTCGTCAGGATACGATTCATGTACAGAATGTCATCAGCAATGGTCCTGCTGAGCGTGCAGGACTGTTGGCTGGTGATAAGATTGTGAGTATCGACGGCAAACCCTTTGTGGGCAAGGAGGTGACGAACGAGGAGGCTATGCACCGGCTGAAGGGTCCGAAGGATACGCAGGTGAAACTGGGCATCATGCGCAACAAAGGGAAAATCAAGCATTTTGTAGTGGTGCGTGGTGAGATTCCTACGAAGAGCGTCAGCGCGACCTATATGCTGAACGAGGAGACGGGATATATCCGTATCAAGAACTTTGGAGAGAAGACCTATAGCGAACTGCTTATCTCGTTGGCAGAACTCTCACAACAGGAGGCAAAGAACCTGGTCATCGACCTGCGTGGCAATACGGGCGGCTATTTGGAGTCGGCCGTGCAGATCGCCAATGAGTTCCTGGCAAAGAATCGCTTGATTGTCTATACACAGGGACGAAAGTCGGAACGCCATGACTATCGTAGTGACGGTAGGGGTAGCTATCAACAAATTCCTCTCGTGGTGCTCATCGATGAGGCAACGGCCTCTGCCTCAGAGATCCTGGCAGGAGCCATCCAAGATAATGATCGTGGAACGGTCATCGGACGACGTTCCTTTGGTAAGGGACTGGTGCAGCAGCCGATAGCATTTAATGACGGGTCGATGGTTCGTCTGACGATTGCTCGCTATTATTCTCCTTCAGGACGTTGTATCCAGAAACCTTATGTGGCTGGCGCTAATAAGAGCTATGAGGAAGATCTGCTAACACGTTATGAGCATGGGGAGTTCTTCTCGCAAGACAGTATCAAGCATGACGGACCAGCGTATTTCACCAGTATCGGTCGTACAGTCTACGGCGGTGGTGGTATTACTCCCGATATCTTCGTGGCAGAGGACACAACGGATATGACCTCTTATTACAAAGAGGCGAGTCTGTCAGGACTGATCCTACAATATGCATTTGAGTATACAGACGAGCACCGCTCGAAGTTGAAGCAATACGAGGATATGACCTCGCTGGCGAAGTATCTCGACCATCAGAATGTGGTGGAACAGTTTGCCGCCTATGGTGAGCAGCACGGCCTGCGCCGTCGTAACCTGATGATCCAGAAGTCTCATCATCTGTTAGACCGTTACCTCAAGAGTCGTATCATCTATAATATGCAGAGTGAACAGTCGTGGATAGAGTATCTCAACCAGGATGATGTGGCTATCAATACGGCATTGAAAATCTTCAAGGACTCGGCAGCTTTCCCACAGAAACCCAAGGGTAAAGGTAAGAACGGGGCACGACCAGCCAAAAAATCATGATGACGTCCTCGTTGATGGGGTGATTACTTGAAAGAGATATCGGTGATGACTTGTGCGCCGACATGGTCGTTGAGGCGCTTCACCAGTTCCTGACGATGCATCGACAACTCCGCCCTCAGTGCGGAGTTGTTCATATATACAAACAATGTCTGATTGCGGATGAATACGTTGGTGGTATAACGAGCCACCAGATCGCCAGTCACAGTAGTCCATCCTTCTACCAGTCTTTTCTGAAGAAGAGGCATCTCCAAACCCTGTACTCTCAGGTTGCGGAGGATAAGGTCCTTGATGTTCTGAACGTCTCTCTTAAACATGGTGTTCCCTTTCCTTGATTTCTCCCTCTTCCACTTCAAAGATCTTATAGTCGTGTGAGCCGGCAGAGAGAATCTTATCCAGATGGTCGCGGTTGGTATCTGTGATGAAGATCTGTCCGAACTCATGACCAGCGACAATATCCACAATCTTCTCTACCCGACGAGCATCCAACTTGTCGAAGATATCATCGAGGAGCAGTAGGGGAGTGGTATGGGGATTGGTATTTTTTAAGAACTCGAACTGCGCCAACTTCAGGGCGATGACAAAGGTCTTGTGTTGTCCTTGACTGCCTTCGCGCTTCATCTGGTGTCCTCGCAGGGTGATTTCCAGGTCGTCACGATGGATGCCGTGTAAGGAGAAACCCATAATACGATCGCGTTGACGGTCACGCTGAATCACGTCGAGCAAACGTCCTCGTTGACAATGGGAAATATAGTTGAGCGATACCTCCTCCTTATTCTCTGAGATGTTCTGATAGAACCGTAGGAAGACAGGTATCAGTTGTTCTACAAAGGCATTGCGCTTCTGGTAAACGGTTTCGCCTTCAGCGGCCATCTGCTCTTCCCAGATCTGCATCAGCTCTGGGTCGGGCTCCTCTTCAGACTTTAATAATGCATTCCGCTGTTGAAGTGCTTTGTTATAGCGGTTCAGGGCATCGATATAGGTATGGTCGTACTGCGAGATGACCATATCCATCAGTTTCCTGCGCTCTTCGCTATTGCCCTCAATCAGGAACGTATCAGCAGGAGCAATCACCACAAGGGGGATGAGACCGATATGCTCTGAGAGACGTTTATATTCCTTCTTGTTGCGCTTGAAATGTTTCTTCGTCCCTCGCTTGAGTCCGCAGGAGATGACCTCACGATCTTCAGCTTCTCCTGTTGTACCCATGATTCTCGTATATTCTCCTTCAATCATCATATAAGGCTGCTCGTGACGAATCACCTGAGAATCAATAGGATTCAGGGCAGAGTGACAGAAAGAAAGGAAATAAATGGCATCCAACACGTTCGTCTTTCCAGCTCCGTTATGACCAATAAAACAGTTCATCTTAGGCGAGAAATCGAGCGTAGCAGTTGGGATGTTCTTGTAGTTGATGAGTGATAACCTCCGTAGAATCATGATACAAAATTACTGCTTTTATTCCTCAAAAACGAAAAAAAACAGTAATAAATTTCACTATATGCGATAATTTAAGTAATTTTGCCGCACGAAAATAAAAAAGCAATCAAAATAATGGCAAATTTAAAAGAAAACATGGGCGCTCCCAATACAGTTGAGGAGACGCTGAGTAAGAATGAGGCATTCTTCCTCAAGTACAAGAAACAGATTATTGGTATTGTTATCGCAATCGTTGTGATTATCGCAGGTGCTATCCTCTATCATACCTATGTCGCTACTCCTAAAGAGCAGAAAGCCAGCACTGTTCTCGCTAAGGGACAGGATTACTTCGCACAGGAGCAGTTTGACAAGGCACTGAACGGTGACGGTGCTGCTTTCCCTGGCTTCCTCAAGGTGGCTTCAGAGTACAGCAGTACAGACGCCGGTAACCTGGCTAATCTCTATGCAGGACTCTGCTATGCTAATATGGGCAAGTGGACAGAGGCTGCCGACTACCTGAATAAGTTTGATGGTGCTGACGATCAGATGATCAGTCCTGCTGCCGAGGCTGCTTTGGGTAATGCTTATGCTCACCTGAAGGATTATGACAAGGCTGTGAAGTATCTGAAGAGTGCTGCAGAGAAGAGCGACAACAATTCATTGTCGCCTACCTTCCTGATTCAGGCTGGTGAGATCTTGGAGAGTCAGGGTAAGAAAGCTGAGGCTTTGGAGCTCTACAAGCAGGTGAAGGAGAAGTACTTCAACTCTATGCAGTATCAGACGATCGATGAGTATATCGAGCGTGCAAGCAACTAATCTCCATTTACTGTTATGGCAACAAAGAATCTCTCGGAATACAATGTTAATAGTGTGCCTGATGCCTCAAACATGATTTTTGGCATTGTGGTCGCAGAGTGGAATCCAGAGATTACAGGAGCTTTGCTCGAGGGTTGTGTAAACACCTTGGAGAAGCATGGGGCTCTTCCAGAAAATATCCATGTCAAGACGGTTCCTGGATCGTTCGAACTGATCTACGGGGCACATCAGATGACACTGAACGACGGCTATGATGCTGTCATCATCTTGGGTAGTGTCATTCGTGGAGAGACTCCCCACTTTGACTATATCTGTCAGGGAGTGACGCAAGGAGTGGCCCGTATGAATGCTACCAATAATATACCGGTCGTATTCGGACTCCTGACAACTGATAATCTGCAGCAGGCGAAAGATCGCGCTGGCGGAAGGTTGGGAAACAAAGGTGACGAATGTGCCGTCGTTGCTATCAAGATGGCTAAGTTCTAAGTATTATCAAATATCAAATACTGGAAGCCGAGAGTGTCTGACGACAACCTCGGCTTTTTTGTCTAGATGAAAAAAATACGTAAACGTTTGCGTAATTCCATAAATATCACTATATTTGTGGCGGTTTTCAATCATTAACAGAACATGGCACAACATCAGAAACATCGTACTTCGCTGAAAGATATGGCGAAACAGTTGGGGGTAAGCATTGCAACGGTCAGTAGGGCATTGCGAAACTCACCAGAAATCAGTGTTGAGCTGCAGGAGAAGGTGAAGCAACTGGCCAAGCAGATGAATTACCGTCCTAATCCTTTTGCACAGAGTCTGCGGAAAGATGCTCCTAAGATGATTGGTGTTGTAGTACCAAACCTGGTGACCCATTATTATGCAGCAGTACTCGATGGCATAGAACAAGAAGCACTTGAGGCAGGCTATCAGGTGATTAGTGCCAACAGTCATGAGGACAGTCATCTGGAGTCGAAAGCCATCGATAATTTTATGAATATGCATGTGGTGGGCATTATCGCTTGTCTGTCACAGAATACAACGGATTATTCCTCGTTCGAGGAGATATCGAGAATGGGAATCCCTCTCGTCTTCTTTGGACGTACCTGTCTGCCAGATCGCTTCTCGTCTGTCACCGCCAATGGTGATGAGGCTGCAAAAATGGCCACTCAACACCTGATTGATACTGGCAGCCGACGTATCGCTTTCATTGGCGGGCCCAACCATCTGGATATGGTGCAGCGCAGGAAGCACGGCTATCTGGAGGCATTGAAGGAGAACCACCTCACGATAGAACGTGACTTGGTGGTGTGTGGAAAGATAGACTATCAGGTGGCGATGGACACGACCATCAAGATGTTGCAAGGTCCTCATTGTCCCGATGCTATCCTGGCCTTTAATGACATCATCACCTTTGCCGCTTTTTCGGCTATTAAACAGATGAAACTCCGTATCCCTGAAGATGTAGCTCTCATTGGTTTTACGGACGACGTGCATGCGAAGTACATGACTCCCCAACTGTCTGCCATAGAGGATCAATCAGAACTGATGGGTAGGACGGCTTGTCAGACGTTACTTCAGCACATTCAAGGGGATACTAATGTCTATAAGCAGATTGTACCACAGCAACTGGTGATTCGCGAAACATCTGCTAAACATCTTCCTGAACAATGAATATAGAACCCATTGCCTTTTTCCGTTCTCCGTTTTCTACTAAGTTCGGTATCCCTCGTCAGAGCGGATTGGTGGAACAGATTATTGGTGAGATCGTGTTGGAGCCGGCTTATCGGCATGTGGAGGCCATCAGGGGATTGGAGCATTTTGATTATCTATGGCTCATCTGGGAGTTCTCCGTTAATAAGGATGCCGTCAAGAGTACCACAGTACGACCACCGCGGTTGGGAGGTAACCAGCGGATGGGCGTGTTTGCTACCCGTTCGCCTTTCCGACCGAATAACTTAGGACTGTCGTGTGTGAAAATCCAAGAGATTATTACGGATGGACCTGATGCACCACGAATCAAGGTGTGTGGAGCCGACTTGATGGATGGTACTCCGATTTATGATATCAAGCCTTATGTCACCTATGCTGATTGCTATCCAGAGGCAAGGAGTGGTTTTGTGGATGATACTGCGTGGACGGAATTGGAAGTCGTCATTCCAGAACGTTTTCAGCCTGTTTTCTCTACGGAAGAGTGGGAGGGACTAGAGAAGGTGTTAGCACTTGATCCTCGTCCTTCTTATCACCATGATCCATCACGTGTATATGGGATGCCTTTCGCAGGTCATGATGTGCGTTTTCGTGTAGAAGAGACAGTGCTGACAGTCGTAGAGGTGATTTAACGCCTCACCTCTTTTGAAGAAGAACCAGAGGTTTTCTGAAATAGGATTTCTACATGGCTATACCCCATAGCACCAACAATCCTTTTGAGTTGTTCTTGCGCATTTTCCTCCGCTATCTGTATGTTGTGTGGAGTAAGACATTGTCGTTTCATCTGACGGTAGGCCTTTTTGTAAAGGGCTTCGCGGTCAGCAACACTCCACTTGCCTGTCTCGATAAATGAACGTGTGCGTGCCTCGTCGATGAAATCATTGTCGAGTAGACCGATAGCAGGAAGGGTAAGTGTGATGGAGTCATGATGAGCTTTTACCCATCCAGGCTCTACCAGATGCATATTCACTCCCAACCGGAGTGTACCATAATAAATACGTATTAGTTGGTCGTCACTGAAAAATCCTTTTCTGACAGTATCTATCAGTTGCTCGTCGCTGATGGACAGGAATTCCCACTCCCCAATCTCTTTGATGGATTGTATCCGTTCGGGGGTGATATCTATCTGTTGGTCAGTAACAATACCGACCGTGTTGGGGCGTTTAGGTATAAACAGCCATAGCAGTAGTATCACCAGTAGCAGAAGAATTATGATGATGAGTGTTCGTTTGCGGAATATTTTGTTGAGTATGTTCATCTGATCGAGTTGTTTGTTCGTTCTCCAGACAGCGAAAGGTCTTCTACCATTCCTTTCAAGTCCTTCTCTTGGTATTCTTTTCTAAATGTAATTGTGATATCACGCTCTTGGTATCCCATCTGTCGAATCATTGGTACCAATACTCGGGCTGCATTTGCCTGAGCCATCTTGAGAATGCCTAAACGTGGGATGCTTTGAATGATGGAGGCTCTTCCTTGTAATTCGTAGTCGGACAATTCGCGGTCAGTGAATGAAGAGCGCATGAGAGGTACATACTCGCGGATTTTTTCCTGTTGGATCTTTGAACTCGTCATGACAACCTTCGGGTCGGGGAGGTAGATGGTGATATGCTTGCCTTGGCGTTCAACATCCTGCTCGGAGAAGTTGCTGAAATCAATATAAGCTTTCAAGGTCGCCTGCATGGGAATGGCTATCTTTCGTTCGCCTACAGGTAACTTGATGTCGAAGAGCTTTTGTAAGAAAGAGCCTTTCAGATGCAAGCCATCTTCGTGCGTGACAATTTTATGAATATGGTATTCAGCCGTGTACAACTTGGCACAACGCTGCACCTGAGTAATCAGTATGGGAATGGAGTCTGATGCTGCTTCCTGTTCTTCTGAGTGTGTGGAACATCTTGTATAGCAGAGGAAAAGACCCACTAAACAGAATACAATACAGAATACATATATACTTTTTCGCATGATTCTATGGATATATAGCTGCAAAAGTAATAAAAAGTTATTAGTTTGGGCGGTTTTTCAATGAAAATAATTACCTTTGCAGACATAAAATTCTAAAAAGAAGACTTATGAAACGATTTGAGACAATAATCATAGTTGTATTTGCCATCTTGCTGACTGGTTGCAGTCAGAAGAAAAGCAGTGGTGATATCATCACGCAAAAGGTTGATGCTCCGAAGCCTCAGGCTCCTATCCGTATGCAGGAATACAAACAGTCGGAGAAGGTTGAATGGATGGGCAAAGAGTATCAGGTGGAAATCACGCGTGTTGCTGACGACAGTTTACGGATGGTAAAGGACGAGATCGGTCAGTTGTATGTGGATAATCGCATCGAATTGAAAGTACTTCGTAAGGATGGCAGTGTATTCCTCTCCAAACGGTTTACGAAAGCAGCTTTCGAGTCTTATCTGAATGAAGACTATCGTCGAACAGGTATCTTGGAAGGCTTTGTGTATGCAAAGGTCGAAGGTCAAGATCTGGAGTTTGCTGCCAGCATCAGTCATCCGCAGACGGACGAGTATATCCCGTTTGTTGTTATGGTCAATCATGTAGGACATATCTCCATCCAATTGGATACAAAGATGGATACTGCTGCTGAAGACGAGCAGACAAGTGAAGACGGGCGGCCAAATGAAGATGAACGAACCAATGAAGATGAGGATATCTAAAGGATAGCCTCACAGATGAATTGATTCCACTCGTCTTTAAGTTCAGCGATCGACTTAAATAGTAGGTTTGCTCCTTCACAGAGCAGTTGCTCATTGGGAAGGGGCCCTGTGTTAACCGCTATCGTAAATATCCGTGCGGCTACTCCTGCATGAACGCCAAGAGGCGCATTCTCTACGACAATCGCTTCCCAAGGATTCGTACATCCCGCTTTCGCCAGTCCTTTTAGGTAAGGGTCGGGAGCGGGTTTACCTTGCTTTACATCATAGGCCGTCGTGATGTGGTTCTCATCGAGAAACAAACCAAAGTCACGTAATAGCCGTTGGATGAGTGGGCGCTGTCCACTTCCTGTCACAACATTGACAGAAAGTCCTGACCGTTGTATCTTCTCCATGAGCTCCAAGATACCCGGCATCATAGGGGGCTCTTTCATCTCGTGGAAGATGCGGCTCTTCTCCTCATACATCCGTTGGGCTTCCTGTTCGTCGATATCTCGGTCCTGTTGTCGTTTTACCATCTTTCGAATCGTATCCACACCTCTTGCTCCTTCTGTGGCATAGGCATCTTCAGTGCTCATGTGGATATCGAAGAGTGCCATTGATTCTCTCCAGGCGATGACGTGATTGGGCATGGAGTCATAGAGGACTCCGTCCATATCAAAGAGCACGGCTTTGGGCGTAAATGCCTCAAAGCCGTGGTTCTTCAGATACGTGATAATATTCTTTTGATAAGAATCGTTGCTCATCTTATATTATGCCTCCTTTGCCAGACGTTCCTTGATGGCTTTTGAGTCTGCCTCATAACCAGGTTTGTCAAGCAGGGCAAACATATTCTTCTTATAAGCCTCTACACCAGGCTGGTTGAATGGGTTCACACCCAAAATATTTCCGCTGATGCCACAGCTAATCTCGAAGAAATAAATGAGCTGTCCGATATAATACTCATTGAGTTTAGGAACGCTGATGCGGATGTTGGGTACACCACCGTCAACATGCGCCAGACGAGTACCCAGCTCTGCCATCTTGTTTACTTCGTCGACACGCTTTCCTGCGAGGAAGTTCAGACCGTCAAGGTTCTCTTCGTCCTCAGGGAAAAGCAGCTTCTTCTCAGGCTCCTCAATGGAGATGACGGTCTCGAAAATCGTACGCTCACCGTCCTGAATCCACTGTCCCATAGAGTGCAGGTCGGTGGTGAAGTCTACAGAAGCAGGGAAGATACCTTTCTTATCCTTACCCTCAGACTCGCCGAACAGCTGCTTCCACCATTCACTGAAGAAGTGCAGTTTGGGTTGGTAATTCACCATAATCTCTATCTTCTTACCTGCCTGATAGAGTCCGTTGCGGACAGCGGCATATTGTGCAGCGATATTCTCTTCGAAAGGAACATCCTGGCCGCAAGCCTTCTCCATATCCTGAGCACCTTTTACGAGTTGCTTCACATCAAAGCCTGCACATGCGATAGGTAGCAGTCCTACTGGTGTGAGTACAGAGAAACGACCACCTACATTGTCGGGGATGATAAAGCTCTTGTAACCCTCTTTGTCTGCGCAGGTACGTGCAGCACCACGCTTGGCATCTGTAACGGCAACGATTACCTTCTTGGCTTCTTCCTTACCGCGTTGTGCCTCACACTGCTTCTTGAGCAGACGGAAGGTGAGGGCCGTCTCAGTTGTAGTACCCGATTTGGATATGTTTATCACACCGAATTTCTTTCCTTTCAAGTATTCGGTTAGTTCGGACAGATAGTCTTCGCCGATGTTGTTACCTGCAAATAGTATGATAGGATTCTTCTTGTCCTGAATCAGCCAGCCAAAAGAGTTGCTTAATGCCTCGATGACGGCACGGGCACCTAAGTACGAACCACCAATGCCTGCTACTACCACTGCCTCGCAGTTTTCGCGCATCACTTTTGCTGTTGCTGCAATCTCATCCAAGAAGGCCGGTGTGATCTCTGTTGGCAGATGTAACCAACCCAAGAAATCGTTACCTGGGCATGTGCCCTTTTCCAAAGCCTCTTGTGCGTCCTTTACCTTTGGCTCGAAAGCCTTTACTGCGCCACTGCCTAAAAAGCAAGCGGCTTTTGTAATGTCTAATTTGATGTTACTCATTTTTTCTGTTTTTTATGAATTGTATTAGTAGAAACTTATCTGAAACTGTCTGTTAATAGCTTTATTTCAATCTGTGGACTGATTCGTTCATAGAGGATATTATATACCGCATCGAGAATAGGCATATTCACGTGATAGTGACGGTTAATCTCCTTCATACATTTAGTACCGAAATAGCCTTCAGCAATCATCTCCATCTCTATCTGAGCACTCTTAACAGAGTAGCCTTTTCCAATCATAGTACCAAAGGTGCGATTGCGTGAGAAATTAGAGTAGCCAGTCACTAACAAGTCTCCTAAATACACGCTGTCCACAATATTGCGGTTGATGGGGTGTACGCAACTGATAAAGCGTGATATCTCCTGTATGGAATTGGCCATCAGAACGGACTGGAAGTTATCACCGAATTTCAGTCCGCTACAGATACCTGCTGCTATCGCATAGACATTTTTAAGTACGGAGGAATATTCAATACCTATCACATCGGTAGATATCTTGGTCTTGATATATTCGCTTGCCAGTATATCGGCAAATGCCTGAGCTTTCTCTTTGTCAGCACAGCCCACAGTCAGATAACTCAGACGCTCAAGAGCAACCTCCTCTGCATGCGACGGTCCGCCTAAGCATGCGAGGTTCTCGTAAGGTACGTCATATACCTGATGAAAGTATTCTGAGCAGACTAAGTTCTCATCGGGAACAATACCTTTGATGGCAGTGATAATGAACTTGTCTTTGATGCGGGTCTTTAGTTTCTTCAGGTGATTCTTCAAATAAGGTGAGGGGGTGACAAACACAAGCGTGTCGTATTGTTGTATAATCTTGTTGAGATCACTATCAAAGTAAATCTCATCAATATTGAAATGAACGCTGGTGAGATAAGCTGGGTTGTGACTGAGTCGACGGAAATCCTCAATACGGTCATCGCGACGCATATACCAACCTATATGGTGGGTGTGACTCACCACAATCTTGGCTATTGCTGTTGCCCAGCTGCCACCTCCGATAATCGCTATTCTACCGCAGTCGTACACTTAATTTACTATTTGACAATTTACGATTTACAATTCAGTTAGGCTTGCGCCTTTTCAATCCAGGCGGCTACTTCATCGACAGAGGGCTTCTGCATGTCGAGCTTGTATTTCTTGAAGATGTCGCCAATCTTCTGCTGCAGACCCTGTGGCTTCTCTTCCTTGATGTTTTGAACCAGGTTAAAACCTGCCTTGCGAAGCACTGGTACGATGTCCTCTGGAACACCGATTTCTGCCCATTCTGCCACAGTGCTCTGAGGTATCTTCTTCTCAGGTTTCATCTGTGGGAACAGCATCACTTCACCAATGGCGAACTTACCTGTGAGCAACATCACCAGGCGATCGATACCGATACCAATACCAAAAGTCGGTGGCATGCCATACTGCAGAGCGCGCAGGAAATCATGATCGATAATCATCGCCTCGTCGTCACCCTTGTCAGCCAACTTCATCTGCTCCACGAAACGCTCCTCCTGATCGATGGGGTCGTTGAGCTCTGAGTAGGCATTAGCCAACTCCTTACCATTTACCATCAGCTCGAAACGCTCCGTTAGACCAGGCTTTGAACGGTGCATCTTGGTGAGAGGTGACATTTCGACAGGATAGTCGGTGATGAAGGTTGGTTGGATAAAGGTACCCTCGCAGAACTCACCAAAGAGCTCGTCGATGAGCTTGCCCTTACCCATGGTCTCGTCGACCTCCATACCCTTAGAGAGGCAGAAGGCGCGAATCTCATCCTCGCTCTTGCCGTCGCAGTCGAAACCAGTTTTCTCTTTGATGGCATCAAGGATAGGCAGGCGGCGGAAAGGAGCACGAAAGGAGATGACGTTGCCATCAATCTCTACCTCAGGCTTACCATTCACGGCTGTACAGATTTGCTCAAGCATATTTTCTGTGAAGGTCATACCCCACAGTAGGTCCTTGTAGCTCACATAAAGCTCCATGCAGGTGAACTCGGGGTTGTGGGTCTTGTCCATTCCCTCGTTACGGAAGTTCTTACCCATCTCATAAACACCCTCGAAACCACCTACAATAAGGCGCTTGAGGTAGAGCTCAGTGGCGATACGCATATACATATCTTGGTTGAGCGCATTGAAATGAGTAATAAATGGACGGGCTGAGGCACCACCGGCAATATTCTGTAGAATGGGGGTGTCAACCTCTGTATAGCCTGCATCATCGAGGATGCGTCGAAGGGTGCGGATGATGGTAGCACGTTTAAGGAAGGTGTCCTTCACACCTGCATTTACGATAAGGTCCACATAACGTTGACGATAGCGCAATTCGGGATCGTCGAAGGCATCATATACCTTTCCGTCAGCATCGGTCTTTACCACAGGTAATGGCTTCAGACTCTTGCTCAGCACGGTCATTTCCATGACGTGAACACTGATTTCACCCGTTTTGGTACGGAACACATAGCCTTTCACACCGATGAAGTCGCCCAAATCCAGCAACTTCTTGAATACGATGTTGTAAAGGTCTTTATTTTCGTCGGGACAGATAGCATCGCGCTGTACATACACCTGAATGCGACCTTTTGAGTCTTGCAGCTTGGCGAAGGCAGCCTTGCCCATGATGCTCTTGCTCATGATGCGGCCAGCAATGCTTACCATGCGGCTGTTCTCTGGTGTAGCGGTCTCGCGAATATCATTGCCTTCTTCGTCTTTTCCAATGACAGGCAAATCTTCAAAATTCTCAAAAATATCTGTACTCCATGCATTTACGGGGAATTCTGCTGCGGGGTATGGATTGATGCCCATTTGGCGCAGCTGCTGCAGACTTTCTCGTCTGCCAATCTCTTGTTCACTGAGTTCTAAAACGTTCATAAAATTGTTTAAATTACTCTATAAGTGGCTGCAAAGATAGTGTAAAGTACTCAAAAATCCAAATTTTAATCAAATTTATTTGGAGGATAAGATTTTATTTACTATTTTTGCGTCAACATTTTTCATTTGTTAAGATGAATAAGACAGCTATTAAAACTCGTGTAGTGGGAGTGGAAATCAATTTGGACCTCACGTTGTATGCCATTGTCGACATTCGTGGAGATATTATTGCTGAGGCCGAATTGGTTACTTCTGATTATCCTGATGTCAATCAATATGTAACTGCACTGTGTGATGGAATCATGAACTTGATTGTAGCGCATGATTGTTTTGAGAACATTCGTTCCGTGGGTATTAGTGCTCCAAGCGGAAATTTCCAAACAGGATGTATGGAAAATTCACCGAATATGCCCTGGAAGGGTGTGATTCCATTGGCTGCTATGATGCGTGACCGTTTAGGAATGGCGGTCTCACTAAGTAATAATGCTCATGTAGTGGCTTTGGCAGAGCATGCCTTTGGAAGTGCGCACGGCATGAATGATTTCGTCGTATTGACTTTGGGCCATGGCTTTGGCAGTTGTTTCTTCTCTAATGGAAGAGCGCATCTGGGAGTAGATGGTACTGGCGGCGAAATAGGACACACTTGTCTTATTCCTGAAGGTCGACAGTGTGGATGTGGTCATCATGGTTGCTTAGAGGCATATTGCAGTGCGAAGGGCATCATTCGAACGGCCCGGGAACTATTAGAAAAGAGTGATAAGCCTTCCTTGATGCGTGGGGTGGAACATTTGTCACCCAAATTGATTACAGAATTTTGCGAACAAGGTGACGAATTGGCTATTGAGACCTATCGTCAGACTGGATATAAATTAGGTTGGGGACTGAGTAACTATGCCTCTATCCTCAATCCAGAGGCAATCATTTTTACTGGTGGTGTTGTCTATGCCGGCAAATGGCTACTGGATCCTGCTTACGAGTCTTTTGAGGAACATGTCTTCCATAACATCCAGAACAAAGTGAAGTTCCTGAACTCAACGCTAAAAGATAGCGAACGGAATGTGTTAGGAGCAAGTGTCTTGGCATGGGGTGTTACTGAATATTCACTATTTAAATAAAACAATGATGAGCGAGGATTTTCTGAAACGTACAATTGGCGTTGATGTCGGTCTGGATTGGACCAATTATGCATTGGTTGATATCCGTGGTACCATCTTGGCACGTGACCGTTTCAAGACTTTTGAATGCCCTGAGATGGAGTTGTTTGTGAGTACGCTTTGCGAGCACCTGATTACATTCATGGAAAACAATGGCGGTTATGAACTTGTTCGTTCTGTGGGAATTAGTGCGCCTAACGCCAACTTTAAAACGGGTGCTATAGAGTATGCCCCCAATCTGCCTTGGAAAGGTGAGGTGCCATTGGCAGCAATGGTACGCGACCGATTAGGACTTGCGTGTGCTATTGGCAATGATGCGCATACGATGGCTTTGTGTGAGAAAGTATATGGTAGCGCCCGTGGCCTGAAAGACTTCATCGTTGTCTCTATAGGAAAGAAAGGTATCGGTAGCTGTTTCTATTCTCAGGGAGTTCCTCATATAGGTGCCGAGGGTTTTGCTGGCGAATTTGGCCATACGTGTGTGGTTGAGAATGGTCGTGAGTGCGGTTGTGGTAAGAAAGGCTGTCTTGAAACCTATGGATCAGAGTACGGCTGTTTGATGACTGCGAAGGAACTGTTGGAACAATCGGATGAACCTTCAGCTTTGCGCGGCAGTACATTGACCCTTGATGTATTGAAAACGTGTGCAGAGCAGGGAGATGCAATAGCTAAGGAAGCTTTCCGCAAGACGGCAGAGGTGTTGGGCATCGCATTGGCCAACTATGCGACAGTCGTCGATCCGGAGGCTATTATCCTTACCGAAAGTATGTCACATGTGGGCGATGTCTTGATGGAACCCCTTAAGGAGGCTTTCGAACGCTACGTGTTCCATAACATCAAAAACAAGGTGAAAATTGAGGTTTCTGTTCTTTCTGATGAGGAACGCGATGTGTTGGGAGCGAGCGCTCTGGCTTGGGACGTGAAAGAATATTCGTTGTTTACCTAAGCATCCATCGACTCCAGCAATTTATTGACTATCGTAATGGCGTCCTCAATGAGGGCGTCATTATTGATTCCCACACCGTATATCTTTTCCATGAATTTACGCAAGTCCGCCTTTCCACCTCCGTTTCTGATAATATGTACGATACACAGATTCTGTAGGGCAAGCGTAGAGGAGATGATGTCCAAGTCGGTGGCCCCCAACTGTGACAGACTTAACTGGTAGGCCAGCTCTGCATCGTTGGCGAGCATTCTTTCCACGTCTCCCAATGTCTTCATTCCCATCAGTTTCAGGGCGGTGAGGTATTTCTCATTTGGCATGGGATAGATTTCTGCCTGGTTGAAGGCTGCAATCCGTTCTGTCAGTTCATCGAAAGGCCTCTTTTCCATATAACTATGCCAGGAGTCTGCATCAAGAAGTACCTCCTCAAACTGTCCTTCGCGGACCAGTGACTGAATCCTGCGGCGATAGTTGGTGATACCTGTCCTTACACGGCTAAACTCATTATCAGCTAGTTCCAGCAGTCCTGCCAGTCTGCTCAGGTTACGGTGATACTCGAGCGGTGTCTCTATGGCACTCTTGTAGCCGATATCATGTTGGATGACTGACCATACATGTTGCAGGGCCGTGCGCATCTGTAACTCAAACCATATCTTTTTGAATTGGGGCTGCCCAAGCTGATCGCATGTCTCGTCTTTCAATCGGCAGATATAGTGGAGCGAGTTATAGCCAAAACTGTCAAACTGGTGCGCATTACGTTTGTCGATGGAGTTCTTCCAATCGACTTCAAAGGTTGATTCCGCAATAGAGGCTATCTTATCAACATCCTCATTATAGAACGTAATAATTCTCACGCCGAGGATATCCGTGATGTCATTCAGTGTGGCATATTTCATACCTTTACGCCGTAGTTTTCCAGCAAGGCTGTTCTCTGCCTTGATACGTGCCTCAATGCCCATTGTTTCAATCCCACTCTGCTGGATGCTCTCCTTCAGTTTTTGATCAACAACCTCCTTCAGTTGTTTCATCAGAGGGAGCTGTTGGTAGTATTCTTCCATTAGCATCTCGCTATGTGGGTCTAATTGTATCTTTGTCATATTGCTTGATTATTGATTTTCACGATAAAAGTCCAAAGCCTCACAAATCTCCTCCCGTGTTGCTATTTGGTTGATTTGGATACCGCCTATTTTGTCGAGAAGGGTGAAGTTGATAGCATCACCCATATTCTTCTTGTCGTGCGTCATCAGTTCCAACAACTGGGGGTAGTCATTGCAGGTAAAGGGGAATGTTCCGTAGTGTTCATGTATGAACCTTACCGTCGATCGCATTTCGTCTGTGGGGAATCCTACTTTGATGCTACTGAGGTAGAGCTCGCACACGAGTCCGTAGGCTACAGCATATCCATGCAGGATGGGGGTGTGCTGAAGGGCGAACGACTCAAAGGCGTGTCCAATAGTATGTCCCAAGTTCAGCGCTTTTCTGATGCCCTTTTCTGTGGGGTCCTCCTCCACGACAGCCTCTTTGACTTGAACACTCTCTGCCACCATTCTGCTCAGTTCCTGCAGGTTAGGGTGTACGATGTCGAAGTTGAGCAGTTTAGCCCATGTCCGTTCGTTGGATATTAGTCCGTGTTTGAGCATCTCAGCATATCCTGAGAGGATATTCTCTTGGTCCATCGTCTTGAGGAAGCGTGTGTCAATGATGACGAATCGGGCATTGTTGAACACACCAATCTCGTTCTTGAGCCCGTTGAAGTTGATGCCTGTCTTTCCTCCCACGCTGGCATCTACCATTGAGAGTAGGGTGGTCGGGATATTGATATACTGGATGCCCCTTTTGTAAGTGGAAGCGGCAAATCCTCCCAAGTCAGTAACCATTCCACCACCTAAATTGATGAGCAGGGAGTGACGGGTAGCCCCGCCTGCCTGAAGTTCCTGCCATACGTGCATCAGACTCTCTATGTTTTTATAGGTGTCTGTGGCTCCAATAGTAATCAGGTGGTAGTCTTTGATACAGGAGCATGAGGCTAATAACGGCAGGCAGAGTCTGTGAGTTGTCTCGTCAGTCAATATGAACAGCAGGTCATAATGACAGGATGATACTGCCTGTGACAATGCA
Source organism: uncultured Prevotellaceae bacterium (assembly GCA_900321425.1). Lineage (GTDB taxonomy): Bacteria > Bacteroidota > Bacteroidia > Bacteroidales > Bacteroidaceae > Prevotella. The sequence goes on along the minus strand of ONWA01000032.1, from coordinate 398 downwards.
CTTTTCAACTCGGTGGAGAAGATGATATTCTGTTTTCTGGGTTCCATACTTGATATTTATATCCGTCCTTTGAATGTATAGCCAATTCCCTCGACCGCTGAGCGAACAGATTCTTCTGCTACCGATCCTACTACGCACAAAGTATTGGCCGATGCATTGGCTTTTGCCGATTTAACACCAGGTATTTCCTCGACAGCACGAACGACAGCTGCCTCACAATGGCTGCAATGCATATCTTCAACTCTGTATAAGGTTGTGTCCTCGCTTAAGGACTTGTTCTCAGATCGATGGAAATATTTCATGTATAAGGCATATATTATGAACAGTGTTAGCAGGGTGGCGCATATCAGTTTGAAGGGACTGGGTTGCGTCATCATACCGGCACAACATGTATGCTG
>ONWA01000033.1 GCA_900321425.1 uncultured Prevotellaceae bacterium | reverse complement strand
TAAAGGCTACCGCGTCTACGTCAAAGGCTCATACTCCAATGAAGATATCCCCAAGAAAGAGGTGGAGGTCTATACCCCCACCCTTGATGATGCCAACGAGATCTCTGTCTTCTTCGAGACAGCTACAGAGGCTAACTATAGAATCTGGGTTTGGGGAGGAGGTCCTACCGAGCAACAGCATTTAGGTATAGCTAGCAATAAAGGATGGGGAGACCGTCCTTCTATGAACTTGATGGGACAGACTGATACAGGAAATTACATCTACAAGTTTATATTCCATGGATCAGCAGCCCCCACCAACTTCATTATTACTAGAAATGATGATTCTACTCGACCTCACGATGGGACAGAATATGTTGTCAATGGCTATTATGTGGAAAACAACAAGACCCCAACAAAGATTATTACAGCGACGACAGGCATCAACGACATCACCGTTGTGCCCGTCGCCGCTGATAACAAATATTACGATCTTACAGGTCGTCTATTGAGTCAGGCCCCTAAGAGCGGGCTCTACATCCGTGGCGGAAAGAAATTCATGACCGCAAAAGTATCAACTACATAGCGACAATACCAGCATGTAGTATATCTTGCCAGCGAATGGTGCCAATCAGTCTGTCTTGACGATCAATCACAGGAAGACTGTTAATCATTCGCTCTTTCATGAGATTCAATGCCTCTACTGCCAGTTGCTCACTATTGATAACGATAGGTCTCTTGGTCATCACATCCTCGACACGAAGGGCATAGATATCCACCCCTTCGTCAAGTTGTCTTCGTAAATCTCCATTAGTTACAATCCCCCTTAAATGCTGGTATTCATCCACAACAGACACCATTCCTAATCCCTTTTTACTGATTTCGATAATCGTATCCTTCATGGACGTTCCTTCTTGTACGACAGCATTGTCTTCTCCAGCGACCATGATATCAGATACCTTATATATCAGTTTCTTTCCCAAAGAACCAGCAGGGTGAATCCGTGCATAATTCTCGTCACGAAAACCTGCCATGATGCTACATACTACCGCTAAAGCATCACCATAGCACAACTCCACTGTCGTACTCGACGTAGGGGCAAGACCAAGCGCACATGCCTCATCGAATTTGGGAAATACCTCAGAAATATCGGCTGCTTTTGCCAACGTAGAGTCCGGATTGCCCGTTAATGCGATGACTTTAGCTCCAATGAGTTTGAAATAAGGCAATATTCGTACAATCTCATCACTCTCCCCACTATAGCTGATAGCGAAGACCACATCCTGACTGGTAACCATTCCCAAATCGCCATGCATGGCCTCTGCCGGATGCAGACAGAAGGAAGGAGTCCCCAGGCTTGACAAAGAGGCTGCTATTTTAGTTGCTATATGACCGGGCTTACCCATGCCAGTCACTATAATTTTACCTTTACACTTGGAGAATTCCTGTATAATAGTAGCAAATGTCTCATTCAGCGCATCACGTGTTTTCTGCAGAGCCGTTATTTCCGTATTAAAGACACGGCGTCCTTCTTCTATGATTTGATGATTATCCATATTGGAATATATACTATCGATTATGATATATTTTCAAGATTCTTTGCAACATACTTTCAAACTCTGACAGTTTCACCATATTGGGACCATCAGAGAGTGCATGATCGGGATCGGGATGTACTTCAAAGAACAAGGCATCAGCACCTGCAGCAATCGCAGCTTTCGCCAGTGGTTCTACATACTCACGACAACCTCCTGTAGTACATCCTTGACCACCTGGTTTCTGAACGCTATGAGTGGCATCCATCACTACTGGGTAGCCCAGTTTTTTCATTTCGCAGATGCTTGTCATATCGACGACAAGGGTATTATAGCCAAACATAGTTCCTCTCTCACACAGCATGATATGCTTATTACCAGTTTCTTCCACCTTACGAACTACATGAGTCATATCCCATGGAGCCAAAAACTGAGCTTTCTTGATATTCAATAGCTTCCCCGTTTTAGCTGCCGCAACAAGAAGGTCTGTTTGTCTGCACAAAAAAGCAGGAATCTGGATGATATCCACCACATCTGCCACCTTAGCTGCTTGCCAGGGTTCATGGATATCCGTGCAAATCCTCAAGCCATATTTCTCCTTCACTTTTCTCAATATATCCAACCCTTTATCTATCCCTGGCCCCCTAAACGAGGAGATACTCGTACGGTTAGCTTTATCAAATGACGCTTTAAAATAATAATCTATCCCGTTGCGAGCAGCGATCTCTTTCATCGTGCCAGCAATAAGCATCACATTATCCTCTGACTCAATAACACATGGGCCAGCAATGACTAACAACTGTTTATCACTCATCATACATACCATTGATTAAAAAGAGCCACTATCATGACGATAGCGGCTCTTATCTACAGTGAATACTGTTTTCTTACTTAGCAACTTTCTCAACAATAGCCTTGAATGCTTCAGGATTGTTGATAGCGAGGTCTGCGAGCACCTTACGGTTAATCTCAATACCTGCCTTGCTGAGAGCTCCCATCAACTGAGAATAGCTCATTCCGTTGATACGTGCAGCAGCGTTGATACGCTGAATCCACAGACTACGGAAGTTGCGTTTCTTGTTACGACGGTCACGGTAAGCATAGGTCAAACCCTTCTCCCATGTGTTCTTGGCTACTGTCCAAACATTTTTACGGGCTCCGAAGTAGCCACGAGTGAGCTTCAAAATTCTCTTACGCTTTGCTCTTGATGCAACGTGATTTACTGATCTTGGCATAATTTTTCTACTTTAAATGTTTGACAATAGGTTTAACGGAGCGTCAACAGGTCGCGAACCTGCTTCAAGTTTGAACGATCTACAAGTGTAGTACCTACCAAGTTACGCTTCTGTTTCTTGGTTTTCTTCGTCAGAATGTGGCTGTGGTAAGCGTGACGTCTCTTAATCTTACCTGTACCGGTGAATGTGAATCTCTTCTTTGCACCGGAGTTTGTCTTTACTTTTGGCATTTTTTTATGATTTTAAATTGTTATTATATACGGTGGCAACGCATATACCGGGCGCAGCGCACCTTTTTTTTAATCTTCTGTCTCCTCTGTCAATTTCTTTAGGGCATCGGCACTAATCTTTGCGTTAGCGAACATCCCGCCATTTGCTGGCATCGCAGTTTCTTGCTCCTTCTCTGCAGCCTTAGCCTCCTGAGCAGCAGCCTCACGATCTCTCGCCTGTTGGCTTTTTTTCTGAGAGCCTGCCTTTTTCGGTGCAAGATAGAGGAACATTTTCTTTCCTTCCAGCGAAGGCATATGCTCCACCTTACCATACTCCTCCAGATCATTGGCAAAACGCAACAGCAACACTTCTCCTTGCTCCTTAAACAGGATAGAGCGTCCGCGGAAGAACACGTAGGCACGCACCTTATTGCCTTCCTCGAGGAACTCCTTAGCGTGCTTCAGCTTAAACTGATAGTCGTGCTCGTCAGTCTGAGGGCCGAAACGGATTTCCTTCACCTCCACCTTCACCTGCTTAGCCTTCATTTCTTTCTGGCGTTTTTTCTGCTGATAAAGGAATTTGGAATAGTCGATGAGTCGACATACCGGTGGATTGGCATTTGGAGAAATCTCCACCAGATCCACGCCCTGATCTCGCGCCATATCCAGCGCCTCACGGGTAGGCACAACCATGGAGCCGTCATCACCTACGAGACGGACCTCACGTACACGTATCTGTTCGTTGATACGGTACTGGTTCTTCATATTGTCATTCTTCATCTACTATTTTTGAAAATCGGCTGCAAAGGTACTACATAATTAATTATTAAGGGCGAAGAATTAAGGGAAATTTGTCTGTTTTTACAATTTATTAACTCTTCGCCCCTTATAGATTAGAAATTCTTTGTCATTTCAGCCACCTCATCGTTCACCTTCTTAGTGAATTCTGCGATGGTCATAATACTCTGCTCTCCACCACCCTGTGGACGGACAGCTACTGTTCTGTCGGCCTGTTCTTTCTCTCCAACGATAACCATATAAGGAATACGCTTCAGCTCGTTGTCACGAATCTTACGTCCCAGTTTCTCGTTTCGCAGGTCAATGGTTGCACGCACGCCCTGAAGATCAAACTCCTTAGCCACTTCCTGGGCATAGTCGTTGTACTTCTCCGATAGTGGGAGGATAGCTACCTGATCAGGAGTCAGCCACAAGGGGAAGTGTCCGCTAGTATGCTCAATCAGCACTGCACAGAAGCGCTCCATACTACCAAATGGTGCACGGTGAATCATCACTGGAGTTTTCTTTGTATTGTCCTCATCAGTATACTCCAACTGGAAACGCTTAGGCAGATTATAGTCTACTTGAATGGTTCCCAACTGCCAGCGACGACCGATAGCATCCTTAATCATAAAGTCGAGTTTAGGCCCATAGAAAGCAGCCTCGCCATATTCCACCTTGGCGGGCAAGCCCTTTTCCTGACAAGCCTCAACAATAGCCTTCTCAGCCAGTGCCCAGTCTTCATCTGTTCCTACATATTTATCATGGTCGTTAGGATCACGCAATGATATCTGAGCCTCGAAATCGAAGCCGAAAGCGCTAAGCACGATATTGATAATATCCATCACATTCAGGAACTCCTGCTTCACTTGGTCAGGACGACAGAACAGGTGGGCATCATCCTGAGTAAAGGAGCGTACACGTGTGAGTCCATGCAACTCACCACTCTGCTCGTAACGGTAAACAGTACCAAATTCTGCAATACGCAGAGGTAGGTCACGATACGAACGGGGTTTCCAAGCGAAGATTTCGCAGTGGTGAGGACAGTTCATCGGCTTCAACATATACTCTTCATCCTCCTCTGGAGTATGGATAGGCTGAAACGAGTCCTTGCCATAGTGAGCATAGTGACCAGAGGTTACATAAAGGTTCTTCGAACCGATATGCGGAGTGATGACCTCCTGATAGCCGAAACGCTTCTGTACCTTACGCAAGTGATCCTGAAGACGCAAACGGAGTTCAGTACCCTTTGGCAACCAGATTGGCAGTCCTTTACCCACCTTGTCAGAGAACATAAAGAGCTCCATCTCCTTACCAATCTTACGATGGTCGCGTTTCTTAGCCTCCTCAAGCATCACGAGATACTCGTCGAGCATCTTCTTCTTAGGGAAGGAAATACCATACAGACGCTGCATCTGCTCACGAGTGGCATCACCACGCCAGAATGCGCCAGCAACACTCGTCAGTTTGATGGCCTTAATCTCACCTGTATCAACAAGGTGCGGACCACGACACAAATCGGTAAAGGCACCTTGCGTATAAGTGGTGATGGAGCCATCCTCCAAGTCTTGCTCTATATGCTCGCATTTATAAGTCTGGCCGTCAGCGGCAAATGCCTTGAGGGCATCAGCCTTAGCCACCTCCTTACGGACAACAGGCTCCTTCTTGGAAGCCAACTCCTTCATTTTTGCCTCAATCTTAGGGAAGTCGCTCTCCTTGATAGACTCACCATCTTTCAAAAGTACGTCATAGAAGAAACCATTCTCCACCGCAGGACCGAAACCAAACTGAATGCCAGGATACAACTCCTGTAATGCCTCAGCGAGCAAGTGGGCAGAAGTATGCCAGAAAGTATGCTTACCCTCTTCGTCTTCCCATTTATACAACTGAAATTTAGCATCCTCATTGATAGGACGGTTTAACTCTACTGTCTCACCATTTACAGCGCAAGCTAACACGCTACGAGCCAAGGCTGGTGAGATGCTCTCGGCAATCTGAAGTCCAGTCACGCCCTGCTCATACGAGCGAACAGATCCGTCTGGAAAAGTAATGTTGATCATATCTACAATATATGTTTAAAAATTTACGGGCACAAAGGTAGTAAAAAAATTAAGGATAACGGATGAAAATCAAAGTTTTTTCTCCTACTTTCCATTTTTCCTACTTCTCACGATACTTCTTTATCACGCTATAGGCCTGATAGAGTCCTAATTCGCCTGCTTTACTAAAATTGGCAATGGCTTCATCCACCTTTTTCAGACGGACCAACATCAATCCTCGATTATAATAGGCTTCTGCGAGATGAGCATCCAATGCTATTGCCTGGGTATAGTCATCGACAGCATGCTTATAATCTTTTCGCTCAGCATAACTGTTTCCTCGATTATAATAAAGATACGGACTCTTAGGATTGTACTTGATAGCCTCACTCAGGTCTGCAATCACATTTGCTTTTTTCATCGACACATCCGTACCTTCCGAAGCATGGAAAGCATTTGCCTTCGACTGATATACAGCTCGCTGCCAATAGGCGATAGCCGAGGTACTGTCGCTATAGATATAAGACGACAAATCGTCGATAGCGCTCTCGTAATTTTGTATCATACCGTAGGCAATGGCTCGTCTGATTAACAGAGGATGAACGTCACGAGTCGTCTTCGTGCGATTAATGGCAACGGTCAGGGAGTCGATATAACTGAAATAATGGGTAAACTGCGACTCTGAGAGTGTCTGCTGACCAGCGTTGACATAAAGTGTAGGCAACCCTTTCTGACGGTTCATCTCTTCCACCTGACGGTCATAAGGAAGATCTACCTTCACCTCGCGACGATTACGCTCCATGGAGAGTTCGTACATCGGCATCAGGTGCTCTTCAACTTTTCTGTTCTGAACCCTACCTCGGTAATTGCTCTTATACTCGTGCTCCACCTCTTGTTCGTCCGCGACTACCAGTTGATTGTATTTTTCTGGATCGATATCGCTCTTTTTACGGAGTTGTTGTTTTGACAGACGGGGTTGCCTACCATAGCGTTTATCAAGTTGTGCCTTCAGCACACGAAACTCGTCGAGTTCTGCCTGACGAGTCATCCCCAGCTTACGATAACAAGAGGCTCGATGCTGTAAGCCAAACCAAAAGTTAGGGAACTCCGCAATCACCTTCGAATAATCACGGATAGCCCCTCGCAAATTTCCTGTCTGCTCCAACAGCAGGGCACGATTGAAGAGAGCCATCAGATTATTGGGTTCCAGTTCCAACACAAAGTTAAAATCCTGAATACCCCGGTTGTCATCACCTACCTGCGCCCGAAGCAGCCCTCGGTTATAATGTCCCAAAAAATTATGAGGGTCGAGATCAAGAGCCATATCATAGTCAGCCATTGCTCCCCGGAGATTATTCTGGTTGACTCGCGCCAGTGCCCTATTGATATAGTTTCCTGCATGTTTCGGCATCAAGCGCACAGCGTGATTAAGGTCATCTTCTGATTCCTTCCATTGCTTTCTTGCCATACTCACCATCGCACGTTCTGCCCATATTCCTCCGTCATAAGGATCAATCTCTATACTCTTATCCAAGGAGGATAGAGCCTTCGTCGTATCTTTCTGCATCAGATAGACTTCCGCCCGCATGGCGTATCCGCGAGCATAACGGCTCCATCGGGTAAGCATCGTATCCAACTCAAGCTGTGCCTGATCATAACTTTTGTTTTGGATATGACAGAGCACACGGTTATGCCAAAGTCCCTGATTTTCAGGATCGTACTTCAGAGCTTTTGTATAATCTTCAATTGCTTCCTGAAATTTTTTCTGACGGATTCTACAGAGTCCTCGCAATTCATATACACTGATCACATAAGGATTACGACGCATTGCCTCCGTACAGTCACTTTCGGCTCCAGAGTAATCGTCCAGATAGTATTTGGCGACGCCCCTGAAAAACCACGGTTCGTAAAGATATGGTTTGGCATTAATAGCCTGATTGAAATATTGGATAGAGAGCACATAATCCTCATAATAGAGGGCAGAGCGTCCCACCATCACTAAACGATCGGTATTAAACTGTGCATAGCACGTTGACCACTGACCATTGAGCGCAATGCATTGCCATGTCAGGCACAGCAATACAACTCGAAATGCCACAGAAAGCCTATCAAACCTAAACATCAATGGTCAATGGTTATGGTCAATGTCAACAATCAATGTCTGACGGGTTTCGTCTTGTATCCACAGCGATAGCGTCCTACCGTGAGCGCTTTAAGTTTGCTTTTGATCAACTGTTTGCGCAACGCATTGATATGGTCGATGAACATCTTACCGTCAAGGTGGTCAAACTCATGCTGCATGACTCTGGCCAGATAGCCCTCTATCCATTCGTCATGCTCCTGAAACGTTTCATCCATCCACTTCACGCGAATACGTGTTGGACGCTCCACTTTTTCATGGATAGATGGCAAAGACAGACAACCCTCTTCCGAGGTGTCCGTATGCTCTTCGTCATACTCAATAATATGCGGATTAATAAACGCCCGTCGGAACCCTTTATACTCCGGCATATCTTCAGAGAGCAGATCAAGGTCGATCACCGACAGTCGGATAGCCTTTCCTATCTGAGGGGCAGCCAAACCAATGCCTTCAGACGCTGCCAGTGTCTCCCACATATCCTGAATCAACTCTTTCAATCCGGGATAATCGGGAGTGATATCCTCTGCCACCTTTCTTAATACGGGTTGTCCATAAATATAAATAGGTAATATCATTTTCGTTTTGACTCTAAATAACTCTGTAATATAATCGTTGCACTGATCTCGTCTACCAATGCTTTGTCTTGTCGTGCTTTCTTCCTCAATCCTACAGCCAGCATCGCCCGATGGGCTAACACTGAAGTGAAACGCTCATCATAATACTCAATGGGTACATGAGGACATACTTTTCGCCAACGATTCACAAACTGCTGTACACGCGCCATATTTTCGCTGGGCTGCCCGTTGGGTTGTTTGGGCTCACCGATAACGATACGCTCTACTACCTCTTGCTTCAGGTAGTCCTGCAGAAACTGCAACAAGTCTGATGTAGAAACAGTCGCCAATCCGTTAGCAATAAGTTGCAACGGATCGGTGACTGCTATACCTGTACGTTTCTTTCCGTAGTCTACGGAGAGGATGCGTGCCAAGATGTTGATTACTTGTTATACAACAGCCATGCATCAGGATACTGAGCACGGAACTCATCACGGCTGCGAGCAGCATCCAGTTTGTTGTCGAATGTAGCGGCAACCACACGGAACATATTGCGGTCTACGTTCTTCACAATCTGTGCATCGTAACCAGCGGCCTTCAGACGCTGCTGCAAGCCCTCAGCATTAGACTGCATACCGAAAGCACCCACAACAACACTAAAGTTCTTCAATCCTGAACCATTAACCAGTGTCACCTTCTCCTCGCGAACTGTCACGTTATCAGCATTGTCGAGCACACGAGTCTGTGTAGCAGGCTTGGTTTCCAAAGGAGCTACGACATTAGTCTCTGTCTCCTGTGCAGCTGCTTGTGCAGCTTCCTGAGCCTTTGCCTTCTCATAAGCCTTCTTGTAAAGGCTCTCATTGGATTTACAACTGGTAAATGCTACTGCCACGCAGAAACCTGCGCATAAAACCATTAATTTTTTCATCTTAAAAAGATCGTGTTAAATGATACTATTGTTTAATACTTGTTTCAAAATCCTGTGCGAAATTACAAAATCTTGAGCAAACGAGTGAAAAAAAGGTGCATAAAGTTTGTTAAATGAAGTAAATCCTATTCTTTTTGCTAAAAAAAACAGCAAAGATACTTGATTTTTGCGAAAAAAAATGTATATTTGCACAACTTATTTACATCAAACAATATTCAATATGAAAAGTTTAGGTTACATTGGAGCTTTCTTAGGTGGCGCCCTCGCAGGTGCTGCTTTAGGCCTGTTAATGGCCCCAGAAAAGGGTGCTGACACCCGAGTAAAAATCACAGATGCCGTAGAGGATTTCCTCAAAAAGCATAACATCAAGCTCAGCCGCAAGGAAGTAGGTGACTTGGTGGATGATATTGAGGATGCTTCTGCAGAGGAATAAACGGTTATGCTGTCGAGCGACAAGAATGTAGAGACGATAGCACAACTCATTGAAGTGCTAAAACACTATCTGGGGCTTCAAATGGAATACGTGAAGCTCGATGTGATAGACAAGATGGTGCGCCTGATTAAAGCCATCGCCTTGGCTATCACTTTCTTTCTTATTATCGTTGCTGTGGTCCTATTTTTCTCGTTGGCCATCAGCTTCTGGCTCTCTCTCTACGTAGGAATTATAAAGGCGTTCCTCATCATGGGCATCATTCACGTGCTCATCTTTGTGCTGCTCCTCATCTTCCGCCGACCGTTGATTGAGCGTCCCCTTGTCCATTTCTTAGCAGAATTACTTCTTAGTAAATAGTATATGTTACCAGTTAAGAAGCACCCTACCCCCCACTACCGTACATTGGAGGAAATCCGTGAACGTAAAGACAGCCTGTTGGATGAGCTGCAAACAGATAACGAGAAATTCACATCTTTATGGAATCAGTTGTTCATCAAACGGGAAGATAGTAGTAAGAGTGAGTTTATCGGAGGTATTATTGCCAATAGCATCACAGCCATCGACATTTTCCTCATGGCACGCAAACTGATGAAGTCTTACCGGATATTTTTTGGGAAGAAAGACAAGAAGAGATAAGGCATAAAAAAAGGAGTACCGCTGTACTCCAAAATTGTTAACCTTAAATCTAATACTATGAAAAACACATTGCAAATGTACGATTTTTCATCATACAGTGCAAGTTTTTCTCCAAAAAACGTTTGATTTATAACAATTATTAACAAAAGTCTACGGAAGTATATTCACTTCTGGCTCTATATCAATACCAAAAGTGGTCTTCACATCTTGTTGGATGACGTGGCAGAGATCAACGATTTCCTGTCCTGTGGCGCCTCCACGATTTACGAGCACCAACGCCTGTTTGTCGTGCACTCCAGCCCTACCCAACGAACGTCCTTTCCATCCGCACTGGTCGATCATCCATCCTGCAGGAATCTTCTCGTGCTTCTCATCAATAAAATAATGAGGCATTTGGGGATAGCGTTTCAACAGCAGTTCAAACCGTTGTCTTGTCACGATAGGATTCATAAAGAAACTACCACCATTACCCTCTATCTTGGGGTCAGGCAGTTTGGCTTCGCGTATCTCGATAATCGTATCACGCAACTCCTGGGCAGTAGGATGGCCGATTCCTTTTTTCTCCAATTCCATACGAATATTACCATAGTCGAGACGAGGCTCAAACTTCTTTGATAACCGATAGGTGACATATGTAATCACAAAACGATTCTTCCAGTCCTGCTTAAACCGACTCTGCCGATAGGCATAGGCACAGTCAGCATTCGAGAAACGGACAATCTCACCAGTAGCAATCTCCACAGCTTCGACGACGACAATCAAATCCTTCACCTCCGTTCCATAGGCACCGATATTCTGTACAGCACTGGCTCCTACTTCACCTGGTATCAGCGATAAGTTCTCCGCACCATACCAGCCCTGAGCAACACAGGCAGCGACGACTTCGTCCCACACCTCACCACTGCCCACACGAAGGAGCACGCAATCGTCCTCCTCCTGATGTGTCATTCCCTTGATGGCAGAATGCAGCACCGTAGCGGGATAGTCGGCTGTCAGCAACAAATTACTACCGCCTCCCAACAGCAATAAAGGGAAATCCTCTTTCTGTAGACTTCGCACCAACTGTTGTAGCTCGTCTACCGTGTCAAATTCCACGAAACGACGACAGAGTGCCTCTATCCCAAAAGTGTTATGGGCCAACAGATTATAATCGTGGAAATCTCTCATCACGTTGTTAACTTATAAAGATGCCATTTGCCGTTCAGACGTCTGAACATCAGTTCCATCTCAAGACCGTTAGCGATGCCGCGCACAACAAATATCTTCCAGTCACCCACCTTCTGGTCTGTGCCATACACGATATTATAAAGCATCTTTGAGGGTAACTCTGGCGCAAAAGCGAGCCACGTATCTTTCGCAATCATTCCCTCCATCTGACTGAACTCATCATCAGGATCGGGTCCAACAAACCTCACTGGATTGCACAAGCTCTTCAGTTGGAATGCGGTGTCGTTTGCAAAACTACGATAGAAATACAGGAACGAGGCATTTGTATTCTCGCGCAACAGCGTATGACGTATCTTCTTCAGGCTCCACAGTCCCCGTTCACGTTCGAAGTAGAACTGTTTGACAAGCGCCTTGTCCAGATAGATTTTCTCCACGATGGCTTTATTGACGGCCGTATCCTTCATAGCCGTCATTTCCCGTCGACTGTTGAACATCAGTGTATAATACCCTTGTTTCATGAAGAAAGAATCCATCTTCCATTTACGCTGACGAATAGAATCCACTTTACGTCCCTGATAGACCTTCACTGGAAAATCGATGCGACTCAACTGCAGTTTACGGTTGGCGATAAAATTAAAGAAGAAATCGTCAAACAGCTCATCGGCAGCCAATGGGATAGTCTCTTCCGTATCCGTCTTCACACTATCGACAGTGTCGGTAGCGAAGTCGTCGGCCTTTCCAAAGTAGTTCCCCTGACAGGAGAACATCAATAGCACTGATGCGCAAAAAGCGATCAAAATTTTCTTCATGTCACACAGATGACAAAGTACGTACAATTGTAAATTTTGGCAAAAGTACAACTATTTTTTCAGATTATGCACATATTTCTACAAAAAATATTACCTTTGCACGGAAAAATTAAAAAATCATGATATTAGACAAAATAGATCAGCTTCTCAAAGAAGTACAGACTTTGAGCGCTAAGAATGCCGAAGAGGTGGAGCAGTTGCGTTTGAAATATCTCAGCAAGAAAGGTGAGATTACTGCCCTGATGAATGATTTCCGTACAGTGGCTGCCGACCAGAAGAAGACGGTGGGTATGAAGATCAACGAGTTGAAGACCCTCGCTACTGAGCGCATCAACCAGTTGCGTGAGGAATGTCAGACACAGGAGTCTGGCGACGAAGCCCTTGACTTGACGCGCACACCTTATCCCATCGGCCTGGGTACTCGTCATCCGCTGACGATTGTGACCAATGAGATTATCGATATCTTCTCCCGTATGGGTTTTGTGCTGGCCGATGGTCCTGAGGTAGAGGATGATCTCCACGTGTTCACGAAGATGAACTTCGCTGCCGACCATCCTGCTCGCGATATGCAGGACACGTTCTTCGTTTCCCAGCACCCCAATGATGTGACGAAAAATATCCTGTTACGTTCACACACCTCCAGTGTGCAGGCTCGTGTGATGGAGCATATGCACACCGAGGACGGCAAACTCACAGAACCCATCCGTGTGATTTGTCCTGGACGCGTGTATCGCAATGAAGCTATCACCGCTCGTGCCCATTGTTTCTTCCATCAGGTAGAAGGACTGTATATCGACAAAAATGTGTCTTTCACCGATCTGAAGCAGGTATTACTCTCTTTTGCTCGTGAGATGTTTGGTGCCGATACGAAGATCCGTCTTCGTCCCAGTTACTTCCCCTTCACAGAGCCTTCTGCCGAGATGGACATCAGTTGTTTCATCTGTGGCGGTGAGGGTTGTGGTTTCTGCAAACACACTGGCTGGGTAGAAATTCTGGGCTGTGGTATGGTCGACCCCAATGTGCTTGAGCAGTGTGGCATCGACTCATCCATCTATAGCGGTTACGCCTTTGGTATGGGTGTTGAGCGCATCACCAACTTGAAATACCGTGTCAGCGACCTCCGTCTGTTCTCCGAGAACGATACCCGTTTCTTGGAGGAGTTTGAGTCGGCCGACTGATTCTTTTCTAGTAAAATCTTTCTGATAACAATACCGATCCCATCATTCCTCGTAAATGGTGGGATCTTTGATTCCTGCCCCTGCCAAAGCCTCCTTGCGCTCCACACAGGTACCACATTTACCACAGTGGTGCTCGCCACCCTTATAGCAGCTCCACGTCTCCCGATAGTCGATACCCAGTTCTTTTCCACGCATCGCTATCTGTGTCTTGGTCATTCCCACAAAGGGAGAGAGCAGTTCCACACGGACATAGGTACCGGCCATCGCCGTTTGGTTAAATGCCTCGACAAACTCAGGAGTACAATCAGGATAGATCTCATGATCACCACTATGGTTCGCCATCATGACATACTGCAGTCCCCTACTCTCCGCCATTCCTACGGCAATGGAGAGCATAATGCCGTTTCTGAAAGGCACCACCGTCGACTTCATATTCTCGTCAGCATACGATCCCTCAGGGATAGCATCAGCCCCTTCGAGCAGCGAACTCTTGAAATACTTGGCCATAAAGTCAAGGGGAATGATGATATGTTCTATGCCCAGTCGTTCACAATGCAGACGGGCAAAGGCAATCTCACGCGCATTATGATTACTTCCATAATCGAATGTCAGTGCCAAGGCCACACGGTCTTTACTATCGTAGAGTAGGGTCACACTGTCCATACCTCCGCTCAATATCAAAACAGTATCTTTCTTCATCATGGGTGCAAAGTTACAAATTTTCTCGTACATATTGCAAACTCCGCCTTGCATTTCATCAGCTTTCTAGCAAAAAAACGCTAAATTATCAGTCGGTTGTTTACATATCTCAACGAAAAGTAGTAATTTTGCGGAGCAAGAAAAGGAAACGCGTATTTAGGATACACATTATTAATATATATAGAGTATGACAATCAATGAATTTAACTTTGCCGGTAAAAAGGCAATCGTACGTGTAGACTTCAACGTACCCCTGGACGAGAATGGTAAGATTACTGACGACACCCGTATCCGTGGTGCTCTGCCCACCCTGAAGAAGATTCTGGCTGATGGCGGTGCAGTCATCATCATGAGCCACATGGGTAAACCCAAGGGAAAGGTGGATGCCAAGAAGTCACTGGGTCAGATCCGCGAGGCTGTAGAGAAGGCTTTGGGTGCTCCCGTAGGTTTTGCTCCTGATTGTGCTAAGGCTGCTGATGCTGCTAAGGCACTGAAGATGGGTGAGGCTCTGTTGCTGGAGAACCTGCGTTTCTATCCTGAGGAGGAAGGTAAGCCTGTAGGCATCGATAAGGAAGATCCCAAATACGACGAGGCAAAGAAGGCGATGAAGGCCAGACAGAAGGAGTTTGCCAAGACTCTCGCTTCTTATGCTGACTGCTACGTGATGGATGCCTTTGGTACTGCTCACCGTAAGCATGCTTCTACTGCTGTCATCGCTGACTACTTCGATGCCAACAACAAGATGCTGGGCTTGCTGATGGAGAAGGAGGTACAGGCTGTCGACGCTGTTCTCTCTAACATCAAGCGTCCTTTCGTAGCCATTATGGGTGGTTCCAAGGTGTCTTCTAAGATCGGTATCATCGAGAACCTGCTGGGTAAGGTCGACAAGCTTATCCTCTGTGGTGGTATGACCTACACCTTTGCGAAGGCTCATAACGGTGAGATTGGTAACTCTATCGTAGAGCTCGACAAGCTCGATGTTGCGCTAGGTGTTGAGGAACTGGCTAAGAAGAACGGTGTAGAGCTCGTGTTGGGTTCTGACTGTACTGCTACCAATGGTCTCGACTTCGGTACGATGACTGTAAAGGCTGGTGCTGAGATTATCAACTGTCCTGCCAACAAGGTACCCGCTGGTTTCGAGGGTGTTGACGCTGGTCCTGAGAGCCAGAAGGCTTTCGCTGAGGCTATCAAGGGTGCGAAGACCATCCTGTG
Source organism: uncultured Prevotellaceae bacterium (assembly GCA_900321425.1). Lineage (GTDB taxonomy): Bacteria > Bacteroidota > Bacteroidia > Bacteroidales > Bacteroidaceae > Prevotella. Next base: position 38,493 of record ONWA01000033.1, on the reverse strand, counting down.
GAACGGTCCTGCCGGTGTGTTCGAGTGCGACGCCTTTACCGCTGGTTCACGTGCCATCGGCGATGCGATTGCTGAAGCTACCAAGAACGGTGCTTTCTCTCTGATTGGTGGTGGCGACTCTGTAGCTTGTGTCAACAAGTTCGGTCTAGCTGATCAGGTAAGCTATATCTCTACTGGTGGCGGTGCCCTTCTTGAGGCTATTGAGGGTAAGGTGCTTCCAGGTGTAGCAGCTATCAAGGGTGAATAAGGCAATGGCGAGAGCATTTCTTTATATGATGATGGCCGCACTGCTCACAGCGTGCGGCCATCGTGCTTCTCAGCAACATACTGAGAACGCTGAGCAAGCTGATTCTGTAGCGACAGCCGACGTTGCAGTATTTGCAACCGACAGCATCGCCCTGAATCGTGAGGACTCAATGGCGATTGTCAAAGTATGCATCGACTGGCCCGTCAGCGGTGACTCAGCACTAGTGAGCAACATCCGCCAATATATCTCCGAGGAATTGGCCTTCAATCCCACACAGGAAGGGAAACCCAAGGTCATCCTCTATACCGATGGTCAGAAGGCGGTATCCGAAACCCTCAACAAGCACTACAAGAGTCTGCGGAAAGACTGGCTGGAGATGGCTGCTGAAGGGATGAGGAATATGACTTTCGAATTCGCCCTTCACACCTACGTGTTGGAGAACAGCGATCGGTATATCACCTATATCAGTCATCAGGAGGGATACACAGGAGGTGCCCACGGCTACGCACTATCGGCGGGTCAGACCTTCCGCAAGAGCGACGGTCTGCGTATCGGCTATCAGACGGAGTACAACCGCCAGGCGGAGACTTTTGAGGTAAAGAACCAGACTCTGTTCAAGAATCCCCAGTCTCCCCAGTTGTTAGCCCTCATCAAGGAGGGTGTGCGCTCCTATTTCCGTGAGAACGGCGAAGAGGCACTCGACGACGAGCAGCTGAAGGACCTTCTGATCGGTGTAGAGGACGTCAACCGCATCCCATTGCCTAGTGGTGCTCCCTACTTCACGAAGAAAGGACTTGCCTTCGTCTACCAACAGTACGAGATTGCGCCCTATGCAGCAGGGTTGGTCAACTTCGATATTAGCTATGACAAGATTCGTCCGTTCCTGACTGACGAAGCCCTTGAACTGCTAAAATAACACATTTCGTAAATAAAGGCAGTTCGGAGGATTGAGAAAAAACTGGGTTACGAACTGGCAACGGTTCTTGCGTCCTTTCAGTAGCAAGCGGCAAGCCGATTACTCATTTCCTCATTCTGTCGTGATTTGCTTATCAAAGTCATCGCCTCTGGCACTTGCTACCAAAGGGACGCAAGAACTCCCGACACTGAGCCACCGGCCTGTTTCCGCTCGAGCTCTGCTCGCTTGTTCCCGAAGGGTCTCAAGAATGGCTCATTGTCGGGGGAAAAGGTAATGCTTTTATTTGAAACCGCCAAATCTTATACACACAATTTTACGGCGGTGCTTACCGCCATATCGGCTCCTTGCGCCAGTCACCTACAAAACCATATTTATAATAAGGTATGTTGGGACTGTTGTCAATTAAGGTAAGCAGTTTATCCTTTATGTGGTTCTCTGGATATACTGCATTGCAAAGATAGATCATGGCGGAAATCACTCCAAATGGTTTCTTCTTCTGGTTGTCCGTCAATAGATTCAGCAACCACTTGTCACGATGTCCTTTGGGATTAGTCACTTGTTTGGCAAGGTTTCGATTCCAAAGGCGTGAGTGATGGGCTATGATGTTACGAAGCACAGAAATGGCTTCCAACCAACTGGATAACTCCTTTGCAGAATACAATCCAAAGTCGTTGGCAATAGTAGCACGTTCAGGTAACTGGCTTTTTAGATTCTTATACATCTTAGAAAGTGTGCCGAAGGTGGCTACTTCAAGAATCATCCATGCATCAGGATTGTCACCCTCCATCGACTCACAATCCCAGTTGGGTTGCTCTGCAATATATTCTTTAGCAAAAGGCTCGGTGCTACGGTCAAACTCATATTTGAGGTCGAGTACGAAGTCCTCATAATAGTCATTACGCTCAAAGAGAGAAGCGTCCAAATACCAAAGCCCGCTGCCCTTTGCCTGTGATAGATGGTTGATAATCTTAGCCCTCAGCGCCACCTCTATAATCTCAATGGCATCAAAGAGTATCAGCCGTAGTCTTCTGTCAAAGTCGTATCGGGCAATTACATCGTCAAATAAAGCACCTTCCTTGAAGTCGTGCTCTGTTTCTTCATCCCTCATATCCGTCCAATAGTATTTCAGACGGAAGTAACTGATGTGTGCCAAGCATTGCTTGGCTTCCTCTTCATTACTGAACGTCATGCCTCTTGAACGGAGCAGGCGGATTTGTTCATGTATCGTGCGTGGCTTCTGATTGCTCATTGTATAAATAAAAAGGTGACCCGCCAGCAGATCTACGGGATGCCGACGGGTTCTGTTATCGTTTGATTCGGACTGTCTTATCCGAGAATTTTCTTCATTATTTCGGGTGCAAATATAATGCTTTTTTGTTAATTCTGCAATATTTTCGACAAATTTCTTACTGTTGTTGCTCTTATTTGATGATTTTTCACTATCTTTGTAGCGGCTTGGGGGAGAAATCCCGAGTCGCAGATGCATTAGCTTTTATTTCGCACTTTACCGAAAAGGTCTGGAAAACTAATTTTGGAATAGTTCGATTTAAGAAGCAAGAGGAAAGACCAGAAGATGGCAGTCCCTAACTACCGTGCAGCTATGCACACGCCCTATGGCGTGGAGCATTCTTATTACGGTAGTAGGGGTTCCAATTTCCAGACCTGCCCCTTAGGTAAAGTGCATAAGAGTGACCACGCCATTCTTTGTGCCCTTTCATTTGCGTCAAGGAAACAATAACTAAATGAGAACAGCATGGCAGATTGTAAGCAAAATGTATTCATAGTAACATTATACTCTTTTATCCCATTAGAGGGGATACCAAAAAGAGAGTATAAGGAACTGATGCGTGGTGCGAGTGAAGTGGAGCCTGACAGACTATTAAAGTATACTGAGGCTAAATTCTGTGTCAAGGAGCTAAATGATGAAGGTGGCGACTTCTACTATGAGTATAATGTCGCAGGGAAACAGGTTGAACACAAAGTTCAGCTTAAAGCATGGCTATACAAGTTTTCTTCTGTTATTAACCCCAAAGGGCGTTATTACCTTGTTACAACAATTAGCATTGACAAAAGCTTTGGGAATAAGGATGAGAAAACTCAATTCCCTTTGGACTTATCCAGCATATGCACTGCTCAAGATATTGTCCAATTAAAGAAAGCGGTATATGGAGGCGATGATCATGGACTCTATTATTTCGATGGCAGAAAAAAACACTATCTGCACTACTACTACAACCATCTTGTTGAAAAAATTACAGGAAAGAATCCGCATGGGAAGTACGGAAGACATTATATTGTGGATATCTGTACTGTCGGCATTTCGAAATGTCAGTACATAGGTAACCACAAACAACTGATAGAACTTTTCAGCAAAGAGTATTATAGCACAGACAGGAAATTGCTTGATGAAGTAGTTGAGAACTATAGGGAATTGGTCTATGGTCTCTTTTTTGGCAATGAAAACAATGAAGTCATCCCAGAAGATGCTTTGCAAAAGACTTTGAGGAGCAGTTTCTCAAATAATAAGACTGAACGGCTGTTTGCTTACCATAAGACTATCGTATTCTTGCACACTCACCATCCTTATCCATGGAAGCCAGAGCATGTTGGCAAGCAAAAGTTACTGAATGAAAATGTTCAAAACGATAAAATAGTGTTTGATGCTTTTTTGGTGATGGAAGCGCGGCTAAAACTGAAGAGCATTGGACGCACACTTCGAATAGGACAACCTCAGAACATCAAAGATGCTTTGGCCTCTATTTCCAGCTATTTAGCAACTAACCCATATCGGCTTGGTGAATATGGGCAGAGAGGCAAAATGCTTTACAGAAATATGGGTGTCATGGAGTTACTCAACTCAATAAAAGTACAGGGCAATTTGCTCTCTGATGCGAAGGAGATAGAAAATAATGAAAAACTTAACAGAAGAGTTCATGTGTTAACAGCAATAACTGTAGTTGTTGGTATACTGAGCCTTATAGTCAGCATTTTATGTTGTAATACGTGTGGTGATAATTCTAAAACTATATCAGATATGTGTAATTGTATTCCAGAGAGCGCAGGCTGTATTGGCAGTTGCTGCGCCGTTGTAGGTGTGCTGCTTGGTATTGTGTTGGCAGCAAGTATTATCGTAATGGCCGTTTATCAGGTCAAGTCTTTCTATAAGCTCAAGAATATTGAGAATCAACTGAAAGAAATAGATTAATCACAGATGAGATTTAACTCAGAGGGTTATGAAAAAAGTCAAATTAGTTTATTTAATGCTGTGCCTGTTAGCACCGTTTACAATGATGGCAGAAAAGAGACCATTTGTGAATGGGCTCTACTGGGAACTTAGCGATTCTGGCGTGTTGACAATATCAGGCAACGGAGCTATACCGGATGATGTTACGCCATGGGATCACCCATGGGATGATGTATCTGTAAGAAAAATAGTGATAGAATATGGAGTAACAAGCATCGGAAAATCTGCATTCCGCTTCCATCATAATCTACAATCAGTCGCTATTTCAAATACAATAACGAGTATCGGGGACGATGCTTTCCGCGACTGCGGCAAGTTACAATCAGTGTCAATTCCAGAATCAGTTAAATCTATTGGTAGTTGTGCATTCACTCTTTGCGAAAGTTTACAATCCATAGAAGTTCCATTTTCTGTTGAGCGTATTGGAAGCAATGCCTTTAGTGGCTGCAATAATAATAATTTGGAGATTTTAAGACCTATCAAAGGTCCAAGTCAATCTCAATATTACATTGTTTGGAAATATTATGGTTATAAAGGTTTGAAGGCTTATGATGGAACTTGGATTCTTCCTCTTATTTATAATGAAATTACGCCATTAACAAAAGGGTATCTGAAGATAGAGGAAAAAGGTCGATATGGCCTGGTAACATATGAGGGAAAAGTGATTGTTCCGGCAGAACTGGATGCACTAAGCCAAGCGGGTATTGGTTATCTGCGCTATAAGCTCAACGGTTTTTGGGGTGTAATAGACTACACGGGCAAGATCATCATTGATACAGACCGAGGCTATACGTCTATTGGTGATTTCAAATCCTTCAATAAGCGTTTCGCCTATACAATGGCTGGCTATAAAGGGGAGTGTGATGCAACAGGTAGGCAAATAGTTCAAGTAGCAGCAACTCAGGAAACAACACAACAACAATTCATGTTGAGCATCATCGGGACCCTGTACCTGTGCAGGAATGGGTGCAGTGTACCAGCTGCTGGGGCTCAGGAAACTGCCGTAATTGTGCCGGTTCGGGAACCACCTATATTGGTTCAAACCTACATAGATGTACCATGTGCGGAGGTAGAGGCAGATGTACAACTTGCTCTGGACAAGGTGGAAGATATTACACTGTGTATAAATAAAAAAAAGGAAAATATGAAACATCGAATCATTATTTACTTGATAATATGCCTATTAATACCTGTTCCTATAGAGGCAAAGAAGAAACCATTTGGAAATGGTTTGTATTGGGAATTATTTGACAATGGAACACTAACAATTTCTGGTAATGGTGTAATGCCAGATTACTATTACCATACCCTTAAAAAGAGACCTTGGCATAAAAAGAATATCTATAAAATAATTATTGAGAATGGTGTTACAAAAATTGGGAATGAGTCTTTTCGTGAATGTTCAACCCTTACTTCTGTTATTTTACCCCAATCTGTAGTTTCCATAGGTTCAAGCGCATTCATGGAATGTAATAATCTGGTATCTATTCAGATTCCGAATTCAATAAATCGTATCGCAAGTGAAACTTTTTATAAATGTAGCTCTCTTACTTCAATAATCATTCCCAACTCGGTGTCCTCCATTGGTGCTCACGCATTCTATGGATGCAAAAAAATCAGCTCGATTGTAATTCCTAACTCGGTAACTTCAATCGGGTATAGCGCTTTTATGTTTTGTGAAAATGCTTCCTCTATTCAGATTTCTAATTCAGTTAAAGTTATTGAAAAAGATGCATTTAAATGGTGTAAAAAAGCTGTATTACTAGAGTTCCCTCCAAATATATTGAGTCAATACAACAGCAGCGAATTGTCTAATTTTACTGGAATACCAGTAAATTCAATAGAAACATACAAAAATAGTGTTATCGATAACACGGGGAAACTCATAATGGCAGCTAAAGAAGGTCGTACAATAACAAAATGTTCTGATCCTAACAAAAATAATGATTATTATATTATTGATGAAAATGGTCAAATAGGATTAATCAACGCTAAAGGCCAATGGATTATACCCAAAGATGCATATTCCTCCATCGAATCTATTGGAGGTGGATATGTAAGAATAACGCATAAGAACAGAGCATGTAGTGTCCGTAAGTTAGATGGTCAAGAAATTATTCCTTCAAGTCGTGGCTATGCATCAATTGGCAATTACAATAGTGCAAAGGGTACTTTTGCGTTTACGAAACGAGGCATGAAAGGAATTTGTGATGCACAAGGGAAGGAAATTTCTACAACCCGTCTTGCTCCAACATCAGATGACATCAAGACGAATGGTGGCTATACCAGTGCCGTTGCTATGAATAATGGAAGCACAAAATATTATAAGGTGAACAAGAGTGGTCGCTATGGACTGACAGATAGTGAGGGAAGAGAAGTTATCCCCTGCGAAATGGATGCCTTGGAGTCGGCTGGTACTGGCTATTTGAAGTATAAGCTCAATGGTTTTTGGGGATTAATGAACTTTACTGGAAAGATTCTTATTGATACAGATAGAGGCTATACATCCATCGGCGACTATAAATCATTCAACAAACGTTTCGCTTATACAATGACTGGATATAAAGGTGAATGTGACGCCACAGGACGCCAAATATCAAAGATAAAGGTTGAAACTCCTAAACAAAACACTTCAGTTGCTTCTTCCTTAGTTCAAGTAGCAGCAACTCAGGAAACAACACAACAACAATTCATGTTGAGCATCATCGGGACCCTGTACCTGTGCAGGAATGGGTGCAGTGTACCAGTTGCTGGGGCTCTGGAAGTTGCCGTAACTGTGCCGGTTCGGGAACCACCTATATTGGTTCAAACCTACATAGATGTACCATGTGTGGAGGTAGAGGTAGATGTACAACTTGCTCTGGACAAGGTGGAAGATATTACACTGTGTATAAATAGTTGTGAGATATGAATGAAAAGAACAAGAAAACGAAAAATCCGATTAAAAGGAAATCCGACCTATTCAAGAAGTGGATACCTATAGAAACAATGTGCTGGCAGAAAAAGAGATGCCATATCCGCATAGAGATAGATGGAAAGACTTTTGGACGAACGCGCCAGCTACTTAGACGAAGAATCAATCCTATGGGTATGGTATATCTTGACGGAATCACTCTTAAGCGATACAAGAATCGCAAAGAAATCATCCGTAGTTATATTGACAAGGAACTCAGAGAGTATTTTGTTGTTTATACAAAAGAAAGAGGGTTACCCTGTGAACCTTTGCCGAGAATTGGATTTTACGATGAGAAGAAAGCCTGCCTTGATCTTATTTTCGATATTCTCTATGATCCTTTTTTTCAAACTGTTATAGGAGGTTTCGTAGCTGGTTTTACACCATGGTTAATGGACCGGCTATTAAATCTGCTAAAATCTAATGAAGATAAAAATGGTAATGATAAGCGTCCTAATATAACTATAACCAACATCATTGGAGATGGTAACACTATTATTATGTAATGTTCACTTTCAATCTATGGTAATAGTTTATGTGAAACGCTGCCCTACATGTGGCGAACAATATTGGAGCATCACATTTCATCGCCATGAAACTGCAAAATCTGTCACGGAAGAGGGTATCAAGAATATTAGTATGGTCAATAAGGTTTTCATTTTGACAGTATTTGTTTTTCTTGCACATGGTTTGCATGCCCAGCAGACCATGTGTAAGGATACATGCAGGACTGTTTCTGAACAAGAGAAGGGTAAATCGGTGGAGCCTCAAGACACCACAAAGTTTTTGGCATGCCCAGTATGTAAGGGATTGGGGACTATCGGGAAAGACACGATTTGCGCAGGTCGTTAAGAAAGTTTAACCATCTGACATAAGGCTATCGGGGGTTACGAATTGGAAACCTAATTCGTTCCGCAATCTGCCTTGATTTGCGTAGTGGCACCTTACGGACTTTACTCGATTTTCCTTGAAATGCCTTTATTTATGGGGCGAATTGCGTTAATCATCCAAAAATGCTTTTCTATTTCATAATTATTTTGTATCTTTGCAACAAGAATCTGAAACAAACCAAAAGAATATGACCAAACAAGTAATTATTGGAGACCGCACGAAGGATGAGTGGATCTCCGTTCTGGACACAGAGAAGAAGAAGTTGGAGTTTACCAACCATATTGCTACTGCCAAAATCTTCAATGATTTTGACTTCGCCAAGGGAGAGTTGAGAAAGCTACAGGAGACGGGTTACTTCACCGATCTTCAGATCTACATCAAGGGCGAGGATGGCAAGGCCCATCGCCCCGACGAGCGCGACATGATTCCCTGGTAATCCTACTTCATTACACAAGAATCGTCCCCAGCCATTCAGTTGGGGACGATTTTTTTTTGCGAGTAGGACTTCCCCTTGGCGGAGAAGTCCCTTTATGATTACTCCTCGTCGAGCAGAATCTTCATCATCTCGACGGCAGCCTTTGCTACAGAAGTACCAGGACCGAAAATGGCAGCTACGCCAGCCTTGTAGAGGAAGTCGTAGTCCTGAGCTGGGATCACACCACCGGCGATGACCATGATATCCTCACGTCCCAGTTTTTTCAGCTCTTGGATGAGCTGTGGGATGAGGGTCTTATGACCAGCAGCCAGCGACGATGCGCCTACTACGTGAACGTCGTTCTCTACGGCCTCACGTGCAGCCTCCTCTGGTGTCTGGAACAGCGGTCCCATATCCACGTCGAAGCCACAGTCGGCATAGCCTGTTGCCACAACCTTAGCACCACGGTCGTGACCGTCCTGTCCCATCTTGGCGATGAAGATACGTGGACGACGACCCTCTTTCTCTGCGAACCTGTCAGTCAGCTTACAAGCCAACTCGAAGTCGCTATCGTTCTTTGATTCTGAACTATACACGCCTGAAATTGTTCTGATTACTGCTTTATAACGGCCTACAATCTTCTCGCAGGCATCTGAAATCTCACCAAGGGTACAACGCAGCTGAGCGGCCTTGACAGCCAGGTCGAGCAGGTTGTTCTCCGACTTGCGGCCTTCTTTGAAGTCACGCACGCAGTCGGTGATAGCCTTGAGGGCAGCCTGGCAGGCAGCCTCATCACGCGAAGCACGCACCTGAGCGAGGCTCTCCTCCTGCTGCTTACGTACAGCGGTATTGTCAACCTCGAGGATATCGATAGGATCTTCGTGCTCCAGACGATACTTATTCGTACCCACGATTGTCTGTACGCCAGAGTCGATACGTGCCTGTGTACGGGCAGCAGCCTCCTCGATACGCATCTTAGGCAGACCCGTCTCGATGGCCTTCGCCATACCACCCAGCTTCTCAATCTCCTGGATATGCTCCCAAGCCTTGTGTACCAGCTCGTTGGTCAGCGTCTCTACATAGTAGCTACCAGCCCATGGGTCGATCTGCTTGCACACCTTGGTCTCGTTCTGGATATAGATCTGCGTGTTACGTGCGATACGAGCCGAGAAGTCAGTAGGCAGTGCGATAGCCTCGTCGAGGGCGTTGGTGTGGAGCGACTGGGTATGACCGAGTACGGCAGCCATTGCCTCGATACAGGTACGACCTACGTTGTTGAACGGATCCTGCTCTGTGAGCGACCATCCTGATGTCTGTGAGTGGGTACGCAGCGCGAGCGACTTCGGGTTCTTGGCACCGAAGCTCTTCACGATCTTCGCCCACAGCAGACGACCGGCACGCATCTTAGCAATCTCCATGAAGTGGTTCATACCGATAGCCCAGAAGAAGCTGAGTCGTGGAGCGAAGGCATCCACGTCAATACCGGCATTCACACCAGTACGCAGGTAGTCCATACCGTCGGCCAGCGTGTAAGCCAGCTCGATATCGGCAGTAGCACCAGCCTCCTGCATGTGATAACCCGAGATAGAAATGCTATTGAACTTAGGCATCTTCTGCGAGGTGTACTCGAAGATATCAGCGATAATCTTCATAGAGAATGCAGGGGGATAGATATAGGTGTTACGCACCATGAACTCTTTCAGAATATCGTTCTGGATAGTACCGGCCATTTCCTCCAACTGAGCGCCCTGCTCCAGACCCGCCACAATGTAGAAAGCCAGGATGGGCAGCACGGCACCGTTCATGGTCATGGAAACGGACATCTTGTTCAAGGGAATGCCCGAGAACAGCACCTTCATGTTCTCCTCGTTACAGATACTAACGCCAGCCTTACCCACATCACCTACGACGCGAGCGTTGTCGGGGTCGTAGCCACGGTGTGTCGGCAGGTCGAAGGCCACAGAGAGTCCCTTCTGTCCTGCTGCGAGGTTACGGCGATAGAATGCATTCGACTCCTCAGCGGTAGAGAATCCGGCATACTGACGGATGGTCCACGGACGGAACGGATACATCATTGAGTACGGACCACGCAGATAGGGAGGAATACCGGCTGTGAAGTCGAGGTGTTCCATTCCTTCGAGGTCCTCCTTCGTATAGACGGGGCGCACCTCGATGTGCTCTGGTGTCTTCCAGTCTGCTACGATACCATTGTCTTTAATCCACTTGCCTTGATACCAGCGTAGATATCTATGTCTTTAAATTGTTTACGCATCATTCAATTCTCCTATTCTTTAAATACCAAGTTTCTGATTATATTCTTTCAACGTCTCGAGCACGTTGCATTTCACATGGATGAAGTTCTCGATGCCAGCGGCCTTGAGGTCCTCCATGCAAGCAGGAGCACCAGCCACTACGAACATTGCACGACCATTCAAATACTTGAAGGCAGGGATGGCATACTCAGCATACTCGTCGTCGCTGGAGCAGATCACTACGATGTCGGCCTTTGCCTCGAGCGCAGCGTCCACACCCTCCTCAACGGTCTTGAAACCGAGGTTGTCGATCACCTTATAGCCGGCACAAGCGAGGAAGTTACAAGAGAACTGGGCACGAGCCTGACGCATGGCCAAGTTGCCGATGGTGAGCATGAATGCTGTAGGCACCTTCGCAGCCTTCTCTGTTGTCAGACGCAGTGTCTCAAAGTCAGACGCCAGTCGACTGGCCTTCAGTGCGGGCACGTCAGCATCGCCAGTATGCGTAGCACAGCAGCAGTCGCAAGCGATGGGCTGCTTACCCTCGCTCTTCTCTGTGAAGTTAGGGAACTGGTTGGTACCCAACAGGAACTCCTTGCGCTTGGCAGCATCGCCGTGACGCTTCACGTTGGTAGCATTGATATCCTCCTGGACGCTGCCTTTCTTCACAGCCTCGAGGAATCCGCCCTCTTCTTCCACCTTCAGGAAGATCTTCCAAGCCTCCTGTGCGAGTGCATCGGTGAGGTGCTCGATATAGTAAGAGCCGGCCGACGCATCGACGATACGGTCGAAGTGTGACTCCTCCTTGATGAGCAGTTGCTGGTTGCGGGCGATACGCTCGCTGAAGTCTGTCGGCTTCTCATAGGGCGCATCAAACGGAGTGACTACCATTGAGTGTACGCCACCGAGGGCAGCACTCATCGCCTCTGTCTGCGAACGCAACAGGTTGACATAGCTGTCGAATACCGTCTGGTTATAGGTTGAGGTCGAAGCGTTGATCACCATCTTGCAGGCGCAGTCGCACTTCGGCTCATACTGTTTCACGATTTGTGCCCATAGCAGACGGGCAGCACGGAATTTCGCAATCTCCATGAAATAGTTCTCGCTGACACCCATATAGAACTTGATCTTTTTAGCGGCCAAGTCCACGTCTACGCCGGCATCGGTGAGCTGCTGCAGGTACTCGTTACCCCATGCGAGAGCGTAACCTAGTTCCTGTACGATGTATGCGCCGCTGTTGTTCAGCAGGTCGCTGTGTACCATCACGCAGCGCAGGTTGGGATAGTTCTTCAGTTTCTCCACGAGTTTAGGCATATCGGCGAGCAAGAATGTGCTGTCCTTGCCTTTCATCAACATACGCTCGATGGGGTCGAAGCCTACGCCACCCACAATCTTCTCCTTGTCGTAGCCCTGCTTCTCGAAGTAAGCCACCAACAGGTCGGCCAGCTGCAGAGCGTGACGCATACAAGCGCGATAGCTCACCTCCACAATGTCGAGGCGGATATCCTTGAGCAGCGTCTCGATGAAGTCGGCGCTGAGCTCTGCATGACCCAGTTTGAAGCCGATGCTGTCCACACCCTTGTTCAGGATGTCGAGGGCTTTCTTATTAGCCTCAGCGGGGTCGTTCACTACGATATTCTGTCGCACGTACCACTCATTAGAGTTTTTCTTGTTACCACGCACGAAGGGGAACTCACCAGGCAGTGAGTCTGGTGTCTTCAGGTTCTTCAAGTCTTCGCGGCGATAGAAGGGCTGTACGTTGAAGCCCTCGTTGGTTCTCCATACCAAGCGCTTCTGGAAGTCGGCACCTTTCAGGTCCACTTCAATCTTGTCCAACCACTCCTGGGTGGTAGGCACAGTAAACTCGGTAAAGAGCTTTTCTTTGTTTGCCATAGATTTTTAAAATATTATATAAGTTCTCATTGTCTTAAGTTCGACGTGCAAAGGTACTAATAATTTCTGAATCGCACAAAAATTATTGCGAATAAAAATGCACAAAAAATCGATACGACCGTCCAAGAACGTTTCTACCCTATTCCCATCGCCTGTTTCACCATCCAGATGACAAGGAGATGAAGGGGATAGAAGGCATAGAAGAGATACTTTCCCCATGTGCCGCGAATGAATCCGCGCTCACCGTTGTACATCGCGATAGGAATAAAGGCGAGGCCTGCCACCCATTTCATCGGCAGCATCGTACAACCCACGAGTACCTGCAATGCTAAGTGTCGGCGCAGCACGTAGAGCATCACAATCAGCGCAAAGCCCGATGCATTGTAGTCGGCTCGGAAGAAGATAGCAGCCACCATCATCGCCACCAGTATGCTTCCCACCTTGCGCCAGTCGGAGCGATAGCGCTCGATGACGCAGAGTCCGAGAAATCCCCAAAACAAGGTGAATATCACGTTATGACCCATCAGGTGAAAGCCGTGATGCGTCAATGCCCAAGGTATCTCGGAGATGAGTGCGCACACCAATAGATTACGTCCGTAGCGTCGTCTGTCACGGGTATGAATGAAGCCCTCCACAATCAGGAAGGCAAAGATAGGGAATGCCAGTCGTCCCACGCAGCGCAGCAGGAAATACCACGAGATATAATGGTCGTGATAGGTGATCAGCGGTGCCGTAAACGCCTCCTGATAACGCAGCAGATGCGAGGCTATATGGTCGATAGCCATTGTCAGGATAGCGATTATTTTCAGTGCGCTTCCTGTCAGCACGCGTTTGGGCATAGGTATGTTCGAGCAATCCATTCGACTTGCAAAGGTAGTACAAATCACTTGAATAACGAAATCCCCTAAGTTAAAAATTTATTTTCCCAAATTGAAAATTTTATTTTCCAAAGCTAAAAATTTATATCCCTAAGTTTGGGATATATGTCCCTAACTTAGGTACAGTTGTCTCTAAGTTTGGTACTTATGTTTCTAAGTTAGGGATATAAAAATTATCGAGAGAAAAAAACATATTTCTGCTAGCAAAAAAGACAAATCACTGCAAGGTCTGTTGCACAACATTACCCCACCCTAAACGCAACTTAAACTTTTAACAGAAGAAAACGGAGCAGAGTTTTGCATATTTGCTAAAAAAAAAGTAACTTTGCAGGCAATTTTGAGAGAGGAAATTTCTATCGATATAGTAAACAGCAATTATGGACTCATTATCATGGCTTAAAGACCTGTTCACGGTGAACGATTCAGTAGCGCACATCGCACTGCTCTACGCCATCGTCATCGCCACAGGCGTGTACTTAGGCAAAATCAAAGTAGGAGGCATCTCACTGGGTGTCACCTTTGTGCTCTTCGCAGGTATCGTGGCCGGACATATCGGATTCACGGCACCAACACCTATCCTCACGTTCGTACAAGACTTCGGACTGATCCTGTTCGTCTTTATGATTGGTATGCAGGTGGGACCCGGCTTCTTCGAGAGTTTCGGAACGGCGGGCATCAAACTGAACGGACTCGCCGCCCTTGCCATCGCGCTCAACGTGCTCGTGATGTTCGCTTGCTACTATATTTTCTTCGACACCAGCAACGTGAACAACCTGCCGATGATGGTGGGAACACTCTACGGTGCCGTCACGAACACACCAGGACTGGGTGCCGCCAACGAAGCACTGAACTCGGTGTTCGGCACAGGCAACGCACCACAGATTGCCTCTGCCTATGCCTGCGCCTATCCTCTGGGTGTGCTGGGTATCATCGGAGCCACTATCCTGGTGAAATGTATCTGTAAGGTGAAGTTAGAGAAGGAAGAGGAAGAACTGACAGCACTGGAAGGGGTAAAAGCCCGCCAAAAGCCGTATAAGATGCACTTGGAGGTAACCAATAAGTACCTGGAGGGAAAGACGCTGCTGCAAGTGCACAACTTCTTGAACCGCGACTTTGTTTGCTCACGTATCGTTCGAGACGGGGAACTGACAATTCCAAACGGTAATACCGAGTTGCATACAGGCGACCAGATGCTGGTGGTATGTGCCGAGGCCGACCAAGAGGCTATCATGGCATTCATCGGACCGAAGCTCGACATCGACTTCGAACAGCAAGACCAGCCGCTGGTATCGAAACGTATCCTCATCACCAACCCGAAGATCAACGGAAAGACGCTGTCGTCGCTACACTTCTCGAGTGTGCACGGCGTGAACGTTACTCGTGTGACTCGTCACGGTATCGACCTCTTCGCATCGACACAGTTGCCGTTGCAAGTAGGCGACAAGATCATGGTGGTAGGACCAGAGGATGCCGTTGACCGCGTAGCCAATAAGATGGGTAACTCCATCCGCAGGCTCAATGCGCCAAATATCGCCACCGTATTCGTGGGTATCATCATGGGTATCATCTTTGGATCGCTGCCCATCGCCATACCAGGAATGCCTGTGCCCCTGAAATTGGGTATCGCAGGAGGACCGCTCATTATCGCCATCCTGATTGGCCGCTATGGTTATAAGATCCGTCTGGTGACCTACACCACGACTTCGGCGAATATGATGCTGAGAGAGATAGGACTGGTGCTCTTCTTGGCAAGTGTAGGTATCAAGGCTGGCGACAAGTTCTTCGATACCGTCATCGACGGCGACGGAGGTCTCTACGTGTTGACAGGCTTCCTCATCACCATCATACCAATCTTGGTGGTAGGACCCATCGCACGCATCAAGCACAAGTTCAATTACTTCATCATCGCCGGTATGCTGGCTGGTACCTATACCGATCCACCCGCACTGGCCTACGCAAACTCTATTTGTTCGAAGGAAGCCCCTGCACTCGGTTACTCGACGGTTTACCCATTGGCGATGTTCCTCAGAATCTTCACCGCACAAATGGTGGTGTTGTTCTTCTGCGGATAGTGAATCATAGTTGTGGATAACGTAGAATTATATATAAATAAGGTAGAATGAATCAATTAAAACTCTTGCTGAGTGGACTGCTGCTGGCAGGCTCGACGATGGCGGTATATGGACAAGGAGCCAAGAATATCCGCATCAACGAGGTGCTGACCAACAACACCGCTAGCATTCAAGACGAGTTTGGCGACAGGGAGGCGTGGATAGAGCTGGAGAACACCTCGTTCTCGACCTATAACGTCAGAGGAATGTACCTCACCACCGACCGCGCCGTACTCAACCCTCAGATGAGCGTGCCTGAGCGTATCAAGAGGATGAGCATCATCCCCAACGGCGAACCGCGCACGCAGATAGGCGGACGACAGCACTTAGTGTTCTTCGGCAACTCGATACCCTCGAAGGGAAAGTTGCACCTGACACTCCGCGTACCGATGTCGAAACCCTTGTGGATAGGTCTCTACAACGGTAACGCAACAGAGCTGATCGACTCTGTAAGCGTGCCTGCCCTCGCAGCTAACCAGAGTTATGCGCGACATAACAACTCGTGGAGTGTGAAGGCGCAGGAGAATGTGACACCGGGTATCGAGAACTTCATCCAGACGGATGAGACGAAGGATGCCAAACTGAAGCGCGAAGACCCGCACGGCGTGGGTATTACCTTGCTCGCCATGGGTATCGTATTCTTCTGTCTGGCCGTGCTGTTCGTGTTCTTCTGGCTCTTCGGACTGCTGATGCGACATATCGACACAGCGAAGAAGGTGGCTGAACACCAACCCATCAAACCGATCACCAAGACGGTGGAGATGACCATGGAGGTGGGTCACAAGACCAACGTCATCCTCAAAGAAGGTCTTAAGTCGAAAGGTATCGACAAGGAAATCTATATCGCCGTCATCTCGATGGCTATCAAACAGTATCAGGACGATGTGCACGACGTGGAGAGCGGCGTAATCACCATCAAACCCAAGGATACAGGATGGGACTATGAACTGCCGCAGATGACGCATTTCAGCGATCCCGTCTTGCCCACCAACCATCAGGGACCTACGATTCCCACCACACCAGAAATTCATTAATCAAACTATCAAGACAATATGAAGAAATATCAATATAAAGTACAGGGTGTCGACTACGATGTAGAGATAGAAGAGGTAGAAGGCAACATCGCCAAAGTGAATGTGAACGGCATCCCCTTCGAGGTGGAGCTGAAACAGCCCATCAATCCAACCAGTTCGCTGAACAAAGTGAAGGTAGAGGCTCCTAAGCCTGTAGCAAAGGCTCCTGCCGCAGCTCCCGCTGCAGCACCAGCACCCACACCTGCGCCAGCCGGAGCAGGAACAGCTATCAAATCACCACTGCCTGGCACTATCACCGATGTGAAGGTGAACGTGGGCGACAAGGTAAACGCTGGTGATGTGGTTCTCGTACTCGAGGCCATGAAGATGCAGAACAATATCGAGTCGGAAACAACGGGTACCGTCACTTCCATCGCCGTGAAGCCAGGCGACTCCGTCATGGAGGGCTCCGTACTGCTAACCATCGGATAATGAGAGTTGAGTGTTTAGCGTTTAGAGATTAGAGATCAATGGATTTAGGACAATTTATCATACAGAATTTCAATGAGTTTCTCACCTATACAGGCTTTGCCAATGCAACGGTGGGTAACCTCATCATGATAGCGGTGGGAGCTTTCTTCATCTGGCTCGCCATCAAAAAGGATTTTGAGCCGCTGTTGCTCGTGCCCATCGGACTGGGTATCATTTTGGGAAATATCCCCTTCCGCGCTGACGCAGGACTGGAGATCGGACTCTATGAGGACAACTCCGTGCTGAATATCTTCTATCAGGGCGTGCGACAGGGATGGTATCCACCACTCATCTTCCTGGGTATCGGTGCGATGACCGACTTCTCAGCACTGTTGGCAAACCCGAAGCTGATGCTCATCGGTGCAGCAGCACAGTTTGGTATCTTCGGCGCATATATGGTGGCATTGGCAATGGGCTTCGAACCCAGTCAGGCTGCTGGTATCGCTATTATTGGTGGTGCCGATGGTCCTACGGCTATTTTCCTCAGCAGTAAGCTGTCGCCCAACCTGATGGGAGCTATCGCAGTGTGTGCCTACTCGTATATGGCCCTCGTGCCTGTCATTCAGCCGTTTATCATGCGACTGCTGACGACTCAAAAGGAGCGTGTCATCAAGATGAAGCCTGCTCGTGAGGTAAGCCAGACGGAGCGTATCCTCTTCCCCATCATCGGACTGTTGCTGACAACGTTCATCGTACCCTCTGGTCTGCCCTTGCTGGGTATGCTGTTCTTCGGTAACCTGTTGAAAGAGAGCGGCAAGACAACACGTCTTGCTAAGACAGCGGGAGCTGCACTCAACGATATCGTGGTGATGCTGCTAGGACTGACCGTCGGCTGCTCTACACAGGCATCGGAGTTCCTGACCTTCAACACCATCAAGATCTTCGCACTGGGTGCTATGGCTTTCATGATTGCCACAGCATCGGGCGTGCTGTTCGTCAAACTGATGAACGTGTTCCTGCCTGAAGGCAAGAAACTGAACCCGCTGATTGGTAATGCCGGCGTGAGTGCCGTACCTATGGCAGCTCGTATCAGTAACAACCTCGGACTGGAGTACGACCGTCATAACTTCCTACTCATGCATGCGATGGGTCCAAACGTGGCAGGTGTCATCGGCTCAGCCGTTGCAGCAGGTGCCCTGTTGGGATTCCTCACATAATATAACTGTTACTGCATGGAGCGACCACTGATTGCTATCATCGACCCTAACACACTGTCGGGCATCGGACTGAAACAACTGTTGCAGACCGTGATGCCCATTATCACAGTCGACTGTTATGGGTCGATGGCAGAACTGTCGGCCAACCACCCTGAACGCTACGTCCATTATTTCGTAGCGATGAACGTGGTATTGTCCAACAGGTCGTTCTTTATCGAAAACAAGCGGAAGACGATCGTACTGACCCTCTCGATGGACAGCAGTTCGCAGCTGGCTGATTTCCCCAGTCTCTGTATCAATGTGCCCGAGAAACAGTTGGTACGTTCGCTCTTAGCTCTTGTACAACACGCACACGGAGAAGGACAGCATCTGCCGCCGATGCCTAAGGTGTTAGAGCGGAAGATTCTCTCCGACCGCGAACTGGAGGTGATGTCACTCATCGTACAAGGCTTTATCAACAAGGAGATAGCGGAGAAACTGAATATCAGTCTCGCTACGGTGGTCACCCACCGCAAGAATATCATGGATAAACTGGGGATGAAGAGTGTGTCAGCACTCACCATCTACGCCGTTACCCATGGGTATGTAGACATCAATAAAATCTAAGATTACAGCTTGACACTGGAGATATCCACCAAACCGTTGACAATCGCATAGATAGTCAACCCGGCAGGACTATGTATCTGTAGCTTCCTCGAGATATTACGACGGTGGGTAATCACCGTATTGACAGAGATAAACAGGTGGTCGGCTATCTCCTTATTCGACATTCCTTGCACCAGACTAACAATAACATCGCGCTCGCGGTCGCTCAACACATCACCATTATCCTGACCGCCCTTGAACACCATCGAGGAGATGTTTTTCGAAACGTCGCTCTGCTTGGAACGCTCCTCTAACCTACGGATGGCGGGGGTGAAGATATGATCCTCTACCTCGGCATGATGGCGCAACCACTCCTCATTGTTGTAGATATCATAGAGGGTTGCCGTGAGCTTGTGGTTATGATGCTCATCGGTAGGCAAATACTTGATGATCATCAGCTTCAGTTCGCGAAGCGTTTTATCAGTCGCCTCATGATGCTTGGAGAAGGTCTCGACATTATAGTCGTTCATGGGCTTTCTCTCCAGCAGTCCCTCGACATAAGGGAAGAGGGTCTTCTCCTCATACTTCATGTGACGACGGATTTCATGGGCATACTCATCATAGAACTTCATGATGAGCTTGCCCACGGAATCGGATAGATTGAGACTCTCCTCCAGTTCACGACGAATGAACGGCAACTGGAAGTCGAGATAGTACACATGACTCGCCTTGAGATAATGAAGAAGGGTGTTCACATCCAACTGCTCATCATCCTCAAAATGGTGATGGTCGTTGATGGTAAAGTTCACCACTGCCAAGAAAGTGTAGGTGTCTACATGGTTCATCTCACAGGTCTGACGAACGGTCTTGTCACCAAAGCCCAGATTGATACCAAAACAACTCAATGCCTGCAATAAGTTATAGTCATCCTTAATCAAGGATATCATCTTATCATCAGGCTCATATACTTTCAGGTTCTTCATCTTCTATGAATCAATTATTTGGCGTAAGCCACAGAACGGGTTTCACGGATAACGGTGATCTTCACCTGACCAGGATAGGTCATCTCCGTCTGGATCTTGTTGGCAA
This sequence comes from uncultured Prevotellaceae bacterium, assembly GCA_900321425.1. Lineage (GTDB taxonomy): Bacteria > Bacteroidota > Bacteroidia > Bacteroidales > Bacteroidaceae > Prevotella. The sequence goes on along the minus strand of ONWA01000033.1, from coordinate 18,318 downwards.
TCTCGCCGCTGAGTGCCTCTGTCTCGGCATCGTCCATCTTGTCGGCACCTACGATAACACGCAACTCACGACCTGCCTGGATAGCATAGGTCTTCGTCACACCTGGATAGCTCATCGCGATAGCCTCCAAGTCATTCAGACGTTTGATATATGCCTCCACAATCTCACGACGAGCACCTGGACGGGCACCAGAAATAGCATCGCAGATCTGTACGATAGGTGCCAGCAGCGTGTTCATCTCCATCTCATCGTGGTGAGCACCGATGGCATTGCAGATATCAGGTTTCTCCTTGTATTTCTCAGCAATCTTGGCACCATAGAGAGCATGTGGCAACTCGCTCTCCTCATCGGGCACCTTACCAATATCGTGCAGCAAACCGGCACGCTTCGCCTTCTTGGGGTTCAAGCCCAACTCAGAGGCCATCACCGCACACAGATTGGCGGTCTCACGCGCATGCTGCAACAAGTTCTGTCCATAAGAAGAACGGTACTTCATCTTTCCGATGATACGTACCAGTTCTGGGTGCAGTCCATGAATACCTAAGTCGATTGTGGTACGCTTACCCGTCTCGATGACCTCATTCTCCAATTGTTTCTTCACCTTAGCAACCACCTCCTCGATACGTGCAGGATGGATACGTCCGTCGGCCACCAACTGATGAAGGGCCAGACGACAGATCTCACGACGAATAGGATCAAAGGCAGAGATAACGATAGCCTCTGGGGTGTCGTCTACCACGAGCTCCACACCACAGGCAGCCTCCAAAGCACGGATATTTCGACCCTCACGACCGATTACACGACCCTTGATATCGTCGTTGTCGATATGGAAGACGCTAACGGAGTTCTCAATAGCGGTCTCAGTGGCTACGCGCTGAATAGTCTGGATCACAATCTTCTTGGCTTGGGCATTTGCATTCAACTTCGCCTCGTCCATAATCTCGTTGATATAGCTGGCAGCATCGGTGCGCGCCTCATCTTTCATGGCTTCTACCAGTCGATTCTTGGCTTCTTCAGCACTCAGACCAGAGAGCTCTTCCAGTTTGGTACGCTCCTGTGCCTGCATCTTCTCCAACTCCTCCTGTTTGATATTCAGGAGCTTCTTCTCGTTGTCGATACGGTTCTGTTGGTTGTCAAGCTCGTTCTTTCTGCGTCCTAACTCTTCCTGACGCTGATTGAGACTAATCTCACGCTGCTTAAGACGGTTCTCACCCTGCTGGATATGCTGGTTGCGCTGTTGCACTTCCTTCTCCAGCTCACTTTTCTTGTTGAGGAACTTCTCCTTGACCTCAAGCAGTTTCTTTTCCTTGATGACCTCTGCCTCTTTGCGGGCATTATTGATCATCTCATTATATTTTCCCTTGATGACAAAGCGGAAAATCATAAAACCGCAGAAACCTCCTAATACCAAGGCTCCCGCAGCAATCAGTAACACAAAATAAATTTCCATATATATATTGTTAAAATCATATTCTCAATCACGTCACTTCAACGCCTCTTCGATGTCGGAAGTCAACTTTTTGAGAATCTGATCATAAGGACCAATATCGTTCTTGCCGCGCTCACGCTCATACCTCAACGCGATATCAATCAGCGTCATCAGTGCAATCGTGTGCTCGCCTTTCCTACCCTTATAAGCCTGTGCATAGGCATTATAACGATCGGTAATCAGCTTGGCGGCATTGCGATAGTACTCCTCCTCCGCACGGTTGACAGTCACTTCTATCTCCTCGTCATACACGTGCAGGTGTATATTTAGTCTCTCTTTGTTTACTTCTGCCATCGCTCTTTGAATTTACTGTTCGTCGCTTAAGACAGTAATACATTTGTTCACGTCTCTAATCAGCTTCGACAACCTAACCCTGGCGCTTTCCAAATCACCATTTGTGATTTCCATCATCTTTGCCATCTTTAGAGAGTCATAGTCACGCCCTGCCTGTCCTAACCGAGCTTGCAAATCGGCAATCTGCTTCTCGCTCGCCTCAATCTGTGCACTAAGCGCGCTATTCTCCTTCTTTAACTCTTGAAAACGGAGAATCAATTGTCTGACACGCGATTCGAATGCCGCGATTTTCTGCTCAGATGGAGTCATGGTGTAACTAATTATGTTACAAAGTTATAGATTTTAAATAAGAATCAAAAAATGAAGGATAGAAAGTTGCCCGCCACTTAACAGGCTTTAACATTCCTACCCTTCGTTTTTATTTTTTTAACCCTTCAAAATTACTCTTCTTGCTTTTTAGGCTCTTTCTTAGCCAGCATCACTACCTTATAAACAAAGGTCGTAATCCACTGCTGAGAGAAACCCAGTTTCTGCGCATACTGACGGATAGCTACGACCGTCTTCATCACACCCGGATCGTCGTAATCGTTCTTAGTGAAGATATCGTTGACGGTCTTCTCTGTCATCGTATACATCATCTTCTTCATGAAACCAGGCAGTCGGAGCTTGTACTTCATCAGGTTGCCCACCAGCATCATCAGGTCCTGCGTGAACCCCTGGAACTGGATGAGATAAGTCTGGGCATCCTGCAACTTGTGACAACGTTTCTTGATACTGCCGTCCACCTCCTTGAAGAAATCATCGGGCATATCATACATCTCCTTCAGCATCTTCTTACAACGACTGCGCTCACCTACACCTAATTTATTATTGACCGTAGGAACCTTCAGGGTTGCCTTGAAGACTCTCAAGTCAGGGAGTGCGCCCAGATTAGTGATACCGAGATCGGAGGCCAGTGCTGCCTGGAAATATACTCTGATCAGGGTCATGAAATCCTCCATACCCCCTACCTTCTGCTTTTCCTCACCGCCATTACGGCGAAATAATTTTGAAAAAAATCCCATGTCTATATATTTTTTAGTGCTGCAAAGGTACAAACTTTCGACGATATTTATGCGATGATGAAGAAAAAAAACAAGAAAATGTTGCTGTATATTAAAATTTTGTGTACATTTGCATGCTTTTATCGCAGATAACTACTCAAACATTATAACAAACTTAAAAACATTGCATGAGAAAGAAAACTTATGAAAACACGCTGAGGGTCAGGAGACTTCTCACGTGTGTACTCATGATGCTATCTATGACAGCATGGGCACAGAACAAGACAGTGACAGGCAATGTCACCGACGCACAGTCTGGTGAGCCCCTCATCGGTGCGACGATTACTGTCGCCGGCACCGCAGGAGGCGTGGTGACAGACTATGACGGAAATTTCAGCATCACCGTTGCTCCAGCCACGAAACAGCTGACCGTCAGCTATGTGGGTTACGTGACACAACAGGTAGCCATCAAAGGCAATAAGGCCGATGTAAAACTGGAACCCGACTCGAAAGTCATCAGTGAGGTGGTGGTCATCGGCTACGGTACTGCCCGTAAGAGCGACCTGACCGGTGCGGTATCTACCATCCGATCGAAGGACTTCAACAAAGGTCAGATTACCTCCGCCGAACAGCTGATTAACGGTAAGGTGTCGGGCGTGCAGATCATGTCAAACAGCGGATCAGCCACAGCAGGTAGTACTATCCGTGTTCGTGGCGGTGCATCACTCAACGCCTCCAACGACCCACTCATCGTGCTCGACGGTGTACCTCTGGAGCAAGGTGGTATCAGCGGTAACAGCAGTAACTTCCTCAGTATGATCAACCCTGCCGATATCGAGAGTATGACGGTGCTGAAGGATGCGTCATCGACAGCTATCTATGGTAGCCGCGCCTCTAACGGTGTTATCATCATCACAACAAAGAAAGGGTCGGACAACAAACTGAATATCCAGTTTACGACCACCAACTCTCTGCAGACACGCACAGGACTGGTAGATATGATGGACCGCAACACGTTCTACAACACGATCCTCGCACAGGGCACAGATGCCCAGCGTGCTTTGCTCGGCGAGACGAATACCGACTGGAATGACCAGGTGTATCGCTCAGCCTTCGGTACTGATAATAATCTGAGCATCGCCGGTAAGGTGGGCTTCCTACCTTTCCGTGTATCAGTGGGATATATGAACCAAAGCGGACTGGTGAGAAAGGATAATGCCCAGCGTCTGACAGGTAATATCGTGATGAACCCCAGTTTTCTGGATAACCACCTGAATGTCACCCTCAATGCCAAAGGAACTTACAACCGCAACTCGTTCTATAACGGAAGTGCTATCTGGGCGGCAGCTACCTATAACCCCACCATACCTATTTATATGGACGACCCAACATTCGGCGGATATAATGAGGCAGTAGACAGCAACGGTCTGCCTACAAATGCAGCCGTACGTAACCCGAAGGGACTCGTCGACCTCTACGATTCGAAGAGTACCGTCACCCGATTCATCGGAAGTGCTGACATCGACTATAAGCTGCATCCGCTGCCTGACCTACGACTGCATGCCACCCTCGGCATCGACGTTTCAAGAGGTAAGGGTACGGTCTATGTCCCTAAGCATGCAGCGATGAGCTATACCACTGGTGGCTCCGACTATGCCTATGGTCCGCAGAGGAACCAGAACCGTCTGTTGACACTCTATGCCAACTACAACAAATACATCGAGAGCATCAAGAGTAATATCGATGCCACCATCGGTTACGACTACCAGTACTGGAAGAGTACAACACCCGAATACTACACGATGAACGTGGATCATGAGATCCAGTCGACAGCTAAGGCCAGTGACTACCGTCACTCGCTCCTCTCCTACTACGGACGTGTGAACTACTCGTACGACAGTCGTTATATGCTGACGGCTACCATCCGTCGCGACGGTACCTCCCGTTTCTCGAAAGACCACCGCTGGGGTACCTTCCCCTCTGTAGCCGTAGGATGGACACTGACCCAGGAGAAATGGCTCAAGGACAATAAGGTGCTCAGCAACCTGAAACTGCGTGCCAGCTATGGTGTCACAGGTCAGCAGGACGGTATCGGCAACTATAACTACCTGCCACTCTACACCCTAAGCACCAACGGTGCACAGGCACTCATCAACGGCGAGTATATCTATACCTACCGTCCAGAGGCCTATGTCAGCGATCTAAAATGGGAAACGACGAAGTCATGGAACTTCGGTATCGACTTCGGATTCCTCGACAACCGTATCTCGGGTAGCATCGACTACTATACTCGTAAGACGAAAGACCTGTTGTCGACCGTTCCTTCAGCAGGAGGTACGAACTTCGCCAAGAGCATCCTGACTAATGTGGGTAATGTGAGCAGTCAGGGTCTTGAGATCACCCTCAATGCAACACCAATTCAAAACAAGAACTGGGAATGGAACCTGAGCTATAACATGACCTGGCAGAAGATGAAGGTGACGAACCTGTCACTCACCCCAGGAACCACAGCCACCAACATCCCCGTAGGTCCATGGATCGACAGCTATCAGTTCCAGACCCTCACAGAGGGATGTGAGCCTTATATGTTCTATGTCTACCATCAGCTCTACGACAAAGAGACCGGCAAACCCATCGAAGGTGCCTATGCTGACCTGAACCAAGACGGCGTCATCAACAGTAGCGATCTCTATCGCTTCCACTCACCCACACCCGACTTCATCATGGGTCTGAGTACCTCACTACGCTATAAGAAGCTAACTTTAGGACTGAGCTTCCGTGCAAATATCGGCAACTACGTCTACAACGGTATGGCGATGAGTACAGGAGCATGGGAGACCGTCAGCTATAATAGTCAACAGCTGAATAACCTGCACACCAGCTATCTCGCTACAGGATTCAGAACCCGTCAGCATCTCTCCGACTACTACGTGGAGAATGGCTCGTTCCTGAAACTCGACAACATCAACCTGAGCTACGACTTCGGAAAGGTTTGCAGCTGGTGCTCACTCACGGCTTCGATGATGATACAGAACGTGTTCTGCATCACCAACTACTCAGGTGCCGACCCAGAGGTGCCCAACGGAATGGACAACTCGTTCTATCCGCGTCCACGCACCTATTCACTCAGCTTAGGACTCACCTTCTAAAACAGCAAGATCATGAAAACAAAGAAAATCATATATCACAGTCTGGCAGCCCTCACCCTCACCTTCGGAACATTGTCGTGTACGGGTGACCTCGACCAGATGCCACATGTGGAGACAACCTCCGCAACTGTCTACACCACCGCTGAAGGTATCGAGGCAGTGATGGGAAAGATTTATAATTCGATGACCACCAACGGACAAGGGAAAGGTGGAGACAATGCCGACCTGGCCAGCAATATGGGCTATGACTATATGCGCTGCTGGTTCAACCTCCAGGAGTGTGGCACCGATGAAGTGGCCAGCACTTGGCTTTCGGGCGATAAGAGTTCCGATATCACCTTTCTGACATGGGATGCCAACGATCCTTGGGTGGCTGATATGTACTATCGCATCTATTATAATATCACCCTCTGCAATGAGTTCCTGCGTAACTGTACGGAGGATAAGGATGCCCTCTCTCCGGAGATTCCGCACTATCGTGCAGAGGCGAGATTCATGCGTGCGCTGTTCTATACACACGCTCTCGACCTGTTCCGTAATATTCCTTTCGTAACGGAGAACGACCCTGTGGGCAGCTTTATTCCTCCCCGCAATGAACCGAAACAGACCTTCGAGTTTATCGAGAGTGAGTTGAAGGATATCGTCGACGATCTCTACCCTGCTGCCAGCTGTCCTTATGCCCGTGCATCACAGGGAGCCGCCTACACCTTGTTGGCACAGCTCTACCTGAATGCCGAAGTGTATATCGGCGAGCCTAAATATGCGGAGTGTATCGAGGCATGCGAGAATGCTATCGCACAAGGCTACTCGTTGGAGAGCGACTACCAAAAACTGTTTAATGCCGACAACCACCTGCGCAGCAACGAGATCATCTTCGCATTGGCTGTCGATCCTGTATACACCGTATCATGGGGTGCCAGCACATACGTGGTATGCGGTGAGATACCTAACGCAGGTTCTACCATGCAACCAGAAGACTATGGAGTCACCTCTGGGTGGGGTATGTTCCGTGCACGCGGTGAACTGCCTAAGATGTTCGAAGGAGCAGAACAGGAAGACGGTCGTTATCTGTTCCATACCGACGGGCAGACACAGTATATCGAAGATATCACCGCCGAGGATCAGACACAAGGCTACTGTGTGAAGAAATGGTCGAACCTGACTGATGCCGGAGAAGTGGCTAGCAATACCGCTGAAGGTGGTGTAGCTACAGATTGGCCTCTCATGCGACTGGCGGATGTGTACCTGATGTATGCCGAGGCGGTGGTACGTTCCAACGACCAGGCTAATGGCTATACCGCGAAGGACTATGTGAACGCCCTCCGTCAGCGTGCTTACGGTAACACACAAGGCGACATCACCTTCGACCAGATGTGGGAGGCTGATTTCTTCCTGAAGGAACGTGCTCGTGAGCTCTACTGGGAAGGCTATCGCCGTACCGACCTGATCCGCTTCGGCAAATTCACCACCGCCGACTACCTCTGGCAGTGGAAAGGTGGTGTCAAAGACGGACAGAAGGTGGATGCCAAGTATAACATCTACCCCATACCGGCAACGGAGTTGACCGCTAACCCCAACTTATCCAATCCATTATACTAAAATCAGAAGAAGATGAAAAGATTCATTCAATATATCACCACATTCGTTTGCCTCACTGCCCTCTTCACGGGCTGTAACAGTGATGCGGAGATGACCTTCCTCACCAGAGACGGTGAGTGTAAGCTGCTGGCTACTGCCACTGAGGTAGACATCACGGAGGAGAACTACCAGATACCTGTGCTCTCCCTCACCTGGAACACACCCTCATGGCTCTCGGAAGACGACGAGCGCATCAGTACTCCTGGTATTACCAGTTCGTATATCCAAGTAGCAGCTACCGAAGACTTCAGCGTCTATGAAGAGAACAGCACCAACGGTCTGTCGAAGGCCTATAAGGCAGGCGAGCTCAACTCTATCGCCAACAAACTCGGACTGACGGTCGGTCAGGAAGGTACCCTCTATTTCCGCGTGAAATGTCAGGAGGGTGGCAATATTGCCGTTTACAGTAATGTATGCGAGGTGACCCTGACACCTATTTATATTAATATGTCAGTACTGGATGTGCTCAGTCAGGATAAGAGCAGCACCATCGCTCATCTGTACTCTCCTGAGGAGAACGGCATCTATACGGGTATCGTCTATGCTTCATCATGGATGAACTGCTGGTTCCAGGAAGCCGACGGTAATCTGTGGGGTAACGAACCTAAGGATGGTACAGCCTTCGAACTGTCGAATGCAAGCGAAGCATGGAACTGCTGGTTTGCCGATGGTACAGGATTCTGGTATGTGACGGTGAATACCCTCTCACCGGAATGGTCGTGCGCTCTGTTGAACACCATCAAGGTGAATGACGAGGCGATGACCTTCAACATCAAGAAAAAGGCTTGGCAGTACCTCATCAACACTACGGGTAGCACCGAACTGTCGTTTACGGCAGAGGGACTGCTCTACAACAAGACCAGTCGCACGGAGGCTGCCGCTGCCAAGCAACAGAATTATGCTTTCGGTGTTGCCGAAGATGGTCGTATGGTACTCAATGGTGAGGGTAAGCTTCTCATCAGCGGTAGCGGTGAGTTCACAGTGACGATCCACACCAATGACAATGGTGATGTGGTAGCGATTGTAGAAGCTGGCGACCAGACAGGCGACGGCGATACACCTGCTGCTCCGAAACCTACGGAGATGAAGGTGTACGACAAAGACGGTGTCACCCTGTTGGGTACACTGGCTAAGACCGGCGATGGCATCTACAGCGGTGACATCACACTCACCGGCTGGCAGAACTTCCTCTTTGCTGACGTTGAGAACAATATCTGGTACGGTAGTGTGCCCGATGCTCTCACCTCAATCACTTCGGAAGACAGCAAATGGAACCTATGGATCAGCGACGGTGCTGCAGGAACCTATACCATCGAGGTCAACCTGAACACGATGACTTGGTCGTCACAGCTCAAGGAACAGGGAGGCGGCGGTTCTACCTACCCCACTGAGCTGAAGGTGTACGCTGCCACCGACTGGAATAATCCGGGGGCTACACTAACGGCTACTGACCAGGAAGGTGTGTACAGCGGAACGCTTACCACCACCATGGAATGGGAACAGTTTAAAATTGTCGACGGAGGTACCTGGTATGGTGCCGATGGCAACAAGATGACTGCCGATGGCGGCAATATGTGGGCTGGCGGTGAGATTGGAGCCTACACCATCGTAGCCAACCTGAAAGAGATGACATGGAGTGCAACTAAACAATAAAGGAATATGAAAAAGATCATGCTATATATCATGGCTGTCATCGTGAGTGGTACGATCACAGCATGTAGCAGCAACGATGAAACCAAGATACCACAGACCCTTCCTGTCTATGACATGAGTGGTTTTGCCAAAGGTGCTGATGTCAGCTGGCTGACAGAGCAGGAGTTCAAGAACAAGAAGTTCTATACCACCACAGGTGTGGAGACAGAGTGCATGGAACTCCTCCGGTCGATGGGTGTCAACGCCATCCGTCTGCGTGTATGGGTTAACCCTGCCAACTACTGGAACAGTAAGGAAGATGTGTTGGTGAAAGCTTATCGCGCTCAACAACTGGGCTTCCGACTGATGATTGACTTCCACTATAGTGACACCTGGGCCGATCCAGGCAGTCAGACACCTCCCGCAGCATGGGCCGACTATAACCTCGAAGAGATGAAAACGGCAGTTGCCAATCACACAAAAGATGTGCTGCAGCTATTGAAAGACAACGATATCGACGTAGAATGGGTACAGGTGGGTAATGAGACCCGTACAGGTATGCTCAAGCCCATCGGTGCAGCTTCAACAGGTAACTTCGGTAACTTCGCCGCCCTGGTGACTGCCGGCTATGATGCCGTAAAGTCGGTCTATGAGGATGCAAAAGTGATTGTACATATCGACAATGCGCCTGACCAGAACCGTGCCCAGTGGCTGTTCGATGGTCTGAAGAGCGAGAATGCCAAATGGGATGTCATCGGTCTGTCATGCTACCCTGGCGACGATAGCTGGGAGGAGGATGTCAACAAGTCGCTGGCTACCATTCAGGCACTCGTCAACCGCTACAACAAGGAGGTGATGATCTGTGAGATCGGTACGAACTGGAATGCGACGTATGCACAGGCTGTCATGGACAAGATGTATGCAGGCTGCAAACAGATTGACAAGTGTCTCGGCATCTTCTACTGGGAACCGCAGGCTTATGGCGGATGGAATAACTACCAGAAAGGAGCATTCGATGACAGCGGCAGACCCACTCACGCATTGGACTGCTTTGCCATTACCGAATAAGACATCTTACACCTATAATATGTAACCGACTTATGAAGAAATCAATCGTTTTGATACTATTCCTATGTCACATCACCGCCTTCGCCCAACAGCGTAAGGCGGTGTTGTTGCAGGACAACTGGCAGTTCGCACGTGAGCTACCAGGTGAAACAGGCACACTACAATGGGAGACCGTACGGGTTCCACACGACTGGGCCATCAGTGGTCCGTTCGACAAGAAATGGGACCTGCAGACAGTAGCCATCGAACAGAATGGCGAGAAAGATGCCACTGAGAAGAGTGGACGCACGGGAGCGTTACCATGGATTGGCAAGGGACACTACAAACGGACGTTCTCCATCCCTACTGGATTCTCCGGCTATGCCGAGCTCGTATTCGACGGAGCAATGGCCGAACCCATCGTCAGCATCAACGGCAAAGTGGCTGGTTTCTGGATGTATGGCTACAACACGTTTGCGGTGGATATGAAAATCTGGAGGAGAGCTCGCGCTGGTATCCTGGAGCAGGTATCTACAGACCAGTAACCCTCGTGCTGACGAACAGACAGCATATTGAACCCTGGAACACGTTTATCCGTACAGAGAAGATCGACCAGCACGGAGCAGAACTGTTGGCGACCGTCGGTTGTCGCGAGACGGAACAGGCTGCCGGTATGCAAATCTGCATCGAACTGCGTCATCCGAATGGCACCGTGGTAGCGAAAGGACATGCGCCCATCGTCAATCAGATAGCTGAGCTCAAGTTGAACGTCAAGCATCCTGAATTGTGGACACCAGAGACACCCCATCTCTATCAGGCTGTCGTCAAGTTGATGAAGAAGAAGGAGGTCCTCGACGCGATTACCCAGAAGATTGGTATCCGTACCGTCAAGGTATCCAAGGAAGGTGGCTTCCAGTTGAATGGTGTCACCCGCAAGCTCAAAGGCGTCTGCCTGCATCATGACTTGGGGCCATTAGGAACAGCGGTCAACAAGGCCGCCCTTATCCGACAGATTAAGATGATGAAGGCGATGGGCTGCGATGCCATCCGTACTTCCCATAATATGCCGAGTCAGATGCAGATGGACCTCTGCGACTCTTTAGGTATGATGGTGATGGCGGAGTCGTTCGATATGTGGGTACATCCTAAATGCAAGAACGGTCATGCGCGTTTTTTCAAAGAGTGGGCCGACCGCGACATCACCAATCTCGTCAAAGCCAACCGCCATCATCCTGCCATCGTCATGTGGTCGATAGGCAACGAGATTCCTGAACAATGGTCACAAGAGGGCGTCGAGATCAGCACCCACTTACAGAACCTCTGTCATCAGCTCGACCCCACCCGTCCTGTAACCCAAGGCATGGATCATGCGGAAGATGCGCTGAAGAGTGGTTTCGCCCAGGTGATGGACATTCCCGGATTCAACTATCACGTTGATAAGTACACGACCAACATCCAACAGTTGCCGAAAGGTTTCCTGTTGGGTTCAGAGACGGCCTCTACCGTCAGCAGCCGAGGCATCTACCACTTTCCGGTCGTTCCCACCGACAACTCGCAGTATGCCTCTTATAGGCCCGATTATGACCCCAAAGCCATCCAGAAACGCGACGGACAGTGTACCAGCTATGATGTGGAATGGTGTCCGTGGAGCAATCTGCCCGACGACGACTGGGTGATGCAGGATGATTACGGCTGGGTGATTGGTGAGTTCGTATGGACAGGTTACGACTACCTAGGCGAACCGACACCCTACGATGAGTACTGGCCGTCACGCAGCAGCTATTTCGGCATCTGCGACTTAGCCGGTCTGCCCAAAGACCGATACTATCTCTACCGGTCGAAGTGGCAGAAAAACGATCATACCATCCACCTGTTGCCTCACTGGTCATGGGGTACCTCGACCCAAGAGAAGGGCAACCGCATCGGACAGGTTACTCCCGTCTATTGCTATACCGATTACCCCGAGGGTGAGCTGTTCATCAACGGCAAGAGTCAGGGTCGTATCCGTAAGAATCCGAAGGAACGACTCGACCGTTACCGCCTGCGCTGGAACAATGTCATCTATCAGCCGGGGGAGTTGAAGGTGGTGGTGTACGACGAGAACGGCAAGGCCTGTGGTGAACAGACACTCCGAACAGCCGGCAAACCGGCACAGTTGAAGTTGGACACCTGGACCCAGCACGACCAACCTGTCTTAAAGGCCGACGGCGATGACCTCGCCTTTGTGACCGTCTCATTGACCGATGCCGATGGCAACCTGATACCTGATGCCAACGACCAGTTACGGTTTGAGGTGAAGGGTGCCGGCAGTTTCAAGGCGGTATGTAATGGCGATGCCACCTCGCTCGAACCGTTCACACAGCCCACCATGCGACTGTTCTCCGGTCAGTTGGTGGTGATTGTTCAGGCAGCCCGACAACAAGGGACAGCAACCCTGATTGTCACCGATGAGAAGACGGGATTCCAGAAGGAGACCCGTATTCCAGTTGTCAATTCATTTCGATAGAAATGTTTGGGCAATTCTAAAAAATATAGTATTTTTGCAACCAGACATTCATTGTAACTGAAAATATGAAAGGAATCGTATTAGCAGGAGGCTCCGGAACACGCCTCTACCCCATCACGAAAGGCATCAGCAAACAGCTGATACCTATCTTCGACAAACCCATGATCTACTATCCAATATCTGCACTGATGCTGGCAGGTATCCGTGAAATCTTGATCATCTCTACACCCCATGACCTACCAGGTTTCAAACGACTGTTGGGAGACGGTCATGAGTTAGGGGTACACTTTGAATATGCTGAGCAACCGTCACCCGACGGCTTGGCACAGGCCTTTATCATCGGCGAGCAATTTATTGGCGACGACTGTGCCTGTCTGGTCTTAGGCGACAATATCTTTTACGGTTCAGGCTTCTCCGGTCTGCTGAAGCAGAGTGTGGAGAATGCCGAGAAAGAAGGACTGGCTACGGTCTTCGGCTATTATGTCAATGACCCTGAGCGCTATGGAGTGGCTGAGTTTGATGCCGACGGCAACTGTCTGAGCATCGAGGAGAAACCGGCTCATCCCAAGAGCAACTATGCCGTCGTAGGTCTCTACTTCTACCCCAACAGCGTGGTCGACATCGCCAAACACATCCAACCGAGTGCCCGAGGAGAACTAGAGATTACCACAGTCAACCAGGAATATCTGGCTAAGCAACAGTTGAAGGTGCAGACTCTTCAACGCGGTTTTGCCTGGTTGGATACAGGCACGCACGACAGTCTTTCGGAGGCCAGCACCTTCATCGAGGTGATTGAGAAGCGTCAGGGACTCAAGGTGGCCTGTCTGGAAGAGATTGCCTATAAGAAAGGATGGATTGACAAAGAGCAGTTGGCTGCCATTGCCCAACCCATGCTGAAGAACGAATATGGGCAGTATCTCATGAGCTTAATCAAGTAGACAGACCATCGTCAAAAGAAAATTGACAGACAAAATGCACATTTTTTTGCATTTTGTTTGTCAATTTAATATTTTTTGTTACTTTTGCAGCCGTAATTCATCAATAACTCATAAAAAACAAAATTATTGCCTATCGAGAAAGATTTACTTCAACTACTAATAAAGTAAGTAATGAAAGAATTCGAAAAGATGTCCGACGAGGAGTTGGCCGTCATGTATGTTGGAGGAAATAACAGGGCGTTCGATGAGTTATTATCACGAACCCAAGATAAGCTTTTCTCATACATTATGTTCATGGTCAGGGATGAAGACCGTGCGAACGACGTGTTCCAAGAGACCTTCACCAAGGCCATTATCAAGTTACAGGAAGGTAAGTATACGACGACCGGCAAGTTCCAGTTCTGGTTGACGCGTATCGCCCATAATGTGATTATGGACTCTTTCCGCGATACGAAAGGCAGTCATATCGTAGAGCCGAATGCCGACAACGACCTGACCAATATCCATAGCACCTCTATCTTCGATACGAGTCGTGAGAACGAGATTGTGAAGGAGCAGATTCTGGAGGATGTGCAACACCTGATGAACGCACTGCCCCCCACCCAACGTGAGGTGGTACATATGCGTTACTATCAGCAGCTCTCCTTCAAGGAGATCTCCCAACTGACAGGTGTCAGCATCAACACTTCCTTAGGTAGAATGCGCTATGCCGTGATGAACCTCAGGAAGATGTCGAAAGAACATAACATGATTCTCTCAGCCGAGTGATTTCAACTCGTGGATGACTTGTTCCGGTGAAGGACTCTTAAAGATATAGCTACCGCTCACCAATACATCCGCTCCCGCTTTTACCAGGCGTGGAGCGGTTTCTGATTGTACGCCACCGTCAATCTCTATCAACGCCCTACTACCGGTCTCGTCGATCAACTGCCGCAGTCGTTTCACCTTGTCTATGGTGTTCTCGATAAACGTCTGTCCACCAAAGCCTGGGTTCACACTCATCAACAGCACCATATCCACCTCTTTGATAATGTCCTGCAACATTGAAACAGGCGTTGCGGGATTCAGGGTCACAGCTGCCTTCATTCCCGTTTGGTGAATCGCCTCGACGGTACGGTTCAGATGGGTACAAGCCTCATAGTGTACATTCATCATCATAGCCCCCAGACGAGCGGTCTGCTGGATATAGTTCTCCGGATGGACAATCATGAAGTGTACATCCAACGGTTTCTTGCAGACGGGAGCCAATGCTTCCAGTACGGAGAAGCCAAAGGAGATATTCGGCACGAATACACCATCCATCACATCCAAGTGAAGCCAGTCAGCCTCACTACGGTTGATCATCTCGATATCCTTGTCCAAATGCAGGAAATCGGCCGATAACAATGAAGGGGAAACCAGTGTCATAACGTCAGTTGATACAAAGAACCTGAGGATTGACTACACGATAGGTATAAGCTATCTGTCGGATGATGTTCAATGTGCTCTCGCGGGGTTTCAAATTTTTTGGAGTAAAATACTTCATAGGCAAAAATGATTATTGTAATGTATCTCTTTACCTATTAAACGACCGACTAACTATTTTATTATATCGGTCGCTAAATTTTTATTTCCATTCATGAAATCTGTTGCGCACATCCGTTTCTTACCGGCCAGTTGCACCTCATCCAGTTGCAACAGATAATCTTTTGCCGACACATAAAGATGCTTCTTATCGACGACGATACAACCGGGATTCTTGGCCGCTATCATCGTCTTGGTGGCCCGATAGATTTTCAGTACCGTTTCCTTTCCTTCAGCATCCGCCAATATCGTCCATGCCCCTGGTACAGGTGAGAGTCCACGGATAAAGTCGTAGATTTCTTTCACCGGACGATTCCAACTGATCTGACAGGTCTCTTTGAAGATTTTGGGAGCATGATGCAGCTCCGTGCCTTGGGGCAGTACCATCTCATCCTGTGAGATGCTCTCTACCCTTCCGTCACCTTCCAACACAGCATCGATGGTCTCGATGGCAGCCGTAGCACCCAAACGCATCAGTCCGTCGTAGACATACTCCACATCGGCTTCATCGGGGATATCGAAAGGTTTCTGAAGGATGATTCTTCCCGTATCGATATCATGATCGAGGAAGAAGGTCGTCACTCCGGTCTGTGTCTCCCCGTGGATAATCGCCCAGTTTATGGGTGCTGCTCCACGGTAACGGGGTAACAGAGCCGCATGCACATTGAACGTGCCGTATTCGGGCATTGCCCACACCACCTCGGGTAACATACGGAAAGCGACCACTACTTGCAGATTGGCCTGATAGCTGCGAAGCGTTTCGAGGAAAGTGGGGTCTTTCATCTTTTCGGGTTGTAGGACAGGGATCTGATGTTCCAGCGCGTATTGTTTGACGGCCGAGGGCTGCAGCACACTACCGTGTCTGCCCACAGGCTTATCGGGCTGTGTCACCACCGCCACCACCGGATACTGATTCTCTACCAACGCCTTCAGTGTTTCCACAGCAAACTCTGGCGTTCCCATAAACACGATACGTAAATCCTCTTTCTTCATCATTCCTCACTCATATCAGCTACCATCTTCCGATAGGTAATATATACTTGTTTTCTTGACAGATAGCCTTTCAGATGGCGGTCTCTGTCCAATACCGGCAACCAGTCGGCTTGCGTTCGCTCAAAGGTCTTCATCACCTCCGCCATCGGTGTGTCTTCCGTAAAGATCGCCACAGGCTCCGACATCAACTGCGAGGCCTGAAAATGGTGATAGAGTTCCGTACGGAAGAGTACCTTTCTCAGTCGACGGATCTCCAGCTCACCCAATAGTGTACCTGCGGCATCGAGCACTGGGAGCACCGAACGGTTACTACGGCTCACCTTATGCACAATCTGTCCCAGTTCCATATCCGGATCAATGGCCAGGAAGTCCTTGTCGAGTACCGTATTCAGACTCATCAGCGTCAACACGGCATGATCGGTATGATGGGTAATCAACTTACCCTCCTTGGCCAGACGGGCACCATAGATACTATGGGGTTCAAAGATAATAATCGTCAGATAGGAACAGACGGACACGATCATCAGCGGCATGAACATATTGTAACCGCTGGTGATCTCCGCAATGAGGAAGATACCGGTCAGCGGTGCATGCATCACACCCGACATCACACCCGCCATACCCAACAGCGCAAAATTTTTCTCGGGCAGGTACAAACCAATCTGTTCCAGATTCCATACGCGTGAGAATAGGAAACCGGCGAAACAACCGATAAACAGGCTGGGAGCAAACGTACCGCCACAGCCTCCACCGCCATTCGTGGCAGATGTGGCAAACACTTTCGTCAGTAGCACCAGTGCCAGATAGGGAATCAGCATTGCCGTCTGTCCGGCAAACAGGGAGTTGTTGAGTATCTGGTTCCAGTCGGCCTCCGTCCTACCGTTCAGCAACAGGTTGATACTCCGATAGCCCTCACCATAAAGTGAAGGAAACAGGAAGATGAGCATACTCAACATCACACCGCCGATGACCAACCGCACATAGGGTTTGTCCTTGAACTTGGCAAACATCCCCTCTACCGCACTCATCGTACGGATAAAATACAGACTGACCAGTCCGCAGAACACGCCCAGCAAGATACAGGCTGGCGTACGCTCCACAATCCAGTCGCTATCCAGATGGAAGGTAAAGAGCGATGCATCACCGCTAAAGATATAGGTGAAACAGGTGGCGGTCACACAACTGACGAGGATAGGCAACAGCGAGGCCATCGTCAGGTCGATCATCAGCACCTCAAGGGTAAACACCAAACCGGCAATCGGAGCCTTGAAGATACCGGCGATAGCACCGGCAGCACCACAGCCCACCAGTAACATCAGCGTCTTATTATCCAGACGGAACAGTTTTCCAAGGTTTGAGCCGATGGCAGAACCTGTCAAGACGATAGGAGCCTCGGCACCCACCGAACCACCAAAGCCGATGGTGATGGCAGAGGCAATCACCGACGACCAGGTATTATGACTCTTCAACCGACTACGATTAGACGAGATGGCATAGAGGATGCGCGTGATTCCGTGAGAGATATTGTCGCGCACAATATGACGGACAAACAGCGACGTCAGATAAATACCGATGACGGGATAGACCAGATACAACCAGTTGTACGAGCTCTGGTTGAAGGAGCTGGTCAGCAGACTGACGATCAGGTTGATACAGCTATGCAGCACAAAGGCAGCTACGGCAGCAAAAAAGCCTACCGCAAAAGCCAATATCAGAATGAACATCTTGTCGCTCACATGCGCCAGACGCCATTCCAGTAACCGCTGCAACCAAGCTGTACCCTGTGTTTCCTTTACCTGTTCATTCATAAACAGCCACAAAGATACACAATCAGGAGCAAAATGCCAAAAGAAAAAACTATTTTTCCATTTCCTGCCCCATTTCTTGACTTGTGCGAAATGTCACATTCGCTCACGTGAACGACATCCGACTAAACACATGGCGACCCGTATCGACATACTCAAAGGGAAGCCCGAAAAGGCTGTGATGAATATCGCCATTCCGATATTCGTTTATCTGCTCATTT
>ONWA01000031.1 GCA_900321425.1 uncultured Prevotellaceae bacterium | reverse complement strand
ACAAAATCAACAAAACAACAGATATGAGATACAAAATTAAGAAAGAAACGAAGCCCACCTTGCCCACCTTCGGCAAATACAAGGCCGTAGCCGTACACAACCAAGTAGTTGACAGTAGAGTGATCGCCAAGGAGGCCTGTCGAGGAACGACACTCTCGCCTGGCGCCATGGAGGGTCTGATGATGACTTTAGGCTCAGTCGTCATGCGCCGATTGCAGATGGGCGACAAAGTGCGTCTTGCGGGTATCGGACTGCTGAAACTCGAGATTGAGAGTGAGAAGGTGGACGATCCCAAGCAGTTCCGTGCCCAGAAGCATATCCGTGGTGTGCGTCTCCACCTCATTCCTGAGAGTGAAGGCGGCAGACCTGAACTCTATAAGGGCATCACCTTCGAGCGTGACAAGTCGTCGGATATATAAGGAAAGTCTTCGCATGAGGACTTCCGAGCGTCGTCATATCCTGCCCGAATTACTGGACTATGCGTAAGCGACCAGGACACCTGTCCCTACGACCTGCAAACAGTTAAACTGCGTTAAAAATAGGGAGAGGTAATGCCAATCTGATAAAAAGTATACATTATTTTATAACTTTGCAGGATAAAGTGTATGTTATATGAAATCTGAAATTAAATGAATAAAACGACATGAAAATTATTGATTGTGAATTTCATTATTATCTGCCTGAGTTGATGGACTATCTCGCTACGAGAGATCAGGCCATGAGGTATTATCCGGAAACAAAAGTTCTGGAAGTGAGGGACAAAGTCTATGGCCATCTTGGTGGCGTGACGAACACCTATCCTGTGATTGACGAGCTGATGAATTTCGGAGCGGAGCGCGTGGCGGAAATGGACCGCAACGGCGTTGACGTCGCTGTGATGTCTTCTTCGCCTGCGTTGGAGGAACTGCCCGAGAAGGAGTGCGTGTATTTCGCCAAGAAATCCAACGACGCTGTGGCAGAACTCATCAAGAAATTCCCTGGTCGCTTCCTAGGTGCTGCGGTTTTGCCGACGCCATACGTTGATGAGGCCATCAAGGAGCTGGAGCGTTGCGTCAAAGAGCTGGGATTCAAATACTGGCACACACACTCCAACTACATGCATGAGCATCTGTATGAAGAGAAATACCTTCCTCTGCTAGCCAAGGCTGAAGAGTTGGGTTGTGCCGTCTATGTTCATCCGCAGGCTTCCGACGACAAGGATATGAAGGACATGGGTTATGTGTATTCTTCGCCAGGTCTCGGCTTCGGACTGGATGCCATGAAGACGTCGCTACGACTGATTCTGAACGGCACCTTCGACAAGTTCCCCAAGCTGAGAATGATTCTCGGCCATTGTGGCGAATACTTCCCGTTCATCATCGACAGGGTTGACAACCGTTTTGCATGGATTAAGGACGATGAGGTGAAGATGAAGCACACGGTTGCCTACTACTTCAAGAACAAGAATGTGGTGATGACCACCAGCGGCATTATGTCTAAAATCACCTTTGAGTGCACCAAACAGGCCTTCGGCATCGACAGCATCATCTTCGCCTCAGACTACCCCTACGAGTGTCTGTCAAACATGATGAAGTTCGTGAAAACGCTGGATCTGACAGAAGAGGAAAAAGAAAAACTCTTCCACTTGAATGCCGAGAAGTACATTTTGAGTTAGTCGGATGATGGTGTGATTGATTAGAGATCTACCCGTAGCCTTTACTTTCTATATGAATGTACAAGAAATCCTGAATCGTACGGATCGCTTCGCTTCTGATGCGGGTTGTCAGATTACTAAAGTCGATGCGGATCATGCTGTTGCCGAGATGACGGTCACCCCTCGTCATCTGAATGGTGCTAACGTTTGTCAAGGGGGCGCTTTGTTCACTTTGGCCGATTTGGCCATTGCCGCCTTGATGAATGCTCGTGGTCAGCTGACGGTGGGTATCAGCAATAGTATTATGTTTGTCTCAAGTGCTCAGTCGGGCGACCATCTAGTAGCCGAGGCGGTCACTGTCTGTGATCATCATAAAATTCCCTCTGTTGAGGTGCGTGTCACCAATCAAGACGGTCGTCTTATCTGTCATGTAACAGGAGTTGGCTATCGTAAATCCGTAGCGTTACCAGACTTTGACGCTCATGAAAAAGATTAAAAAATCAAAAAAATAGAAGTTATTCGATACATTAATAAAAGAAATAGTGTACTTTTGTCACTTAGATTTCAGAAAATAGTATTAATTAAAATAGAAATTTAATTTATGAAGAAGATTCTTTTAGCAGTGATGGCTGTCGTTGCCATCGGATTTACATCGTGTGGTAACAAGACTGAGCAGGGTAAGCCCGTTGATTCAGTAGCCCTTGTTGATTCTTTGGCTGAGGAAGCCATTAGTGAAACTATCAGCGCACTGAACAGTAACATTGAGGCTGGCGATGCAGAGAAGTTGCAGGAAACGCTGGAGTCTGTAAAAGGTGTAGTTGTGAAAATGGTGAAGGAGAATCCTGAGCTGGCAAAGGCTTGTATAACAAAGCTTCAGGAGTATCTCAAGGAGAATGCTGAGAAGGTAAAGAGTGTGGTAGGTGACAACAAAGTTGCTCAGTCTACTATTGATGCCCTGATCTCTGTCGACGCTCAGGATGGTTTGGCTGGACTTGTCGGGGAGGTGAGTAATGAGGCCGAGCAGGCAAAGGATGATGTAGAGAAAGCCGCTAAGGAGGCCGCTCAGGAGCAGGTAGACGAAGCTAAGGCCGCTGCTCAGAAGAAGGTTGACGAGACTAAGGAAGAGGCCAAGAAAAAGGCTGGCGAAGCTATCGACAATGTGGCAAAGGATGCTAAGAAGAGTTTAGGACTCTAATCCTACTCATTTGTCGTTTAATCCATAAGCCGGCTCGAATTCCATTGATGAGCCGGTTTTTTTATCCTCATACAAGTATGGTTCACTTTCGGCATTTTCAAGGGAAATACTAAGGTTGTTCTTCGCTCGTAAAAGATTATAAATGGCCTGGAAAGTTAAATACTGCTGCAAGCAATGTGGCTATGAAGCAGAAGTGTACGAAGGTCGTGGACTCTTCCGTCAGGAGATTTTCGCGATGTCGTGTCCTGACTGTAAGTCCATTCAGAATATTGTGGTGGGAGGTATTATTGCCGATGTGGCTCCCTCCTATAGGAGTGAGGTGGGTAGGCTATGTCTGAACTGTGGTAGCGATCATATCAGGGTATGGGATAAGCATACCTGTCCTAAGTGTCAGGGGGAGATGGTGCTAACTGACGAAAAAGAGTTTTGGACGTAAGCTGTGACCAATAAAAGATAATCATTTCAATTAGAATAGTATGGCATACACTTACCAATACCCACGTCCGGCAGTGACGGCCGACTGTGTGGTTATGACAAGAATCAAGGAAGCATGTCTGTCGACATCAGAATGCACGCCACAAGTACTGTTGATACAACGAGGAATCGATCCTTTCAAAGGCTGTTGGGCTTTTCCTGGCGGCTTTATGAATATGGATGAGACGACAGAACAGTGTGCTATCAGGGAACTGGAGGAAGAGACTGGTCTGCGCGTATCGGAGATTCACCAGATAGGTACTTATTCAAAGGTCGACCGCGACCCACGTGGACGTACGGTGACCGCTGCGTATCTGGCCATCATTGACGAGCCGGTCGCTGTCGCTGGTCAGGACGATGCTGCCAATGCCCAGTGGTTTCCGTTGTCGCAAATACCTGATTTGGCTTTCGATCATGCCGATATCCTGCGTGATGCCATCCAGTGTTATCAGCGCGTAGTAGCATCGTTGTAGATGCTCTTTGCTACCGTATAGGCGGTCGTCCAGGCGGCTTGGAAGTTAAACCCTCCAGTAATCCCGTCGATATCGAGTACTTCTCCGGCAAAGTAGAGGTTGGGGATGAGTTTGCTGGATAATGTGGAGAGGTTGACAGCCGTGAGCGAAACACCGCCACAGGTGACGAACTCGTCCTTGAATGCTGCCCTTCCCGCAATGGCGTAGGTGTCGTTGATGAGCACGTTGACAAGACGATGGAAATCTTTTTTCCCTATATGCTGCCAACGCTCTTGCGCTTGATGACCCACGACTTTTTCTAAGAGGTAACTCCATAGACGACTGGGGAGGTTGAAGGGGCGTATGGTTGCCAACTGTTTCTGTGGGTGCATGAGGATGAGCCGATGCAATTCTTCTTCAACTTCCGCCTCATTATGACAAGTCCAGTTGATAGCCAAAGGCATCTGATACTGTTGCTCATGGAGTTCACGGGCAGCGTAACTCGAGAGTTTTAAAATAGCAGGACCACTCATCCCCCAGTGGGTGATGAGCAGGGGGCCTGTGGCTTTAAGTTTAGTACCTGGGATATAGGCGACAGCCTCTTCAACCACCGTTCCCATCAGTTCCTGTAGCCTCTTGTCGTCAATACGGAAGGTAAACAGCGAGGGTACAGGTGGTTCCATCACGATACCTTTCTCGCTCAGCCATCGCAGACCTTCCAAACGCGGGGAACCTCCCGTGGTGACTGCGATATAGTTGTAGTCGGCAAGCTCGTCGAGTTGTTGAATTGGATGCTGGGTCTTGATGAGCACTCCATGACGGCGGGCTTCGTGGAGAAAGCAGTTGATGATGGTATGCGCATCTTGTGAGGCAGGAAACACACACTCATCGTCTTGCGTGACCAATTCGATACCATGTTGCTCAAACCATGTGTAGGCATCCTGGTAGTTGAAGGTTTTGAAGAGTCGTTTCATCAGCCGGTGTCCACGAGGGTAGACAGCGGAAAGGTCACGGATGGAGGCAAAAGAGTTGGTGCAATTGCAACGTCCTCCACCAGAGATCTCCACCTTTGCTAATAACCGTGAACTGCGCTCGAAAATGGTTACCTCCATTTCTGGCATCATCTCCTTGAGACTGATGGCTAAGAAGAAACCTGCAGCCCCACCGCCGACGATAGCTGTTCTCATTTCTCAATTAAGATACGTGCGTCTACGGCTACCACATCATTGCCGTCTGCCAAAAGTGGGTTGATGTCCATCTCCTTAATCTCAGTGGCAAAGCGGAGGAGGGTAGAGAGCCGTACGATAATCTCAGCATACTTCTGTTCATTGATGCCTTTTTGACCTCGTGTGCCCTTGAGAATCTTATAGCCACGCAAGGAGTGAATCATAGAGTAGGCTTCATCGTAAGAGAGGGGAGCCAGACCACTTGACACGTCCTTGAGTACCTCTACGAAGATTCCACCAAGACCACAGAGAACCACGTGTCCAAAGCGTGTCTCGTATTTAGCACCAATAAAGAGTTCTGTGCCTTTTAGCATCTTCTGTACCATCACAGCCTTTGCGTCAGGAATCTGCATCATCCGATCGAACTCCAATGCCAGATGCTCAGCAGTACGGATATTGAGTGCCACACCTCCTACATCGCTTTTATGGACAGGACCTACCACCTTGGCGACAACTGGGAAACCTGTCTGTGTAGCAAATGTCAATAGTTCTTCTTTAGAGGTCGACACCTTTTCAGGTACCATCGGGATGCCGGCACTACTGAGCAACTGACGAACTAAATCAGGAGAGATATAGCCGTTCTCCTTGATACTACCAATAATATCGCGAATCTTGGGGACATCGACACCATAGAGCTCCAGTTCTGAAGAAGCAGGAGCAGGGGTTCTCATAATCTGACTGAGGGCAGTGGCCAATGTGACCTCATCACTGAAGTTGACATGTCCTTTTGCCAGAAACTCCTCTACCTCAGGACCTGCTGTGTGCAGACTGGGGAGGACAGGGAAGATGGGTTTTTTGCACTCCAGTATCTTCTGATGTAAGGTGTCGTAAGCCTCATAGAGTTGCGTTAAACCAGGTGTGCCGTAGATGACGGCTATGGCGTCAATCTGATCAAAAAGATGCTCGCAGTAGTCGATGGCAGTACCCAGTTGTTCTGGTGTTCCTGTAGCGAGGATATCAATGGGGTTGGCGACAGCAGAACCAGGAAACAGCTTGCTCTTCAATTCCTCTGCCCGCTCACCTTCGATCTTGGGTACGTTGAGACCGCCTTTCGACAGCGCATCGGTAAGCATCACACCAGGTCCGCCTGCATGGGTAACAATCGCGAAGTTCCGACCCTTCAATGCTGGAAGCGTGAAGATACACCCTACTGTGGTGAGCTCCTCGCGAGAGAAACACCTGACGATACCTGCCTTACGGAAGAGTGCCTCAACTGCAGAGTCGCTGGAGGCGATAGCACCAGTGTGCGAAGAAGCTGCACGACTGCCACTTTCTGAGGCGCCTGCTTTGATGGCGGCAATACGGCATCCTTTCCTGATGAGGCTGGTGGCATGAAACAACAGCTTGTCAGGGTTGGCGATGTTCTCGATATAGAGCAGTTTTACCTTGGAGTCGACAGCCGGATTAAAGGTGTCATCCATATATTGGAGTACGTCTTCAATACCTATCTGCTTACCATTGCCAATCGACCAGACACTATTGAACTGCAATCCTTTGATGACGGCACTCTCGAGAATAAAGACGGCAGTGGCGCCAGAGCCGCTGACGAAATCGACACCCTGAGGATTCAGTTTGGGAATAGGTTGGGTGAAGACACTGTGGTGCTGACGATTGAGCAATCCGATACAGTTGGGTCCGATAAGGGCTGCACCATACTGCTCACAAGTGTCGAGGATGCGCTGTTCGAGTTGGGCACCTGCCTGGGTCTCCTCACCAAAACCAGCAGAGATGATGATAAAAGCACGTACCTCCTTTTCGGCTGCGAGTAATTCAACATAGTCGGGACAGTATTTCGCTGCTACGACAAGAACGGCCAAATCGGTGGGAGGAAGTTCTCGCGCATTGTGAAATGTCTTGATGCCCTGAACTTCGTCTTCTTTGGGGTTGACGATACGCAGGACACCCTCGTATCCTCCGTTGAGAATGTTACGAACGATTGCACCACCAGGTTTGTGCACGTTATTAGAGCCGCCGATAATGACAATGCTCTTGGGATTGAGTAGTTGCTGATTAATCATGGTTACAAAATTAAATATAATATTTCATAATTCCAAATGAATTATGCATAAAAATGATTACCTTTGCATAAACAATAGAAAAAACGCGTATGAGAAAGACGTTGGTTGTTCTTTTTTTGATCATGATTGTGTTGCCGATGACAGCAGATAAAGGTACATTTGATTCCTTGTGGGAAAAGGTGGAAGAGGCAGGTCAGAAGGACTTGCCCCGTACACAGTACGATGTGCTTCAGCAGATTGTGGCTAAGGCGCAGAAAGAGAAAGCGTATGGACAGCTGTTGAAGGCGGAACTGAAAGGTGCCAGTGTTATGGCATCGGTGGCACCGGATTCATTGCTGCCAGCCGTCGAACGCATCGAACAGCGTTATCAACATACGCAGGACGAGACGTTACAGACAGTCTATCGGGCTGTGCTTAACCGTATCTATAGGGAAAACAGGCAGTTGGAGAAAAAAGAGATCCCTTTTGAACTCTCACAGTCCTTGTGCAGCCGACTGGCTGCAGTGAAAGCTGCTGCTTATAAGCCTTTTATACAAAAGGGAATTGACAGCCGCATCTTCGATGATGATCTTCTGAGCGTCATTGCCTATGAGACACGTCAGTATCAGCCAGCCAGTGACTATTATCTTCTATCGGGCAATCGTCGGGCCGCCTGTCTGACAGCATTGGAAGCTCTGCGTGAAAACTATCACCAGAGGGATGCTGATACAAAAGTAATGGGTAAGAAAGCTTATCTGCATTCGCTTGACTCCCTCATTCGAAAATACGACGACTTAGACGTATCTGGTGAGGTGGCTATTGAATATTATGAACAGTCGTCATTTGAGTCGATAGCTGATAGGATGACGGTTCTTAGAGGGTTTATCAGTCGTTGGGGTGACCGTTGGAAACGTATCAATCAACTGCGTAATACAGAACAACAGTTGACGCTACCCATGTTCCGTATGGAGATTCCCAACAAATTCATGCGTCCAGACCAGCCACAAGTGGTGCGCCTTGCAGAATTGAGAAACCTCTCCTCAGTAACCCTGAAGGTGTACAAGGCAAACGTGAAAGGAGATGTTCGCTTGAATCCTTCAAACGAGAAAGACTATCAGCGATTGAAACCATCGTTGCAGTTGTTGCCAGAACTGACACAAACGCGAACGTTTGCTGTACATCCCGATTATGAGGTTTTCGAGGACTCTCTTGTCTTAGGTTCCTTGCCCCATGGGGTGTATATGATTGAGGCTTCTTCCGCACCAGGTACACAGGTTTGCAGATCGCTCTATTTTGTTTCCGATTTGTTCGTGATGTCACAAATACTTCCCAAAGACAAAGTACGTTTCGTGGTTGTTAATAGTACAACAGGGCAGCCGGTATCAGGAGCGACTGTCCGACTGACCATCCGAAAAAACTATGACAAGGCGCCTACTGTCATCCGGTTGACTACCGATGAACAGGGGGAAGCGACCTATACCTATGGCAGATATCGTCCTAGTGAGGTATATGCCTATAACAATCAGGATGTTTCTTGTCCGGAGTATTACCTGTCGGGAAATTTCAGCTATTATGATCATCGTCAACGTGTGGAGCAAACAGTGGTGTACACAGATCGACAGATTTATCGTCCTGGACAGACTGTTCATTTTTCCGCTATCACCTACGCAACGATAGAAGGCTATCAGCATGAGGTGGTTGCAGGAAAGGAAGTGAATGCGGTGCTCCTGAATGCCAACAGCGAGCGTGTGGCGGAGAAGACACTAAAGACGGATGCGTTTGGTACGTGTGCCGCTGATTTTATCCTTCCTTCTACAGGTCTGAATGGTCATTACTCCCTGCGAATAGACAACGGCTATCATGGTTTTATGGTAGAGGAGTATAAACGACCAACATTCCAGGTAGAGTTCCCACAAGTGGGACAGACATACCAAAAGGGTGATACCTTAACCGTTAAGGCGTATGCCCGTAGCTATGCTGGTGTCCCAGTTCAAGGAGCAAAAGTACGCTATCAGGTAGTACGCCGAAGAGCTTTTTGGTGGTGTGGCTATAGCCATTATTGGAATCGTGGCGGACTTGATCTTTCTTCAGCAGATAAGGTGTTGGCAGAGGAACTGACGTCTACAGCTGACGACGGAACTTTCGAGGTACGTGTGCCGATGATGGTTCCTGATACGGACTACACCATGTTCTATCATTTTGTGGTGACTGCTGATGTGACTGATGTCAGTGGAGAGACACATCATGGAGAACTGTCATTGCCTTTGGGGAATAAGTCGACGGTATTGACTTGCGACCTACCCAATCAAGTGAGGGCCGACCAGTTGTCGAAGGTAATCTTCCGTCAGAAGAACGCTGCCGGCAATGATGTCCCTGCGGACGTTCGATACCAATGGGATGGTGGAAAGTGGAAAACCACTTCTACACAGACACCAGTAATTATTCCTGCCCTAATGTCAGGACAGCACACACTGACAGCTGTCTGTGGTACAGACACCCTGAAGCATACATTTGTGGTGTTCGCGCTCAACGATAAGAAGCCTTGTGTGAAAACAGACGACTGGTTCTATGTCTCAGATACGGCATTTCCTCAGGATGGTAACCCCGTGACAGTACAGGTTGGCTCATCGGCAAAAGATGTACATATCGTCTATAGTATCTTGTCTGGCGAAAAGGTGCTGGAGAGTGGGGCTGTTGAACGTTCGAATGCACTCCTCAATCGACAGTTTACCTATCAGGAAAGCTATCAAAATGGGTTGCTGCTTACATTCTCGTGGGTGAAGAATGGTGTCTGCTATCACCATGAGGCGACAATCCGTCGTCCACTGCCTGACAAGAAACTGTCGTTGCAATGGGAAACTTTCCGTGATCGTCTGATACCCGGGCAACAGGAGTCGTGGACCTTGCGTGTACGACAGTCTAATGGTAAGCCTGCCGATGCCCAGATGATGGCTGTGCTTTATGATAAGTCGCTTGACCAGTTGGCAAAGAACGAATTCACCTTAAACCCTTACACGTGGATTCCATTACCCAGTGCACAGTGGATGTCTATCTCATTGGGTGGAATCAGTAGAATATGTCAGCAGGAAGATCGTCAGTCGTTCCCTGTTCCATCCTTCGAGTGGAGCCATTTTGATGACAATGTATTCCCTACCTATTTCGTATCACGTAACTATCGGATACGAGGACGTTATGCGGCACCTGTGTTATTGGCCAAAGGGTCATCGCAGGTGATGAATGCCAGTGCCGATATGGTAGAGATGAAGATGGCAAAGAGTGCAATAGGGAGTGCTGTTGAA
Source organism: uncultured Prevotellaceae bacterium (assembly GCA_900321425.1). Taxonomy (GTDB): domain Bacteria; phylum Bacteroidota; class Bacteroidia; order Bacteroidales; family Bacteroidaceae; genus Prevotella. The sequence continues at coordinate 10,578 of ONWA01000031.1, read as the reverse complement.
GAAGCCTTTGAACTCAGTGCTGAGGCTACACAACCAACCGTTGAAATGGGTGATGTACAGTTCAGAGAGAACCTGCAGGAAACCGCATTCTTCTATCCACAATTGATGACCGATCCACAAGGAATGGTAGCTATTCAGTTCTCTTTGCCAGAAAGTCTGACCACCTGGCGATTTGTCGGCATTGCCCATACTCGTCAGATGGATGAAGGATATATAGAGGCTGAGGCGATTGCCCAGAAACCTGTCATGATTCAGCCGAATATGCCGCGTTTCATCCGTCGGGGCGACCAGTCAACAATCTCTGCACGATTGACAAATACGACTGAGCAGGTTCAAACAGGTGTTGCGGTGCTGCAACTGACAGACCCCTTGACAGAGAAAATCGTCTTAGAACAGTCTGCCACCTTCTCTTTGTCAGCGAATGCCACTCAGTCGGTGACGTTTGATGTGGATGCCCGTGCTTTCGATCCTACACTACTCGTATGTAAGGTGGTAGCAAAAGGAGAACAATATAGCGATGGAGAACAACATTATTTACCTGTGCTCTCTGATGAGGAACTGGTAACGGTAACTGTACCTTTTACACAAACAGAACCTGGTATCAAACGGATAGAGATACCTCTGCCTCAGAATGTCAAAGATAATCGTATAACCATAGAGTATACCAATAACCCTGCATGGCTGATGGTTCAGACATTGCCTTCTGTGGGTAATCCCAGTGAGTATAATGCAGTGGATCAGGCTGCTTCCTATTATGCCAATGCCATCGCTCAATACCTGATTGGCCAGCATCCAAGGATAAAGACTATTTTCGACCAATGGATGATGGAGCAAGGGAACGAATCTTCGCTGATGAGTGCTCTTGAGAAAAATCAGGAACTGAAGGAACTGGTGTTGGAGGAAACTCCATGGGTGATGGATGCCAAGAGTGAGACCACACAACGAAAACAGCTCTCGGATTTCTTTGAAACGAACCAGATGAAGGCTCGACAGGATGCTACGCTCCGTCAACTGGAGAAGTTACAATTAGGTGATGGTGGCTTCTGTTGGTGGAAAGGAATGCCAAGTAGTCTGTATATGACTGTTGCTGTCAGTGAGATGTTAGTACGACTGAATGCAATGACAGGAAAACACTCAGCAACAAGCATGATGTTGAGTCGCGCCTTTGATTATATGGGTAGCGAGATGGTGAAACTGGTGGATGAGATGAAAAAAGAAGAGAAGAAAGGCCATCATCCAATATTCCCTAACCATCAGGCGTTGCAATGGCTTTACTTGTGCAAGCTTGACGGTAGGACACTGCCTCAGCAAGTGCAGGCAGCTAATGCATATCTGACAAAATTACTCAAGAAAGAAGTAAAAAATCAGTCGATTTACGAGAAAGCCCTCTCGGCTATTATTCTTCAAAACAAGACCTATGTTCAGTCCATCAAGGAGTATACGGTGTGGCGTGAGGATATGGGACGTTATTTTGATACTCCACGAGCCGGATATTCATGGCATGACTATCGAATCCCTACACAGGTAGCTGCTATTGAGGCCATACAAATGCTAACTCCTGCCGACACACAGACCATCATGGAGATGCAGCGGTGGCTGTTGCAGGAAAAACGGACACAGGCATGGAGTACACCTATTAATAGCGTGAATGCGGTGTATGCGTTCCTTCATGGAAACCAACAGGCATTGAGTATAGAGGAGCAACAGACGGTTTTGACGATAGACGGAAAAGTGCTTGATCTTCCAAAAGCTACTGCAGGAATAGGGTATGTTAAGACTGTCGTTACCAACGAGCAACCTAAAACGTTCTCTGCAGAGAAGACGAGTGAGGGTACAAGCTGGGGCGCACTCTATATGCAGTTTATGCAGAAAACGAAAGAAATAGCTGATCAAGGCAGTGAAATCACCGTAAAACGTGAGATAATCCCTGTCGGAACAGAACCTCTGCGAGTGGGGGACCGTGTCAAGGTGCGACTGACCATCGTGGCTGCCCGCGATCTCGATTTCGTTCAGATTGTAGACAAACGTGCAGCTTGCATGGAACCTGTAGAACAATTGAGTGGTTATCGCCGTGGCGTCTATCGTTCGCCCAAAGACTATACTACTCATTATTACATGGATAGGCTGGCAAAAGGGAAACATATATTGGAAACAGAGTATTATATCGATCGGATAGGTGTATATGAAACAGGTACTTGTACTGTTCAGTGTGCCTATGCACCTGAGTTTAGGGCAACTTGTAGTTCCAAGAATATCGTTGTAAAATAATGATGAAGATGAAAAGAATATTGATAAGTATGTTAACTCTGCTGTCTCTGAGCGTATCAGCGCAGCGGTTGGTGATCACAAAGTCTGTGGTTGACTGTGGCAATACGGAATATATGCGTCCTGTCACAGCGACGTTTGAGTTGTGGAATAAGAGCACGAAGAAAATGACTATTCATTCGGTGAAGACCGATTGCGGCTGTACAAAGGTGGACTATCCCAAAGGAAGCATTGCTGGTGGTGAACATTTTCAGGTGAAGGTGACCTATGATGCTCGTCAGTTGGGACATTTTCATAAAATGGCTGCAATCATGAGTAATGCTTCGGAAAAACCAGTATTCCTGACAATGACAGGTGTTGTGCTGGCGGAGATGGAGGGTTCTGTCGACGCTTATCCTTATGAAATAGGAGAGCTAAGATTAGATAAGCGTGACTTGGAATTTGATGATGTCAATAAAGGCGATATGCCTGTTCAGGAGGTACATATATTGAATAGTGGTAAGAAAGTCCTTTCTCCCAATGTGATGCATCTGCCTTCCTATCTGTCGGCAGATCTCACACCAGCACGTCTGGCACCTGGTAGATCTGGAAAAATTGTGTTTACGCTGAACTCTTCCAATTTACGTGATTACGGACTGACACAAAGCTCGGTTTATTTGGCAAAAGAACCAGGAGAGAAAGTAAGTCCTTCCAATGAGATGGGGGTCAGTGTGGTGCTTTTACCTGCATTGTCAGGGGGGGATGTGTCAAACGTTCCTCGGCTTGCTCTCTCATCCGAGAATATTGAAATCGCTTTTGAAGGGAAATCTAAAAAGAAAAACGAGATTATCCTGTCCAATCAGGGTTCTGCTACGTTGGAGATATCCTCGCTACAGATGTTTACAAGTGGGTTGGAGGTGACACTGAATCAACGGAGTCTGGCTCCTGGCGAGTCTACTAAGTTGAAGGTAACAGCCTATCGTGAGCAGTTGTCGAAGGTGCGTACACGTCCTCGTATTCTGATGATCACCAACGACCCCAACCGTCCCAAAGTCATACTTCATATTCAAATAAAATAAGCAAATGGAACATCCTGAAAATAGCCAGGAATATGCTGGCCTACAAGTAAATAGTGGTGTAGAACAGCCATCTATTATTAATCCCTATCTTCAGCGGAACCGATTCCGTCGTCGTGAACTTTCAGCTGCAGAGATGGTTGAAGGTATCGTCAAAGGCGATGTAACCATCCTCTCTCAAGCGGTGACATTAGTGGAAAGTGTCAATCCGGATCATCAAGCCAAGGCACAAGAGGTGATTGAGAAGTGTCTCCCTTATAGCGGTCATTCTATTCGGGTGGGTATCAGTGGCGTACCTGGTGCCGGAAAGTCTACCTCTATAGACGAATTTGGCGTTCATGTGTTGAAGGAAAAGGGTGGCAAATTGGCCGTTCTTGCCATCGACCCCAGTTCTGAACGAAGTAAAGGAAGTATCCTTGGTGACAAGACACGCATGGAGAAATTGGCACAGCATCCTAAGTCATTTATCCGTCCTTCACCCTCTGCGGGTTCGTTAGGTGGTGTAGCTAGGAAAACTCGTGAAACAATTATCCTATGCGAAGCAGCAGGATTTGATAAGATATTTGTGGAGACAGTGGGTGTCGGACAGAGTGAGACTGCCTGTCATTCGATGGTCGACTTCTTCTTGCTCATTCAAGTGGCTGGTACAGGCGATGAGTTGCAGGGTATTAAACGAGGTATCATGGAGATTGCAGATGGTATCGTGATCAACAAGTGTGATGGTGATAATGTTGAGGCTTGCCAGATGGCAGCAACCAATTTCCGCAATGCGCTGCATTTCTTCCCGATGCCGGCAAGTGGATGGAGTCCCAAGGTGTTATGCTATAGTGGCTTCTATGGAACTGGCGTCAAGGAGGTATGGGATATGATCTACCATTATATGGACTTCGTCAAACAGAATGGATACTTCTACTATCGTCGCAATGAACAAGCGAAGTACTGGATGTACGAAAGCATCAATGAGCACTTACGTTTAAGTTTCTACCATAATCCGCAAATCAAACGACTCCTGAGTGAGGCTGAACATGCGGTGTTGGCTGGTCAGCAGACCTCTTTCGTCGCTGCACAGCAGTTGTTGGATCAATATTTCCATCAGTTGAAAAATGCTACAGATTGAGATAGACAACGGAAGCGGTTTCTGTTTTGGAGTGACGACTGCCATACAGAAGGCGGAGGAGGAATTGTCAAAGGGCAATCAACTGTATTGTCTTGGTGATATTGTTCATAACGGAATGGAGTGTGAGCGCCTGCGAAAAATGGGACTGGTAACCATCAATCATGACGATATGCGTAAGCTTCATAATGTGAAAGTATTGTTGCGTGCCCATGGTGAACCACCTGAGACTTATGAACTGGCGTGTCAGAATCATATTGAGATTATTGATGCTACCTGTCCCGTGGTACTTCAGTTGCAGAAACGTATTAAACGACAATTCGAGGCGGGCGCAGCTCAGATTGTTATTTTCGGTAAGAAGGGACATGCGGAGGTGCTGGGCTTAGTGGGACAGACACAATCTACTGCTATCGTGATAGAGAGTGTTGACGAGGTGACAAAACTTGATTTCTCACGGGATATCTTTCTGTATTCGCAGACCACAAAATCGCTCGATGAATTTCATCAAATTATCGAGTATATTCAACAGCATATCTCACCATCAGCGACATTCAAGAGTACGGATACCATTTGTCGATCGGTGGCCAACCGAATGCCTAACATCTCGCAGTTTGCTTCACGACATGACCTGATTCTGTTCGTATGTGGACGGAAGAGCTCTAATGGCAAAGTGCTCTATAATGAGTGTTTGCGTGTTAATCCTAACACACATCTGATTGAAGGCCCTGACGAGATTAACCACCAGTGGCTAAAGGGTATCAAGACTGTTGGAATTTGTGGAGCTACCAGTACCCCCAAATGGTTAATGGAGAAGTGTCGCGACGCGATCCAGTAACCATGCTTTCTGTTCTGCAATGGTCATGTGTGAGTTGTCGAGCAAGATAGCATCGTCTGCCTTTCGCAATGGCGACTCTTCGCGGTGCGAATCGATATAGTCGCGTTCCTGCACATTCTTCAGGATGTCCTCATAATCAGCAGGCATACCTTTGCTCTTGAGCTCGTCAAAACGTCGTTGGGCGCGTACCTCGGCAGAGGCGGTCACAAATATCTTTAATTCTGCGTCAGGGAAGACGACGGTGCCGATATCACGACCGTCCATGACAACACCTTTGTCTTTCCCCATTTGTTGCTGTTGGGCAACAAGGGCTCTGCGAACAAAACCAATGGTTGCAATAGGACTAACGTGACTGCTTACCTCAATCGAACGAATCTCCTGTTCTACACATTCACCATTCAGATATGTGTCGGGCTTCCCCGTTTTCTCGTTGTGTTGGAAAGAAATGTGTATTTGAGGCATCGCTTTTTCCAGCTCTTGCAACTTCACACTGCCATCATCATTAAACATGTTGTGGCGCATGGCATAGAGCGTGACACTTCGATACATGGCTCCTGTATCCACGTAGATATATCTTAACTCTTTAGCAAGATCCTTGGCCATCGTGCTTTTTCCACAAGAGGAATGTCCGTCAATAGCAATTGTGATTTTCTTCATGTCCGAGATATGTTAAATGATAAGTTATAAAGCGTATGATGCACTGATAATAAGACTGTTTGCACTGACGTGCAGTTTCGAGTAGGCTACTTGTAGCTGGAATCGTTCCAGTTCGATGCCACCTCCAAATGAGAAACCGGCTCCGCGATTGCTGTTACCTTCTCCTGTGTCAATTTTCATCTCACTGGAACGGCGGAAATTATAGCCTGCGCCTAACCAGATGTTTTCACCCAAGAAGACATCTGCTCCTAACACAACGTGGTGCAGAAATTTGTCACTCCAGTCTGTGAGACGTGTCAAGGTAGCTGAAATACGGAAAGGCATATTCCTGAACCGATAGCTTCCGCCTAATTGCAAGTCAAAGGGAATGCGGTCGAACTCCTCGTCAAAGGCTTTGATCTGTCCTCCCAGGTTGCGTGCGACTAAAGAGACAGACAAGTCAATGTCGGGATTGTAATAGTTAACGCCGAGGTCAACGCCCATTGCTATAGAGCTATAGCCTCCAATGAACGAGGTGATAAATCGGGCCGTGATACCTCCTGCAATATGTTTGGTTAATGCATATGCAAAGCTTCCCGATACTGCTATATCCTTGGCTGAGAAATCTCCCATATCTTCATTGTTGATGCTCCTCATTTTCATGGAACCGTAGTTCATATATTGAGCAGCAACACCCCATGTGGCCCGTTCGCCTTCTGGCTTAATAAAAGCTGCGCTACCCGTTTTTGCTCCTTCCATATAGGTCATGAAATTCAGGTTGATCATCTTGCGACTCAGGTTGCTGATGAGTGCAGGATTATGGAAGATAACAGTCGGGTCATCGTTATCGATGGTGATATTGTCACCGCCAATCGCCGCTATATGTGCACTAACCGGTAGCCGAAGAAAGTTATATGCCGTTTGACTTTCTTGCGCACTGCAGCATATTGACAAGCATGCCAAAAAGGCGGTAAAAACATTTTTTTTCATCTAATTAACCAAATTTGTCGACAAAGATACTGCTTTTTCAAATATCTAAGCTAATTTTGCAGTCAGTTTTTATCAATAACGGAAAAATCCGTCGATTATTATGGAAGTTAAGAAGTCAAAGCATGCTGATTTGGAAAGAAGAAGAGGATGGCGACTCGTTTTCGGGCTCGTTGTCTCGTTAGGTATGCTGTTGGCTGTTCTTGAATTGAGTTGGAAGGAAGAGGCGAATCCGGAGATGGATTTGGATACCTTGAAAGAAATTGTCGAGGATCTGAATGTCGAGGAGGATCGCGATAGGATTCCGTTGTTAAAAGAAGAGGAATATGAGAAATCCGAGAAGCTGGTCGTGGCTGATGTGGATGAACCTCAAGAACTTCTTGTCACTCCTGAGCAGACAGGGGATGCTGAGTCCGAAGAGGATGACCAGTCGGAAGAGACCCCTGAACCTCCGCAACTGACGGATCAGTTTGATAACCCTCTTCATTTCCGTATCGTAGAGGAGTTGCCTGAATTCCCTGGTGGTGCGTCGGAATTTGTAAGGTTCCTGACAACCCACTTGCGCTATCCAGCTGTTGCCCAACGTAAGAAGTTACAAGGGAAGGTGATAGCACAGTTTATTGTAAATATTGATGGCAGTATCTCTGATTTGAAAGTCACCAAGTCGTTGAGTGCTGAGTGTGACCGTGAGGCTTTAAGAGTATTACGCATGATGCCTCAATGGAAACCGGGAATCGACAAAGGGAATCCCTGTCGTACGATGGTCTGTGTACCAATCGTCTTTAAAATGTAGATTAATCAGATAATAATATGTATAAGTCAGTCGATTTGTTGAAAATGGTGAATGATACGTTGGATACGATGCAGTATCTGCGTCAACCGTCATCACTATATGAACCTATTCAGTATGTGTTGTCATTGGGAGGAAAACGTATTCGACCAGTGCTCATGATGATGTCGTATAACCTGTTCAAGGAACGGCCGGAGGAGATTATGAACCAAGCGATAGCTTTGGAGACATACCATAACTATACATTGTTGCATGATGACTTGATGGATCAGGCCGATTTGCGTCGCGGTCATACCACAGTGCATAAGAAATGGGATGCCAATAAAGCGATTTTATCTGGTGACTCCATGCTCGTGCTGTCCTATGAACGAATGGCAAAATGTGCAGAGAGCTATCTTCCTGATGTACTTCACTTGTTTACAGAGACAGCGCTCGAGATTGGTGAAGGTCAGGAGTATGATATGGTATTCGAGACACGTAATGATGTGACAGAAGAAGAATATATAGAAATGATTCGCCTGAAGACGAGTGTGCTGCTGGCCTGTGCTATGAAAATAGGCGCCATTATGGGTGATGCGTCAGAGGAAGACCAGAACTATCTGTATGAATATGGTGAAAAACTTGGCTTGGCATTCCAGTTACAAGATGATTTGCTTGATGTGTATGGTGATCCGAAGGTTTTTGGTAAGGCGATTGGCGGCGATATCATGTGCAATAAGAAGACCTATATGCTCATCAATGCTTTCAATCGTGCCAATGCGGAACAACGAACCGAACTGGAACGATGGATTGGAATGGAGCATCCTGTTCGTGAGGAGAAAGTGGCGGCGGTGACTGCTCTGTATAATTCTATGGGCATTCGCGAACTCTGTGAACAGAAGATAGCCTATTATACTGGTCTTGCGAATGAAAGTCTGGCCAAAGTGAGTGTGCCTGATGAGCGTAAGGAACTATTGCGCCAGTATGCGTTGGAATTGATGTGCCGTCAGAAATAATCTCTCAAATGATTCCCTTTATTGATACCCATGCCCATTTGGATGGGACGGAGTTCGCAGAAGATCGAGCGACGGTCGTCCAGCGGGCAAAGGACGCAGGTGCTTCCCAAGTGTTTATCCCTGCCATCGATTTGCCTTCTCTGGATACAGTGATGGATTTCTGTCGTCAGTTCCCCGATTTTGCCTATCCTATGGTTGGATTACATCCCGAGGAGGTGAAGGCCGACTGGCAAGAGGTGCTGTCTGCTATGCACCCGCATCTGTCGGATGTTGGCGTGATAGCCATTGGCGAAGTGGGTCTTGATTTCTATTGGTCTCGAGAGTTCGAAAAGGAACAGATGACTGCTTTCGAAGAGCAAGTACGCTGGTCGGTGGAAACGCGTCTGCCTTTGATGATTCATTGTCGGAAAGCGCAGAATGAGTTAGTGGACATATTGCGTCGTTATCAGAAGGAACTGCCAGGTGGAGTGTTCCATTGTTTTACCGGAAACGAGAACGAAGCCCGTCAGTTGTTGGAGTTTGAGAATTTTGTGCTGGGCATCGGAGGTGTACTCACCTTTAAGAAGTCGCATCTGCCCGAGGTCCTGCCTGCTGTTGTCCCACTCAGTCGTATTGTGTTGGAAACAGATGCTCCCTATATGGCACCCGTCCCCAAGCGCGGCGAACGCAATGAGAGTTCTTTCATTCCTTATATCATTGCCCGTCTGGCTGATGCCTATGGGGTAGAAGAGGAGGAAGTCGCTCGTCAAACCAACGAAAACGTCGGTCGTGTCTTTCCAAAAGTTCGTGAATAATTCACAATTTATTTTGTGATTTAATGGCTTTGTCGTAACTTTGCATATTCATTGATAAAAAACATAAAAAAATGGATTACGAAAAAATTGATTTAAAAGGCTTTTCTATGGAGAAGCAACTGGCCATGTCTACTGCTTTTCCTACACTATTGCGTAAAGTATATGTTTGGATGACCTTGGCATTAGTCATTACGGGTGTCGCTGCTTATGGCGTGGCAACAAGTCCTGGTCTGATGATGACTATCGCCACCAACAAGATACTTCTTTGGGGTCTGTTGATTGCTGAATTGGCTCTTGTATTTGGCGTGAGTGCAGCAATTAACCGTCTGTCTTTGACAACGGCCACCTTGATGTTTGTACTCTATTCCGTCATCAATGGTGTCACCTTGTCGTTTCTGTTTGCCATCTATACAGCTTCATCCATAGCCAATGTATTCCTCATTACTGCGGGTACCTTTGCTGCTATGGCTGTTCTTGGATATGTTACCAAGACGGACCTTTCGTCATTAGGCAAAATCCTGATGATGGCGCTGATCGGAATGATTATTGCAACTCTGGTGAATGTGTTCTTTGTGAAGAGTTCTGGTTTTGATTTGATAATCAGCTATGTCGGTGTACTGATCTTTGTGGGACTGACAGCCTACGACTCTCAGAAGATAAAGAATATGTTGATGACAGCGGAAGATGCAGGTGAAGGGTATCAGAAACTGGCCTTGTTAGGTGCGCTGACGCTTTATTTGGACTTTATCAACCTGTTTATCTATTTGCTGCGCATACTTGGTAAGAGAGAATAAGGCGATTCCGTAGACAATGATATGAAGAGCATTCTGTAACGACAGGATGCTCTTTTATATTATATAATAAGGTATGTATAGTTCCAGTCTGTCAATAAAGTCGAAAACTTTTTTATTTTCCCAAAAAATATTTTGTATTTTGTTTGTTGGTTCAAAAATTAGTTGTACCTTTGCATCCGCTTTCGCCCAAAAAAATTTGGGTGTTGGCAGAAGAAAAGAGTTCTTTGATAGATTTTCATAACAGAGAAGTAGTAGTACAAGAAGCGAGGAGTATTCTTTATATTTGATTTAGGATATTTCTTGGGTAATTGAA
>ONWA01000046.1 GCA_900321425.1 uncultured Prevotellaceae bacterium | reverse complement strand
ATTCCTAGAATTAAATCTAGCACTTTCTAGAATTAAATGTAAATAGTGCTAGAATTAAATCTAGCAAAAATTACAATTGAGAACAAATCAGGCGGGTCGTTTTGAGGCCCGCCTGATTTCTTTAAGTTAATGAAAATTACTTCTTTGTAATCTTGCAATAAGACTTGTTCTGGCAGCGTGGGAAGAGCTGGATGAAATAAGTGCCAGCTTCTGTGATCTTGATGTTGTCACCACCTTCTGTCAGGTTTTCTGTGTCGCCACCCCAGTTGATATCCCAACCGTCGTTAGCACGGAACTTGATCTCGTCGGCAGCCAGATCGATGGTTGCTTCCCAAGCACGAGTCTCCTCGTTGTAAGTCATATCTGTATCCGTATCCCAACCACCAGGCTGAGCAGGACCGATGATACCGATAGTGCTAATTGGGGTTAAGGCATAGGTCATGGCTGCGAGGTTGATCTCCGCACGATAGAAACCAGGTTCTACGAGGATGTTACCAGAGTCGCCACTGTCAACCAGTGAGCCACTTGTTTCATCACCGCTGGCATAACCGTAGTTACCCTCGTCCCATGAATTGAATGCCCCTTGGAACTTGAAGGCTCCCTTACCATCAGCCCAGTCTGCTCCAGTGCTGTAGAAATAACCTATATAGTTACCCTGACCGTCAGCACAATAGAGTGGCTGCTCGATTGCACCCCAGTCGTTGTTCGTTCCAGCCTCATAGATATACTCGCCGAAGCTGAGCGGAGAAACCTCATAGGTCATCTTGTCCATATCAAGTACCACCTTGATGAACTTGGCACCAGCATCAATCTTGAACGAACCGTCATCAGCGAGTGCCGATCGGCGTGCAAGTGTTCCAGATGTACCTTGGTTGCCGTTGCCGCTGGTCGTACCGAAGAGTTGTTTCCAGTCTCCATCGTTGGTGATGGCGTCGCATGCCCTGTCATCACCGATAGCGAACCATGTGTCACCCTCTGCAGCTGCAGGGAACACGATAGTATAGAGAGGCACTTCGATGTTAGCTTGGCTGAACTTCAGCTCCTTGCTGGCTGCTGAGCCTGCCCAATCGTTAGGTCCACCAACGATATAGTAGTTTACGGCCTGACGAACCACCTTATAAGTCATGTTGTTCGCGTCGAAGGTAACCTTGAACTGTCCCTTGCCGCTGATAACCGGTGTTTCTACATTGTACTTATCTCCAGGCCATATAATCAGACCGAAATTGTCGGCGCAGCCGTTTTCCTTACAGCCCATCTGGCCAGCATTCACCTCATCCCAGCTATCTGCGCTATAGTGAGAACCTTCGTAGAACTTGTACCAGTTGTCGCCGTCGCCTGTAGTATTGACAATAGCGCTATAGGTACCATCACCGTTGTCAGTCATCCATACTGGAGCTGTCAGATCCCAGCCATTACCGTTCTCTTCAAAATTGCCGAGTAAGAAATAGCCCTTGGGGTCGGCTGCGGGGATGTCCCTTGGGGTGAGGGTAGAGGTTACGGCTCCCTTACCTGCTACGGCATCACCGTTCTTAAGGATAGCACCGTACTCAACTGCTATATCGAGATTACGGGCCACCTTTGCGCGAGACTCATAAATAGAAACTGTAAGGTCCTCTAAATCGTTAGCCGATACAATCACGTTATTGCCATTAATGGTGTAGTCGATATTCTGATCGTTTATTTTGAGTGAACGAATACCGTAACCAGTGACATCTTCGCTTGTTGCAGCGAATGAAAGGAGTGTAACTTCATCGTCGCTAACAGGCATGGTAACAGAACCGGGCGATAATGTCACGCCATAGGCAGCAGCAGGATCTTCCTGGTTATAGCTCTGTGGCTTTGTCCAGTCGTCGTAGTTGCCGTTGCAGCTGGCGAGTACTAGACCCGCCAAGGCTGCTAAGCTATTTTGAAATATCTTTTTCATATTCATGTACGTTTATTAGTTATTTTACTTCACCAGTGTTCGTGCTAAAGTTTACATAGAGTTTCTGGCCTGAAGAACAAGCTACAGAGTATTCTGGACCAACGTCTTCTGCCCAGTTGTTTACAATATTAGCTGTACGGAAGAAGAGGTCGCCGTTGAAGAGCGTGAATTCGGTCTTCCACCAGTCACGTCCAGGCACTTTAATATAGGCGCGAAGTTCTCCACTGGCAGTGAATGCGGGTGACTCCCATGTGCCATCCCCATTAGGAACAATCATCTGCCAATCCGCATTGCTGTCAGTCCAGTCGCCACCAGCAGCATTACCGATAACATAAGCAGCACCTGGATAGATGTGGAACGTCCAAGCCACTTCCGTAGCGCCGAGAGCTGTCTCCACGTGGATGGTGTACCAGCCTCCGTTATCGATCTGGATATTACCGTCGTTTTCGGCTTCGTGAACACCAGCATTAGCCTGGTCGTCGAACTTCGCCACACGGTCGTAACCACGCCAATCGTTTTCGGCCTCGCCCCACTTGAACTGTCCGCCATCAGGTACATAGATCAGTGTATAGAACTCGCCTTCACCACCATATACAGGTGCCATAGGCTTCCACCATCCCCAGTACGGCTTTGTAGCGCCATCGTCAGAAGAACCATTACCGATAGAAGAACCGACGATGTAACAAGAAGTCGGGAAGGTCAGTTCTGGTGCTTTGAATGTTGCCAGAACATTCGGGAGTACAATGATATTTGAGAGTGCCTCGTCTTGGACTATGTTTGACATATTGACAACATTCGCACGCAGACGGATGTATAGCGGACGTGGCTCAGCAGGAAAATCAACGTCTCCTTCTATCTCGTGGAACAGATCAATTATACCCGTGTTCAGCTCATAAGCATCAACACTCATCTTTGCTGTTGTATAAGAAGTCTCCAGTTCCTTGAACTGTGAGAAATCCTCTGAGAGGGCAATCTGTACATGATACTGAGTGACGTATGGAACGCCATTGTAGTCTGGCTGTGTACAAGTCAGCTCCAGACCATTGGCAGATACCAAATCATAAACATTGTTGGTTGCATTCGCAGGCACGTTGAGCTTAAAGCTCGGGCTGGTAGCCTTGAATGTCGGATTGCTCTTGTCATCCTTCTCGCAGGCGGTCAGCATGAGTGTCACCATAGCAAGGATGGAGAACAAACGTCCTATATTGAATATTTTCTTGTTCATAACTCTTTTCAATTAAGCGATAAATTAATAACCTGCGTTCTGGGTCATGTTCTTGTTGTTGTTGATGTCATCCATTGGGATGGGATAGAACTTGAAGTGGCTATCCACAGCCTGACCGTCAGCAACGCCACCTTTCCAGGCCCAGTTGTACTTTTTACCTGTGAACATATCGAAGCGGACAAGGTCGGAGCGACGACGTCCTTCCATATAGAACTCACGGCACCATTCGTCGATGAGATCCTGCTCGGTGAGTTGGGTCAGAGGCGTAGCATTTGCACGGGCACGAAGCACGTTGACATCGTTGATGGCTGTTGCATCACCACTACGCCACTTAGCCTCGGCGCGGGTCATGTAGGCTTCTGCCAGACGGAACAAAGGAATATCTGTATCAGAAAACTCCGGATCGTGGGTTGTACCACCATCTGTGCGGATGTTCTGCCATTTCACAATAGAGATACCATCAAGGAAGTTATTCAGCTTGTCGGTATGCAGTTTGCGGATACCGCCGCCGCGACCAGCATAGAACAGGGCGCGATCGTCACCCGCTGCTGCAATGATTCCCTTTGTATCAGAACCGTCCTGCGCATCAAGGGCAATGATAGCTGCTTCTGAACCATCGCCTACATTATCATCAGATGACATAGGAATGTCGTCGTTGGGGAAGAACTTCTCGATAAGATTTGGACGAGCATAATTACAAGTCCAACCGTTCTTGGTGCCTATATATGGCATTCCTGCACCGCGGGTAGAACATACTAAATAGCTCACAGTAGAATAGTTAGGAGTTTTGATTCCATCCTGGCGGATTGGGAAGATAATTTCCTTCATGACATCAGCATTCTCATCATTGTCAGCCATGAATAAACGTGCATAGCCACTGTAGGTCAGTCCGGTAGCAGGACTGGTCTTTGGAGTGCTACTCAGGGCATAAGGACCGTTGATGACTTTGTCGCAATAGCTGATAGCCTTATCGTATGCGTTAACTGCTCCATCTGTGTAAACCATAGCGTTCAGAGCCAGACGAGCGTGGAGCAGATAGGCTGCACCAGCGTCAGCACGACCGAAGTCAGAGGCGGAGTTGAACTGTCCGATAGGTGCCAACTCATTCTCAGCGGCAGTCAATTCTGCGTCGATCCAGTCATAGAGCTCCTTGCCAGCTTTCTCAACAGGCAGGTCGTTCATGGAATTGTTCTCGTCCTTGAAAGGAGCCTTGTGCCAGAGGTCGAGGAAGTACCAGTAATACAAAGCGCGGAGGAAACGAACTTCCGCACGGTAATACTTATAGTCTGCCTGATCAGCCTTGTCGGCTGTGTTCTGCAGGTAGAAGTTACAAAGCAGCACATTGAAACCGAGGCGCTGATAAGCCCACTGGGTACGGCTACTATTGGCATTCCAGCTGATACCTGTAATCTGTGGAATGTCGGTATCGGTCTGCCAAGCCCAGTTACATTCATCGGTAGGCAGCGTTTGAAGATTAAAGGTAGTACGGTAGAATCCTGACTCACCTTCGTCGCTGCTGATATCACCTGCTCCGGCAGGGCCTTTCTGTCCCGTCATACCTAGGGTACCATAGACCTTTGCCAACAACTCCATATCTTCATAAGAGGTAGAGGTCTGTGGGTCGATAGATGAGATATTCAGATCGTTGGCACAGGAAGTCATGCCCATCATGAGCAGACCTGCTATAACCGTTTTTGCAAATATATGTCTCATAATCTTTAATTCTTTATACATTAATCTATTATTAATCTCTTAGAAGTTCAGGTTGACACCAACCTGGAAGCTGATTGGACGTGGATAGGGATTTCTATCTACACCACTGGAAACCTCAGGATCAATACCCTTGTACTTGCTGATGATGAACGGATTTTGAACGGTAGCATAAACACGTCCGTTGAGGTGATTCTTCAGCAAATTGTCGAAAGAGTAGCCCAAAGTGAAATTTGAACACTTCAGATAAGATGCATTGCGCACAAAATAGTCTGAGAGGTAGTACTCTGTTCCCACGCCAGTGAAGCCTAGCTCAACCGCCTCGGGGAAGGTGTTTGTGAAAGCACTGTTGGAGTACAGACCTGATGAACTGATAGAGGCCTTGTTTGACAGATGGTCATAATATACATAGTTGCCAAGTGAAGCATGGAAGGCAGCACTGAAGTCCCATTTCTTATAAAGGAACTTAGTGGTGAGACCCATGATGACGTCAGCGGCTGGGCTCTTATAGAAATATCTGTCGCTCTCATTGATCTGACCATCAGCATTACGGTCAACATACATACCTTCAATAGGTTTGCCGTTGGCATCGTAAACCTGCTGATAAACGAAGAACGAGTTACGTGGTTTGCCTACAGTGTTAGCCTGAATGAGCGTAGAATTACCACGAGAGATGGCATCGCCTGTCTTGATATAGTAATCGTCATCGGCACCATCGGTCAGAGAGGTAATCTCGTTATGGTTCCAAGAGATATTATAGCTGATGTCCCAGGTGAAGTCCTTAGTAACAATAGGCTTGGCGTTGATAGAGAACTCGATACCATAGTTCTTCATTGAACCGATATTCTTTGTTAGTACAGAACCGAAGTTCGTACCTACAGGGATGGTCACAGAGTTCAGCAGATCGGTGGTCTTACGATAGTAACCATCGAGGCTGGCTGTGATGCGGTTGTTCAGGAAACCGAAGTCGAAACCTGCGTTCCAAGTGGTGGTTGTTTCCCACTTCAAGTCAGTGTTGTAAGCATTTGGACGCATGGTATTATAATAGGTGCTTCCAAATGGATATTGGGCATATGAGTTACTGATGACGTAAAGAGGCGCATAGCCGAAATATGAGGGGTTATATTTCTCATCTGTACCGAGCTCCTGCTGACCAGTCTTACCCCAACCTAAACGTAGTTTAAACTCATTCCACCATGTCAGGTCTTTCATGAACTTCTCTTCATTGATCTTCCAAGCCAGAGCCACAGAGGGGAAGTATCCCCAGTGATTATCCTTAGAGAATCTTGAAGAACCATCGGCACGGAATGTAGCTGTCAGCATATAGCGTTCAAGCAGTGTATAGTTCAGACGACCGAAGTAAGAAACCAGAGAGTTATGAGTAGCCCACTCCTGCTCACTGCGGATGCTTGGGTTGTGAACCTCTCCAGTGTAAGGATCGATACCTTGGCCTTCATTGTAACCACGACGATGATAGTGACTTTCCTCAGCACCTGCCATAACGTCTATGAAATGGATTCCCAACTCCTTCTGATACTGAGCATAAGCGTTCGCTGTAATGCTATATTTAAAGTAACGAGTCTGTCCGTTCCAACCATAGTAGTTATTTGAGAATGAATATTTAGAGATTTCATCAGTCTGCTTCGACTCAGTGTATTGTCCACCATAGCTGGCATGAATGTGAAGATCTTCAAAACCGTGAATCTTGTAGTCTGCCTCAAAATTGCCTGTAAAGTCACTTGCTTTAGCAAGTGTCTCCTTCTGTTCCAACAATGCCAATGGATTCTGGGGAGCATTGTTGTTATTAGTATATGTCCAGTTGGGATCACTGTAATTGGCATTCGTAAAAGGCTGGTAATAACCATCGAAGAACGGCGAGGTCTCATCGTTGGTACGTACTGGACGGGTGGGGTCGATAGAAAGGGCAGAGCCGATAGCACCACCAGAATCTGCATAGCGGTTTTTCTCGTACATGAACTTAGCTGTGAGGTTAAGATTCAAGTGATCATTGAAAAAACTTGGAGCCAGATTCAAACTTGCATTGGCACGATGCATCCAAGATGTCTTAACGATACCCTGTGCAGAGTTATAACCTCCACTCACACGGTATGGGATATTTCCGATACCTCCGGAAACAGAAACATTGTGGTTGGTACTGAAAGCTGTGCGGAAGATCTGGTCCTGCCAGTTAGTATCTGCATCGCCAAGCTTAGTCACGTCAAGACCGTCAATGCTACTGACGAGGTTTTTGTACTCTGTAGCATTAAGTGTATCATACTTCTTAGCAATGGTTGAGATGGTGAAATCACCATTGTAAGAGATGCGTGGAGCCGCGCCCTTCTTACCTTTCTTGGTGGTAATAATAATCACACCATTAGAAGCACGGCTACCATAAATGGCGGTAGCAGAGGCATCCTTCAGCACGGTGAAGGTCTCAATGTCGTTCGGGTTGATCATAGCCAGGATGTTCGACATACCGTTAGCAGTAGCACCATCAATGGTCAGACCGTCAATCACATAGAGAGGGTCGTTGCTGGCATTCAGTGACGAACCACCACGGATGCGGATCTGGGCACCAGCACCTGGTGTACCACCACCTGTGATGACATCCACACCAGCCACCTTACCAACAAGCATATCCGTTGCATTGTTGGTGATACCTTTACTCATTTCGTCAGGCTTGATAGCGGTAACCGAACCAGTCAGGTCGTTTTTCTTAGCACGGCCGTAACCGATGACCACCACGTTTTCAAGGACTTGAGAGTCATCTTGCAATATAACCTCTACTGTCGGTGCGGCCTTTACTGTGGCGTTCTGATAGCCAACATAAGATACAGTAATGGTTGCACCCTCTTTTGCCTTCAGCACGAAGTTACCGTCAAAATCAGATACGGTAGCGGTTTGTGTTCCCTCTACACGTACTGTTGCACCGATAATGTC
>ONWA01000030.1 GCA_900321425.1 uncultured Prevotellaceae bacterium | reverse complement strand
TTTACTCCTCTACGGAGAACTGGTCTTTGCCTACGCCGCAAACAGGGCATACCCAATCCTCGGGGATATCCTCGAATGCTGTTCCTGGCTCGATACCACTGTCGGGGTCTCCTACTGCTGGGTCATACACATAACCGCAGACTTCACAAACATACTTTTTCATTACTGCATTGTTTAGGGGTTAATAATGTTATTATTTCTTTTGATAAAGAATCGGATTGGTAGCAGGGTCGTTGTACATTTTCATCTGGCGATATACCTTCATGTATTTCCGTCCAGCCTGAATATCCTCCAAGAGTTGGTCGATAGACAGCGACAAGTCTGTCTGTTGCTCCAAAAGTACCTCAAGCTTTGCCTCGCATTTAGCGATGTGTTCGGCAGAAGCATCCTCGCGCTTCACCTGTTCCTGCATGTGATATATCTTCAGCGCCAAGATACTGAGACGATCGATGGCCCATGCTGGACTTTCTGTGTTCAGGCGGGCATCGGGTAGGGGCTCCACTTCCTTGTACTGCTGACGGAAGTAAGAGTCAATCTCTTCCACCAGGTCTGTACGGTCCTGGTTACTCTTGTCGATGCGGCGCTTGATGGCCAAAGCCTCGACGGGCGAGATGTTGGGATCGCGGATGATATCTTCCAAGTGCCACTGCACAGTATCTATCCAGCATTTGAGGTATAGTTGGTACTCGATGGAAGCCTGCTTGTAAGGATTATGAATAGTGGCATCCACATGATCTGTCAGGTGGTAGTCACTAATCACTTGTCCAAAGATTGCGTTTGCTTGTTGTGAAAACGTCATATGCTTATATTTTTTGCAAAGCTACTTAAAGTTTTTCAAACTTCCAACAAATTCATTGTTTTTTTAAGAAAAGGGTGTTGACAGCACAAGAGAAAAACGTTTTTAGTTGCACAATATACCCCATAATGTGCAATAATATGGCAGTTTTTTATCGAAAAGTTTGCGTAACTGAATTAATTGTTGTTACTTTGCACCCGAAAAACGACAGAACCCTGTTGTTTGATAGAAAAAGAAATCAATATTAACATTAAAATTTACAATTATGTCAGAAATTGAAAGCAAAGTAAAGGCAATTATCGTTGATAAACTCGGTGTTGATGAATCAGAAGTTAAGCCAGAGGCAAGTTTTACAAATGATCTGGGAGCAGACTCACTGGATACTGTAGAGTTGATCATGGAGTTTGAGAAGGAGTTTGGTATCTCTATTCCTGACGACAAGGCAGAGAAGATCAGTACTGTAGGTGATGCCATTGCTTACATTGAGGAAAATAAATAATATAAGGTGAAAAGTAAGAAATGAGAATTTTGCTGCCGTTTTGTCCTATTCTTTAGGAAGGCGGCAGCAAATTTCTTGTTTTGCTATCAGATTACGGTTCATTTAACTGAAGAATATGGAATTAAAAAGAGTTGTTGTAACAGGTCTTGGCGCTGTAACGCCAGTGGGCAACACTCCTGAGGAGATGTGGAAAAACTTGCTGAACGGAGTGAGTGGTGCCGCACCTATTACACTTTTCGATGCATCAAAGTTTAAGACCCAGTTTGCTTGTGAGGTGAAGAATTTCGACATCACCGAATATGTAGACCGCAAGGAAGCGCGTAAGATGGATCGCTATACGCAGTTTGCCGTAGTGGCAGCTATGCAGGCTGTCAAGGATTGTGGTATGGACTTAGAGGCTGAAGACAAGGATCGTATCGGTGTTGTCTTTGGTGTAGGTATTGGAGGTATTAAGACCTATCAAGACGAGGTTGAGAACTATGTTGTCAACCGTGAGAAGGGCCCTAAGTTCAATCCATTCTTCATCCCCAAGATGATTGCAGACATTGCGGCTGGTCAGATTTCCATCATGTATGGTTTCCACGGCCCCAACTACATTACGGCTTCTGCCTGTGCTTCTTCATCAAACGCGCTTGCTGATGCCTTCAACCTGATTCGTCTGGGCAAGGCCAATGCCATCGTTGCTGGTGGTGCTGAGGCTGCTATCTGCGAGACAGGTGTGGGTGGATTCAATGGTATGCATGCTTTGTCTACCCGCAATGATGAGCCTGAGAAGGCCAGTCGTCCTTTTAGTGCCAGTCGCGACGGATTCGTCATCGGCGAGGGTGCTGGCTGTCTGATTCTTGAGGAATTGGAGCATGCCAAGGCTCGCGGTGCAAAGATCTATGCAGAGATGGTGGGAGCCGGCATGAGTGCCGACGCACATCATATTACGGCTTCTCACCCGGAAGGCTTGGGCGCTAAACTTGTGATGAAGAATGCGCTTGAGGATGCAGGCATGAAGCCCGAGGAAATCGACTATATCAATGTGCATGGTACAAGTACTCATGTGGGCGATATCTCTGAGGCGAAGGCTATTAAGGATGTTTTTGGCGACTCAGCCTATCAGCTGAATATCTCTTCCACGAAGTCAATGACAGGCCACCTGTTGGGTGCTGCCGGCGCAGTAGAAGCGATGGCAACGGTCCTCGCTATTCACGATGATATCATTCCTCCTACGATCAACCATGAGGAGGATGATAAGGATGAGGAGATTGACTACAATTTGAACTTCACCTTCAATAAAGCACAGAAGCGTGTGGTACGCGCCGGACTGAGTAATACATTCGGTTTTGGTGGCCATAATGCTTGTGTGGTATTTAAGAAGTATGAGGCTTGATAATATCATCGATCGCATAAAGCTCCCTTTCCGCAAGGATAAGGAGCTTTTTTCTGCTCTCTATGATATCATAGGACTCTATCCCCATCAGATAGCCTACTATAAGCTTGCCTTGATGCATAAGAGTGTTAGCCGTCGTAACGAGAAAGGGAAACCCCTCAACAACGAACGGTTGGAGTTCTTGGGCGATGCCATCCTCGATGCTGTCGTGGGTGATATTGTATATTCTCATTTTGAAGGAAAACGTGAAGGATTCCTGACAAATACACGTAGTAAACTGGTACAGCGTGAGACGCTCAACAAACTGGCAGAGGAGACAGGGATTACCAGATTGATCCTTTCGTCTGGACAGGGCAAGTCGCACAACAGCTATGTGAGTGGCAATGCTTTCGAGGCATTGGTGGGCGCTCTCTATCTGGACAGGGGATATGATGCTTGTATGTTCTTCATGCGCCAACGTATTCTGGGCAACATTATCAATATCGATAAGGTGGCATACAAGGAAGTTAACTTCAAATCCAAACTGATTGAGTGGAGCCAGCGTAATCGCATCCATTTGGATTTCGAATTGTTGGAGCAGAAGACAGACAAGACAGGTAGTCCTACCTTTCGTTTCATCACCAAACTTGAAGGAGTGGCTGGTGAGCCTGGAGAAGGCTATTCTAAGAAAGAGGCACAGCAGTTGGCTGCCAAGGAGACACTATTGCGCCTGCGTCGTGAACCACAGTTTGTGAATGAGGTGTTCGACGCTAAGACCAATCGCACGAAGATGGAAGAAGAACCTGTAGAGAATGTGCCCAACGTGGAGGAGGACCAGAATTTCTTCATCAGCGACAGTAAACCCACTACTCCAGTACTTGATAAGATAGAGGCGAAAACAGAGGCTCCTGTTCAGCAGAAGACCAATCAACCTCAGGAATCCGATGAGTTTGATTTGTCGGACATCCAAGCAGTATCCAAGGAGAAATCCCGTGAAGAGATTATCCAGGAGGCTGAGGAAGCTGCCTATCAGGCGGCTCATGCAGAATTATAAGGAAGTTGAACCAAACAACGAAGCGTATGATCACTTTGACGAGCATCATCAGAAAATTCTTCGAACCCCGCCAACGGGAGTTAGAGAAGATGCTCACCCACAGTGAGGAACTGCAACACGATGTGCTACAGACTTTACTGGAGCGGGCACAAAATACAGAATATGGACGTAACCATGTGTTCGACAGAATAAATGGCTATGACGAGTTTGTCAAACATGTGCCAGTCAATACCTATGAGGAGTTGAAGAATGACATCGACCGTATGCGGCAAGGCGAGCGTGATGTACTCTGGCCTGGACAGGTACGATGGTATGCGAAGTCTTCAGGTACTACCAATGATAAGTCGAAGTTCATCCCCGTCTCTTCTGATGGACTGAAATATATTCACTATGCAGGAGGTAAGGATGCAGTGGCACTCTATCTAAAGAACAATCCCAATAGTCGGCTGTTCGATGGACGTGCCTTGATTCTTGGAGGTAGTCATGCCCCCAATTATAACCTGAAGGACTCGTTGGTTGGTGACCTCAGTGCTATTCTCATCGAGAATATCAATCCCTTGGTGAATCTGGTTCGTGTGCCCAAGAAGAAAACGGCGCTTCTCAGCGATTTTGAGTCTAAGCGTGAAATGATTGCTCAGGAAGCACTGCATAAGAATGTGACCAATATCAGTGGCGTGCCGTCGTGGATGTTGTCTGTACTCACTCGTATGATGGAAATATCAGGGAAGACGCATTTGGAAGAGGTGTGGCCCAACATTGAGGTGTTTTTCCATGGTGGTGTGGCGTTTACCCCTTATCGCAAACAGTATGAGCAGCTGATCACCTCTCCCAATATGCATTATATGGAGACGTATAATGCCAGTGAGGGCTTCTTCGGTCTGCAAGATGACCCAACAGACAAGTCGATGCTGTTGATGGCCGACTACGACGTGTTCTATGAGTTTATGGATCTCACAGGGAATTCTGGAGAGTCTGGCTCTGGCAACATCGTTCCGTTATGGGGTGTGGAAACGGGTAAGAACTATGCGATGCTGATCACCACCTCGTGTGGTCTTTGGCGCTATGAGATTGGCGATACGGTGATGTTCACTTCCACCAATCCGTATAAGTTCATTATCACGGGTCGCACCAAGCATTTTATCAATGCTTTTGGTGAGGAACTCATTGTGGATAATGCCGAACAAGGACTGGCGTATGCCTGTCAGCAGACAGGTGCTGAGGTGCTGGAGTATACCGCTGCTCCTGTCTATATGGACAATCAGGCTCGTTGTCGTCACCAGTGGCTCATCGAGTTTTCGAAAGCCCCTGCCGACTTGTCGCAGTTTGCCTCCTTGCTCGACCGTCGTCTGCAGGAAATCAATAGTGACTATGAGGCGAAGCGCTATAAGAACATCACCTTGCAGCATCTTGAGATTGTTGAGGCTCGTCAGGGACTCTTCAACGAATGGATGAAGCTGCGTGGTAAACTGGGTGGACAGAACAAGGTGCCTCGCTTGAGTAATAATCGCGATATTATTGATCAATTATTGAAACTGAATATTATTGAATCATCAAATAGCAATCCTTCATGACCCAGCGCCATTTTCTAACTCTTGTGCTCATGCTACTCCTCGTGACTGCATTCTTTGGTGGTTGCGCCAGAATGGGACAGCCTGATGGGGGATGGTACGACGATACCCCTCCCAAGGTGATTGGTTCGTCGCCGGAGGACAAGGGAACCAATGTGACGAGCAAGAAGGTGACGATCTATTTCGATGAGTATATCAAGTTAGAGGATGCTACCAATAAGGTGATTGTGTCTCCACCGCAATTGGAGATGCCTGAGATCAAGGCATCAGGCAAAAAGATCGTGGTGGAATTGAAGGATACCCTCAAGGAGAATACGACTTATACCATCGATTTCTCTGATGCGATCAGCGACAACAACGAGAATAACCCGATGGGTAATTACACGTTCACCTTTTCTACGGGCGAACAGATAGACACGATGGAGGTTTCGGGCTATGTGTTGGAGGCCAGCAACCTCGAACCGATGAAGGGGGTGATGGTGGGCCTTTATGATGATATGGCCGACAGCGCCTTCAAGAAAAAACCAATGTTGCGTGTGTCACGTACTGACTCTCGAGGGAAGTTCGTGATCAAGGGTGTGGCTCCTGGCACGTACCGTATCTATGCCTTGAAAGATGCCGACGGCGATTACTGCTTCAATCAGAAGAGTGAGATGATCGCCTTCACGCATGCTACCTACGAGCCCTCGTGCAAACCTGATATGCGACAGGATACCATCTGGCGCGATTCACTCCATATTGCGAACATCAAACAGGTGAAGTTCACGCATTTCTATCCTGACGATATTGTGCTGTTGGCTTTTCAGGAAATACAGACCGATCGCTACTTGCTCAAGACGGAACGGAATGAGCCTGAACGTATCGGCGTCTATTTCAGTTATGGTAACGGACAGTTACCTGTCATCCAAGGACTGAACTTTGAGGCTGATAGCGCCTTCGTCATCGAGACCAATGAGAAATGCGATTCCATCGTCTATTGGCTCCGCGATACCACCCTTGTCAATCAGGACACCTTGCGGTTCTCCATGCAGTATGAGATGACGGACACCCTCGGACAGTTGGTGAGTCAGACTGATACGATAGAGGCGCTGGCTAAGACTCCTTATGAGAAACGGTTGAAGGAGCGTATGAAGGAATATGAGAAATGGCAGAAGGATCAGGAGAAAAAGAAGAAGCGTGAGGAAGCTTACGACTCGATCATGCCTCCCCACTTCCTTGAGCCTAAGTATACAGTGTCCTCTTCGATGGACCCTGATAAAGAGGTGTTCATCGAGATGCCGCGTCCGCTTGCCCGTTGCGACACGTCGGCCATTCATCTCTATGCACAACACGACTCCCTGTGGTATAACGCCAATTTCGAGTTCCGCCCTGTGAAGGGGTCATTACGTAAATATGAGCTCATCGCCGAATGGCGACCTGGTATCGAGTATAGTTTCGAAATCGATAGTCTTGCTTTCGAGGATATCTATGGTAACCCCACCAAATCGTATCGGCAGGGTTTGCGAGTGAAGACGATGGATGAGTACAGTTCTTTGCTCATCAGTCTCTCTGGAGTTGAGGATAGCGCAATCATCGTACAACTGATCGACAAGAACGGTAAGTTCGTCAAAGAGGTGAAAGCACGTGGACAGGTGGCGGAGTTCTTCTATGTCATCCCTGGTACTTACTACCTCTCTGCTTATGTCGATGCCAATGGCAATGGTCGATGGGATACGGGCGATTATGATGCCGATCGACAGGCTGAGGCGGTCTATTACTATCCCAAGGCGATCGAGTGTAAGGCGAAGTGGGATGTTACGCAGTCTTGGAATTTGACGGCTGAGCCACGCAACCGCCAAAAGCCTGAGGCGATTACCAAGCAGAAGGCCGACAAGGAGAAGAAACTCAAGGACCGCAATGCCGAACGCGCTCGTAAGTTAGGTATTGAGTATGTCAAGGACAAATAATATAATATGGAGGACAATCAAATGAAAGCATATAGTGGAGCAATCAAAATAAGCCGATGGATTGGAGGTATCATGTTGTTATCTCTTCTTACCTTTGCGCCTTTATCCGTTTCCGCCCAGTGTGGCATCGACAATCATGCGTTCAAGTCTGGAGAGTTCCTCTCCTATGATCTTTACTTTAACTGGAAATTCATCTGGGTGAAGGTGGGTTCGGCTTCCATGTCTACTGTAATGTCCCGTTATGGCGGACAGCAGGCGTGGCGCACCAGTCTCATCACACGTGGCAATAACAAGCTCGATAATGTGTTCATGATGCGCGATACGCTCCTGTCCTATTGCAGCGAGGATCTCTCCCCCCTTTATTTCCGTAAGGGTGCTCGTGAAGGTAAGCGTTACTATGTCGACGAGCTGTGGTATACCTATCCCAAGAACAACTGCCACCTGAAGATGCATCGCATAGAGGCTAACGGTACGGTGAAGTGGAAGGAGACGGAGTATCAGGATTGTGTCTACGACATGATGAGTATCTTCCTTCGTGCCCGTAATTTCGATGCCTCAACGCTTAAGGAAGGGGAGAATATACCGATGCCGATCAGCGATGCCCGTCGCATGAGCAACTCGTGGCTGAAGTATATCGGCAAGGAGACGTTCAAGATGGAGGGTCGCGATGAGAAGTATCGCTGTCTGGTGTTCTCGTTTATTGAACGCGAGAAGGGCAAGAACCACGAACTCATCCGTTTCTACATCACCGACGACCAGAACCACATCCCCGTACGTCTGGATATGTTCCTGTCTTTCGGCTCTGCCAAGGCTTTCCTCAAAGGCTACAAAGGCGTACGCAGTCCCATGACGTCATTAGAAAAATAGAAGTTAACGATCTTTCATGCGCTCATATTCCGTAGCCGCCAGGATGAAGGCTCCAAGGACTTTCCCTTCCGTATAGAAACTGGGAGAGGAGGGGTCAGCCACCGTCGGCTCTGTATCCTGACCCATCAGATAATAGGCGGCAGAGCCGTCGCGGAACGTTTTTCCACCCAGTCCTGCTGACTTACAACAGCCGATGAGATGAACACCACCCTGACCATCGCTCACCATAAACTGATTGATGAGGCCTCGATACGCTTTCTTGGCAAGCGCCATATATTGGTTGTTGAGCAGTCCAAGACGCATACCCTTCAGATAGGCGGCTGTGAAGATAGCGGTACACGATGACTCCAGATAGTTGCTGACAGGTTGATCCGTATATCGGTAGGACGCATCGTAGGTCTGCGCAGTAAACGTACCATCGTGAGCCAGTAGCTGATACCAACAGCCTGTGGCGGCATCCTGACGGTCAGCCAGGCCTTCGGCCAACTGTTGCAGATAGCCGTAGAGCGTCTGGTAGTTGGCAGAGTCATTGACACCCGCCTGTTGCATCTGCTCCAGCACATCGATGAGCGCCAGAAAATACCATCCGGCAGCCCTTCCCCAGTATTCGGCAGAGTGGTAGACCTCATGTCCTGGTACAGAAGAGATGCCAGCCCAGTCTTTGGCAGCATGACCTTTAGGTTTTGCCGTAAAGGCATGATAGAGCAGACGAGTCTCACTATTCCACAAGAAATTCCAGGAAATAGTAAACTGACGCGTGATCAGGTCCCAGTCGTTGTTGCTGACCGCCTGATAGCCCGCATAGGTGGTGATCATCTGTGCCAGCAGCGCAGGACCCATATACTGACCGTCGCACCACATCTGGTTCACATAATTCGATTTATGCCACCAGCCACCAGCCGCTGCGGGCAGTGTCACTGGGGCGATGACATAGATCTCGTTGGCCATCTTGATGCCTTTCATAGCATCCATAAAGCGAGCGTCAGCGATAGCGGCCGTCTTACTGTTCGTATACGAAGGACTGTCGCCAAAGAGACCACTCTGCGACAGTTCCTTGAGTTTGAAATACAGTTTCACAGCGTTGAGGTCGTCGAAGCTCTTACCTTTCTTACCCGCATCGGCAATATCATACGTACAGCCATAATGCTGCATGGCATAGAACCACGGCTTGACATTCACCTCACGACTATTCTTGTAGTAGTCTACTGTTTCCAGGATTGCTTTTGCCACCAGTCCAGGAACGTAGTCCAGCACCTTCTTGGTGTTATTCGGTTTTTGTACGATGGCTCCCTGGTCATCGAACACCCCGAATCCCGAGGCGTTGAGGTTGGCCTTGAAGTCGTTGATACGCGAGTTAATCACCAGTTCGGAATAGCGTACTCCCTCCTGGAAGGTACAAGCTTCACCCTTCTTAGCAGGTATATTGGGCGTAGTTGATGCCTGTGCTACCGTTATGACAGATAACAGTAGTGCGCTGAAGAAACCTTTCATCGGACGATCATATTTTATGATTCAAACTTGACGAGGATACGGAATACTTTGGCAGGATTAGCATTCCATTTCTTCATGGCTTCCTCGGCATTCTCTGGTGTGACGACATCCGAGATCAGGATATCATAGGGAGGATTGTATTTCTTCAGATAGCGGATCACACCGTCGAAATCCTCTGGCAGGGCGTTACGCGAACCACGAATATCCAGTTCCTTCTGTACGAAATACTTGGTGGTAAACTCCACGTCCTTCTTCGAATAGCCGATACAGATGACACGTCCGCAGAAGGCCACCTCATTGACAGCCATCTGATAGGTGACAGGTGAGCCCACCGCCTCGATGACGATGTTCGGACCCATACTGTCCGTGATCTCCATGAGTCGTTCGTGTACATTCTCTTTCATCGTATTGATGGTGTAGTCGGCACCTAATTTCTTGACGATGTCGAGCTTCTCGTCATCCACGTCGCAGGCGATGACCTTTGCTCCGCGGAGCAGTGAACGGATGACGGCTCCTACGCCCACCATACCACAACCAATCACCATGACGACATCGGTATCGACAGCCTGAGCACGACTGACGGCGTGGAATCCCACACTCATGGGTTCGATGAGGGCAGCATGCTCAGGTGTGATATCGCCGATGGGGATGATCTTCTGCCAGGGGAGGGCGATATACTCGCGCATGGCTCCATCGCGCTGCACACCTAACGTCTCGTTGTGCTCGCAGGCATTGTAACGACGGCTACGGCAAGCAGGACACACCCCACAGTTGGTGTAGGGATTGACCGTCACCTTCATCCCTTTGCGCAGGTTTGTGGGCACGTGTGCTCCCAGTCCTACAATCTCAGCGCCAATCTCATGACCAGGGATGACATGAGGCTTAGCCATCGTGTTCAGTCCACGGTAGGTGTTCAAGTCACTACCACAGAAACCTACATAATCAACCTTTAACAATACTTCATCGTCACCGCATTGGGGGCGATCCATCTCCACCACTTTCATTTCCTGTGGTGCTGTAATCTGAATTGCTTTCATCTTATAATCGTTTGTTTATTCACTCATATTTTTAATATAGGGCAAGTCCACGAGTTCGTCGAAGCCAAAGAACCGTTGGGCGTTGCCAGCGAGGAAGCGTTGCTGTTCCTCCAGCGAGAGGACATCGCTCTTCTGTACGAAGTCGAACGACATCTTATACGTGATGGCGGTGATCGTTCTGGGATAGTCGGAGCCCCACATCAGTTTGTCGATGCCCACCTCGTCGGCAGCCTCACGAATGGCCTTCATCGCCGATGGGAAGGGATAGAACTCATCATTGAACAGCCACGTGATACCACCGCTTTCCACGTACACGTTCTCGTGACGGGCCAGTCGGATTTGACTCATCCAGTTGGGACGCGTCACCATCCCGAAATGGCCGATGGCTATCTTCAGCTTCGGACAGTCTTGGATGATCTCCTCCAACTGTCCTACCTGTGCGTCGCCATCCTGCAGTTCGATGCCGAGAATGATACCCTTTGTTTCCAGCCGCTTCATGAGCATCATCATCTCCTCGTTGAGGAAATGCTGCGGCAGACGGGCTGCAGGGATCTTGATACCTCTGAAGCCACGCTCTATGAGACGGATGGCCTCTTCCAAGAATCCCGGTTTACGGGTGTCAGGCATACCGAAACAGAAAAAGCGGTTGGGATAGCGGCGCTGCACCGTCTCCAGATAATCGTTTTGCAGGCCATCAATAAACTCCTGGGTGATGACGGCTGCCGATACACGCGCATAGTCCATATTGGAGAGAAAGCGTTCGGCAGTATTCTGCCCATCCGTCATAAACGGTGGGAGCATCTGCACCTCCTCTCCGAAGAACATCGAACGACTGCGGTTGGGCTCCATCTGATAGATGGGCTGACCGTTGACTACGGTATGCTGATTCTGCCACAAGTGGGCATGTGCGTCAATAATCTTCAAAACTTCAATTTTTTAATTCTTCAATTCTTCAATTCTTCAATTCTTCAATTCTTTACGTATTCGCCCACGATACCCGCTGCTGGTCTCCGATGATCTCTCGTACCTCTTGCACCAGTTGCTCATCCATCGGCTCAGCGATATAGGCTAAGTTGGTCTTGATGGCATCAGGACGCGTGGTACTGAACACCGTCGTGGCGATGCGCGGATTGCTGCAGGCGAACTGCATAGCCAGTTTCTCGATGGGGTAGTTCTTCGCCTTACAGTGCTCGGCCGCTCTGCGACAGGCCTCTACCAGTGGCTTCGGAGCCGGATGCCATTCGGGTACTCCTCGCTCCGTCAACAGTCCCATCGAGAATGGCGAAGCGCTGAGTACGCCGATATGGTTTTCCTCAAAGAAGTCCAGAAAGTCTGCGAGCTTATCATCACAGAGACAGTAGTGACAGAAGTTCATCACACTCTCCACCGTTCCAGGCTCCGTATGCTCGATCACCCACCGCAGATTCTCCAGTTGCAGGTCAGTGATTCCCACATGTTTCACCACGCCTTCTTTCTTCAACTCGTGGAGGGCAGGGAGTGTCTCGTCGACCACCTTCTGCAGTCCTCCCTCCAGTCGTCCCTGAAACTCGATATCGTGTACGTTGATGATGTCGATATAGTCGATATGGAGTCGTTCCAGACTCTCGTACACGCTCTCCTTGGCACGCTGTGCGGAATAGTCCCAGGTGTTGTGACCGTCTTCCCCATAGCGTCCCACCTTTGTCGAGAGGAAGAATTTGTCTCTGGGGATGTCCTTGAGTGCCTTTCCCAGCACAATCTCCGCCTTATAATAGCCGTAGTAGGGCGATACATCGATGATATTGATACCAGCATCGACGGCAGCGAATACCGCGTCGATACCTCTGTTTTCGTTGAAGGAATGGAAGACGCCACCTAACGAGGAGGCACCGAATCCCACCTCTGAGACCTTCATTCCTGTTTTTCCTAATTCTCTGTATTTCATATGTGTTACTTGATATATATTTAAGACGGATGCTGTGGGATAATGTCACCAGCGGAATCATAAATAGAAAATACTCTCGGGTCCCATATTAAATAGCAGGTCGAGGATGCTCAAGTTCGCTTGGAAACCATGTTTCCCGCTAAACACCTGGTAATAGGGTCGTGGTGTAAAATCAGCATCCTCTAAAGGATGTTTCGGACGGATGCCCTCGCGGTAGTCCGTATACTCATGGGCCGCCGCAACCTCGTCTTTCGACAGATACTGTTGGGTGAATGCCACCTTGGGACAGATGTCCAGCAGCTCGCAGATTTTCTCACGGATCGCTTCGTTATAGTCTATCAGGTACTCCCATCGTTGTTCGAAGAACGGACGGATATCGTCCTGGTAATACTCAAAGAAGGGCGACTCGCTATAGGCTGTTGTCAGGGCGTTCCAGTGCAGATGTCGCCAGTTGCCGTGGTCACTGATGCGGATATCCTGAATCAGGTCCGCTCCCCCCCGTTCGATGGGGAAGGTGAGTGCCTGCAATCCGTTGGTGGTGGCGATGACGCAACGGTTGCGGAAAGTCTGTTTCTGAAAACTCTCCCATCGTTCTATCTGTGTCACCTCCGCCCTATAGAGCTTCTGGTACCACTGTACAGGTCCGAAATAAGTGCTGCTGAGTAATGCCTTCACGATTATTGTAGATGATATGCGTGATGCGTCCGATAATCTGTTCCTCTGCGATGAGCACTGCAGCGCTATGGCCTTTCTCTTTGCCTACGGCTGCCGTCCAGTAATAGTCGCGGTCAGCACAGTTGACGAGACCAGGCACCACCTCCATTTTTCCGTTCAGGGAGATGGTTTCGCCAGGAACAGCCAATATCTTTCCTGTAACGATATGTCCCTGTGCATTCTCCATGGCGACGATATCGCCTTTTTCTATCTCCTGTCTGCAAATCCTTCCATACGGGAAGATATTCTCTCCTCCTACACGTAGTCCGTAGCTCCAGCGGTTCACCAACACACAGTCGCCCTCCTTGAACACAGGCTGCATCGCCTGGGTGTGGATCGTGAAAACAGTGAGGGCCACAGCCCTAAATACCATCATAGCCACGAAAGCGATGAGCAGTGCCAACAGGAACTTGAGTGTTTGACGCATAGGTTACCTAGGAGGATTATTTGATATCGTCTACAAAGCGGAACAGTCGGCTCCAGCGTACCCCATTCAGTCCTCGGCGGTCAGGATCACTCGACCACCAGATGAAGATGGGCTTTCCTACGATATGGTCTTCGGGCACGAATCCCCAGTAGCGCGAGTCGGCAGAATTATGACGGTTGTCACCCTGCATCCAGTAGTAGTCCATCTTAAACGTATAGCTGTTGCTCTCCTTGCCGTTGATGAAGATCTTTCCGTCTTTCACCTCGAGGGTATTCTTCTCATACACCTTGATAGGCCGCTCGTAGATAGGCAGGTTGTCGAGGGTGAGCTCGAGGGTAGCTCCCTTCTTCGGAATCCATACCGGACCGTAGTTATCGCGTGTCCAGTGCTTGTTGCCGTTGAGTGGGTAGATATCCAGATGACTGGCATCCTTGTTCAGTGTGATACTCTCTACTAACTCATGATTGGCCGACAGCACGTTGACAGCGCGTTTGGTCAGTGGCATATACCCCAGTGTGTTGAGGCTGGTCAGGTCCTCCATCGAGATGCCCAACTCCTGCATCAGCTCATCAGGGATCGATTTTTTCAGTCGTACATAATAGGTATACTGCACCTCCTCCGGTTCCTTGTTTGCCTTACCGTCCAGATACACGATACGGTCCTTGATCTGTAAGGTCTGTCCAGGCAGTCCCACGCATCGTTTCACGTAGTTCTCCCTTCTGTCGGCAGGACGTGTGATAATCTCACCGTACTCCACCTGATTGCGTAGAATCTCCTCACGTCCGGCATTGTAGATCGTTTGGAAATATTTCCTCAGTGCCTCACCCGAGAGCGAGTCAGGGTTCGGACGGTTAGGATACAGCTGATAGCCGATGGAATAGCACATCTGGTAGTAGTCGTATGCCTGATATTGGGGAGCCGAACACAGCGTGTCGCCAGCGGGGAAGTTAAAGACCACGATATCGTTCAGCTTCACCTTTCCCAATCCCTTCACACGTCGATAGTCCCATTGTGGCCATTCGATATACGATTTACACTCAATCACAGGCAACGTGTGTTGCGTCAGCGGCATCGTCAGTGGTGTCTCAGGGATACGGGGACCGTAGCTCACCTTCGACACAAACAGGTAGTCGCCCGTCAGCAGCGATTTCTCCAGTGAGCTGGAAGGGATCACGTAGTTCTGGAAGAAGAACAGGTTGATGAAGTAGACCGCCACCAGTGCGAACACCAGTGCGTCGACCCACGACATCAGGAATTTCACCGGCTTCTCTGCTTCTTTCCACCACTGCCATTTGATCTTCTTGGTGATATAGACATCATAGATAAACGGTACGATAATCAGTCCCCACCATGATTTTACCCAATACAGAAAGGTGAGGTACAGCACCATGACGATGTCAATTCTTAATGCTTCGCATTGAGCCTGCTCACGCTCGACATAGCTCAAACAAGTTTGGCTCTGTTCTCGCTCAATCGCAGCCTTCAATTCTTCAATTCTTCAATTTTAAAAGTGGAACATATCGCTAATCGTCAGCAGTCCCTGATGCTCTTTCGTATATTCCGCTGCCAGCACCGCTCCGAGGGCAAAGCCCTTCCTGCTATGCGCATCGTGCGTAATCGTAATCAGGTCAGCCTCCGAGTCATAGCGGATGGTATGGATGCCCGCCACTTCGCCACGCCGTATATGGTCGATGCGTAGCATTTTCGGGTCGGTCGTATTCTCCGCCCACGCCTCCTTACGGTCCAGTCGCTCCACCAGTTCCTCCGCCAGTGTGATCGCCGTACCGCTGGGGTGGTCAAGCTTATGCACATGATGGGTCTCCTCCATCTCCACGTCGTATTGAGGGAATTGGTTCATGATTCCCGCCAGGTAGCGGTTGACGGCTGAGAAGATCGCCACACCGATCGAGAAGTTCGACGCCCAGAAGAGTGTCTTCCCCTCTTCGCAAGCCTTCCTTACCTCGTCGCCATGCTCTTTCATCCATCCTGTCGAGCCGCTCACCACCTTCACTCCCTTAGCCCACGCCTTCAGGTAGTTGCCGTAAGCCGCCTGTGGGGCTGTAAATTCAATGGCCACGTCCGCGCTGGCAAAAGCCTCGCTGTCGAAATCCTGTTGGTTATCGATATCGATAATGCTCACAATGTCATGACCACGGTCTTTGGCAATCTGCTCAATCATCTTGCCCATCTTCCCGTAGCCGATTAAAGCTATTTTCATAATAAATTTGTATTAATACGCTGCAAAGATACGATTAAGTGAGGAGAAAACCAAAAATACGTCAAAACATTTTGCGTTGACTGGGATTTTTCGTACATTTGCAGCGGTAAACAAATCCTTAAAATAACTATGGAACAACTACTCCACTATGTATGGAAGCACAAACTATTCCCGTTGGGGGAACTGAAGACAACCGACGGCGAGTCCGTCGAAGTGATTGACCCAGGATTACACAACCATCATGCCGGCCCTGATTTCTTCAATGCCAAGATCATCATTGACCGGACACTGTGGGTGGGAAATGTAGAGATACATGAGAAGTCGGGCGACTGGTATCAGCATGGACACGATCAGGATCATCGTTATGACAATGTGATTCTGCATGTAGCAGGGGAGATAGACACTCCCGTGATGAATGCCGAGGGGAACTATCTCCGACAGATGCAACTCGACGTTCCTGTATGGGTGAAAGCGCATTACCAGGAACTACTGGCTACCGACACCTATCCGCCTTGTTACCGCATCATCCCTGACCTGACCCGGTTGACGGTCCACGCGTGGATGGCGGCACTACAGACGGAACGGCTGGAACAAAAGACAATAGCCATCCGTCAACGGGTGGAGCGCTGTGGCGGCTCATGGGAGGATGCTTATTTCGTGACACTGGCACGTAACTTCGGCTTTGGTGTCAACGGCGATACCTTCGAGGAGTGGGCCTATCATATTCCTCTTCCTGCAGTGGGCAAGCATCGCGATGACTTGTTTCAGGTAGAGGCCATCTTTATGGGACAAGCAGGACTGCTGAATGTGGAGGCAGTACCTTCGTATTATCAGAAGGATGCACTCAACGAGGGTTACTTTGCCAAACTGAAAAACGAGTACACCTATCTGGCGCATAAGTTCTCTCTGAAGGCGATGGACTATCAGCTGTGGAGGTTTCTTCGTTTACGACCGCAGAACTTCCCTCATATCCGTCTTTCGCAACTCGCCTGTTTCTATTATGAACGAAAAGCCGGACTGAGCCAGTTGGTGGAATGTGAGACGATGACGCAGTTGAAGGAGTTAATGAACTCGCACGTCACTCCGTATTGGGAGACACATTATACGTTTGGGTCGACCAGCTGTAGAAACGAGAAGCATATCTCGCCGCAGTCGCAGAACCTGTTGATCATCAATACGGCCATCCCTATGCTGTTCGCCTATGGCCGCCATCAGTCGAAAGAATATCTCTGCGACAGGGCATTCGACTTCCTGGAGCAGTTGAAGGCGGAGAACAATTATATTATCCGTATGTGGCAACAGTGCGGACTGCCTGTACAATCGGCAGGCGACAGTCAGGCGCTTATTCAACTCAAGAAGGAATATTGCGATAAGAAGGAATGTCTGCGTTGTCGTTTTGGTTATGAATATCTGAAAAAGAAATAAAACAATAAGAGTGATGAAGTATATTTTTGAAACAAAAATGGAGGTGCGCGACTATGAGTGCGACATCGAAGGAATCGTGAACAATGCGAACTATGTACACTATTGTGAACATACACGTCATTTGTTCCTTAAAAAGTGTGGGTTGAGTTTTGCGGAGATGCACGAGAAAGGCGTGGACGCTGTTGTGGCAAGGATGCAGCTGCAGTTCAAGACACCCTTGCGACCAGATGACGAGTTCTGGTCGCGGTTGAATCTCACCAAGGAGGGTATCAAGTATGTTTTCCATCAGGATATCTACCGTGCTGCCGACGAAAAACTTTGTTTCAGGGCAAAAATGGAACTGGTTTGTCTGGTCAATGGTCAACTGGGTGAGAGCGAGGATTATGACAGAGCCTTCCAACAGTACATCGGAGAACAATAAATGAAACACAACCTTAAAGACAATGCGATATGGATACACAGGAAATACTGTATACGATGGCGTTGACACGCATCAGTAACTTTAATTTCGCACAGGCACTGCACCTTTATCGGACGGTGGGCAGTGCTACGCAGCTTTACGAATACCGTCACGAAATTGGGGACATCATTCATGATTGTTCCCCACGATTGAAAGAGGCACTTAGCGACTGGGCGGAACCGTTGCGCAGGGCGGAGGCAGAACTGCAGTTTGTTGAGCGTCACCAGATTCAGGTACTGACACTGAACAGCCCTGCTTATCCGCAACGGCTCAAAGAGTGTCCTGACGCACCGGTCGTCCTGTATTATCGGGGAACTGCCGACCTGAATCAGGCGAAGATCGTAGCGATTGTCGGCACTCGTCATTGTACGACGTATGGACAGGACCTTATCCGTCGGTTGATCAGTGAGTTGAGAACATATTGCCCACAGGTGCTGATCGTCAGCGGACTGGCGTATGGTGTCGATATCACTGCGCATCAACAGGCACTGGAATATGGCTACGAGACGGTTGGCGTACTGGCACACGGACTGGACACCATCTATCCGCATGGTCACCGTACGACGGCCAGCGAGATGGTGAAGCGTGGCGGACTGTTGACCGAGTTCATGTCGCAGACAAATGCCGACAAGCCTAATTTCGTCAGACGCAACCGCATCGTTGCAGGCATCTCTGATGCTACCATCCTGGTGGAGTCAGCGCTCAAGGGAGGGGGACTGATTACAACAGAGATCGCACAAAGCTACGACCGTGCTGTCTTTGCCTTTCCTGGAGCGGTAGGAGCGGTGTACTCAGAGGGGTGCAATTGTCTGATACGTGACAATGGTGCCAGTCTGTTGACCAGTGCTGCCGATCTGGTCAGGGCGATGGGGTGGGAGGATGATGCACAGTTGCAACGAGCTCAGGAGAAAGGTATCGAACGCCATCTCTTTCCTGAGCTGTCGGAGGAAGAACAAATGGTCGTAGACTGTCTTCAAGAAACAAACGATTTGCAGCTGAACATCCTCAGTGTAAAGACGAGCATTCCCATCGGACGACTGACAGCCCTCTTGTTTCAGTTGGAGATGAAGGGTGTCATCAGACCGTTGGCGGGGGGCACCTATCATCTGTTTTAATTCTTCAATTCTTCAATTTTTCAATTTTTCAATTCTTCAATTTTTCAATTTTTCTTCGTACCTTTGCCCTCCGTATGAAAATAGGAACGATAGAGTTTGGTGAACACCCTGTGTTCTTGGCACCGATGGAAGATGTGACAGACATCGGCTTCCGACTGTTGTGCAAACGCTATGGCGCGGCGATGGTCTATACGGAGTTCGTATCGGCAGAAGCCCTCATACGTGACGTGAAGTCGACCGTCAGCAAACTGACCATCAGCGACCAGGAACGACCTGTGGGCATACAGATCTACGGACGTGACGTGGAGGCGATGGTGGAGGCGGCGAAGATCGTGGAAGAGGCGAAGCCCGATGTCATCGACCTGAACTTCGGCTGCCCCGTGAAGAAGGTGGCGGGCAAGGGCGCTGGCGCCGGTATGCTGCAGAATATCCCGAAGCTGTTGGAGATTACCCGTAAGGTGGTGGATGCCGTGCATCTGCCGGTGACGGTGAAGACACGACTGGGATGGAACCACGAACAGCTGATCATCACGGAGCTGGCGGAACAGTTGCAGGACTGTGGCATACAGGCACTGACGATCCATGGACGGACGCGCTCGCAGATGTACACCGGCACTGCCGACTGGACACTGATCGGGGAGGTGAAACGTAACCCGCGTATCCATATCCCTATCATCGGTAATGGCGATATCACCTCACCAGAGGAGGCGAAAAGGGCGTTTGAACAGTATGGCGTGGATGCCATTATGGT
The DNA here is from genome assembly GCA_900321425.1 of uncultured Prevotellaceae bacterium. Taxonomy (GTDB): domain Bacteria; phylum Bacteroidota; class Bacteroidia; order Bacteroidales; family Bacteroidaceae; genus Prevotella. Next base: position 17,394 of record ONWA01000030.1, on the reverse strand, counting down.
GGGACGAGCCACCTTCGGACGCCCGTGGATCTTCAAGGAGATACGCGACTACCTGGACGGACATACGGACGAGACCATCGACGTGAACACGAAGCTCGATATCCTGGAGGAACAGTTGCGCATCAATATCGAACGGATAGACGAGAAACGAGGCATCCTACATACACGTCGACATCTGGCGGCAACACCTATCTTCAAGGGAATCCCCGACTTCCGACAAACGCGTATCGCCCTGCTGAGGGCAGAGCGATACGACGAACTGATGGCTATCCTGGAACAGATACGATCAGAGCGTTTTGGCGCAACGGACACCGTAGACGATGATCACCAGGAAGCAGATGAACGGTAAGACGAACGAGACGTTTACTGCCGGCATACCGAAGACTTCCTCCTGGTCGATGATGCTCGCCTGTAAGGGGGGAAGCACACTACCTCCCAGAATGGCCATGATCAGACCAGCAGCACCAAACTTGGCATCGTCGCCCAGGCCTTGCAGGGCGATACCGTAGATGGTGGGGAACATCAGCGACATACAAGCGGAGATGGCCACCAGACAATAGAGACCCATACGACCGTCGATGAAGATGACACCTAACGTCAGTAGAGCACCTACCGCTGCCAGGACACCTAATAACGTGCCGGCATTGATGTATTTCAGGAAGAAGGTGCAGATGAAACGGGAACTGACGAAGATCACCATCGCAATGATGTTATAACGCTGCGACATCACTTCTGCCGCCTGTTCCGTCATCCCCTCACCCATGAGCACACGCGTACCATACTGGATAATGAAGGTCCAGCACATAATCTGCGCTCCCACATAGAAGAACTGGGCGATGACACCCTCACGATAACGGGTGATGCGACAGATGCGCTTCAGGGTGGTCAGCGGATGCACGTCGTGGTTGCTGTCGGCATTGCTGGGCATCTTCGTGAAACGGATGATGAGGAACATCACAGCGATAATCAGACCTATGGCGAGATAGGGGGTGATGAGCACAGACAGATCGCTGTCGCGCATCGCCGCAAACTGGGCATCGTCCAACAGCGCACGCTCCTCGGTAGAGGCGGGATGCAACCGAGCCTGGATGAAGTTCATCGCCACATACATACCACAGAGCGAACCCATCGGGTTGAAACACTGCGCAAGGTTCAGACGACGCGTAGCCGTCTCTTCCGTACCCATAGACAAGATATAGGGGTTGCAGCTGGTCTCCAGAAACGACAGTCCGCAGGTGAGCACGAAATAGGCTATCAGGAAGGGATAGTACGACCCTGTCATCTTCGCGGGGAAGAACAAAAGGGCGCCAATAGCGTAGAGACCTAAGCCCATCAGCACACCAGCCTTGTAGGAGTACTTACGGATGAACATCGCCGCAGGGAACGCCATAGCGAAATAGCCGCCATAGAAGGCCACCTGTACCAGGGCGCCGTCTGTCACACTCATACGGAAAATCTTCGAGAACGCTTTCACCATCGGATTGGTGATATCATTGGCAAAGCCCCAGAGGGCAAAGCACGAGGTAATCAGCATGAAGGGGATGAGAAAACTCACCCCGTCCTTGCTGAGAATGCTGTTATTCTTTGTGTCCATTTAATAATAGATGTTTTTAGTAGTGATGCTTGCAAAGGTAAGCATTATTTTGGGAAATCCTTATTTCGACAAGGATTTTTTAACACCTAACTCTTCAATCAGGCGGTCGGCATGTCCCCAACGGTCCATCATCATTACGACGAAACGGATGTCGACGCCGATGCAACGTGCCAGCTGGGAGTCGAAGAAGATATCGCTCGACAGACTGTCCCAGTTGCCGTCGAAGGCCAGTCCGATCAGCTCGCCCTTGCCGTTGAACATCGGGGAACCGCTGTTGCCGCCTGTGATGTCGTTATTGGAGAGGAAGCAGAGCTGCATCTTACCTGTGGTCTTGTCGGTATAGGGGGCGAAGTCCTGGGCACCCATCAGCTCCTTCATGATGGGCTCTACCTCGTAGTCGACGATCTTGTCGCCTTGGTTCATCTTCACCAACAGACTCTCGGCGGTGGTATAGTAGCCAGAGGGCTTGCCTGCCAACAGGTATTCGCCTACCTGTCCGTAGGAGAGACGCATGGTGAAATTGGCGTCACTGTAGTTGGGCAGGTCTTCCTCCATCCGCAACTTGGCAGCACAGAGGTATTTCTCTTGGACATCGATGGAGTCGCTGACCTTGGCCAGATCGGCACGGATATCGCCCATCACCTCGAGGAGACTGATGCCATACTGGTAGGCAGGGTCTTTCTGGAAGCTTTTCTTGTTGATATAGAGTTTCTTTCCGTTCTTCATCAGACTACTCTTCTCGTACAGCCAGGTAACGTAGCGCTCATAGTCGCCACCAAACTTCTGGTCGACGGTCTGGTAGAAGCTGGGCAGGTATTTGGCTTCCACCTTCTCACGGTAGTTCTTCATCAGCGCAGCGAGGATCTCACGATCGGTGGCCTCGTCCCACGTGTCGCTGTTGTCCTTGAACTCGATATACTGTTTGTTGGGCTTGTCCTTCGGACCTTTGAGGGCGGCGCCATACTGTGCGCGAGAGGCCCGTCGTGTGAGCTCGTCGTTATAGCCGAAGGTCTCATAGTAATAGGTCATCGCCCGTCGCGCATTGAAGCGTTTCTGATAGAGACGGGCGAGCACGTCGAAGTCGAGCTGTCCTTTCAGGTAGCCTGTGGAATCCTGGAAGTGACGGATCTTTTGTTCGAAATCGGCCTTCTGCTGGATCAGTCCGATGGAGTCGATACATTTGTTCATGCCGATGGAGTTCTTCCAGTAGTTGCTGGAGCTCGCATATTTCGAGTCGTACTTGATACGTACGGCCTCGTCGGCACGCATATGACGGATCATGATGTCCTGCTTGATCTCACGCGTCTGGTAACGGGGGGTGTTGCTGGCGTCACGACGCTCGCGGATACCATAGGAGGAGAGGTAGCGACTGGTGGAACCAGGATAGCCGATGGTCATCGAATAGGAACCAGGCACATAGCCGTCCATCGATACCTTCGCCCAGCGCTTGGGGTGATAGGGTACGTTGTCCTTCGAATACTTTGCAGGACCGCCTGTCTTGGGGTCTACGTAGATACGGAAGACGGAGAAGTCGCAGGTCTGACGTGGCCACATCCAGTTGTCGGTCTCACCACCAAACTTACCCATCGACTTGGGGACGGCAAACACCAGACGGACATCCTCGTAGTCGCGATAAGTGGTGGCGTAGTATTTGTTGCCCTCATAGAATGGCTTAATCTCCAGTCGCAGGGTGGAGTCTTTCTTCTCCACTTCCTTCAGCATCACATTCTCGATGGAATCGACGAAGTGCGACACCTCCGAAGGCTTCAGTTTGTTGATGCCCAGACTGTCGAGATAGTCGGTGATGTCACGCTGGTCGACCATGAAACTGACGAAGAGGCGCTTATTGGGCAACTCTTCCTCATAGCTCTTGGATACGAAACCATTGAGCATATAATCGTGCTCCACGGTAGAGTGACTGCGGATGGCCTCAAAGCCGCAGTGGTGGTTGGTGAACACCAGTCCGTCAGGAGAGACGACCACGCCTGAGCAGAAATCGCCGAAATTGACGACGCAGTTTTTCAGGGCCTCATCACCATTGTACAATTGGTCGTAGGTGAGCTCAAAACCCTCGCTCTTCATGGTCTCAAACACTGCGGTAGGCAGGTTGTAGAGGGTCCACATTCCCTCATCGGCCTTGATGCTGTCAGCAGCGAGCATTGTCACAAGAAAAAGAATCAGTTTTTTCATTATTCTATGGTTTTATGGTTATTTCCGGAAATGTTTACCAATGTAGGGCAGACTACCCAGCGGGAAGTCATGCTTGATGATATAGGCGATGAAGAGGCCTACCAGCAGGGTATTCACCGTAAGGGAGAGCCACAGCGAGGCTCGTTCATGTACCTTATACATCGCCATGCACAATACACAGGCGGAGATGACATAGACGGCGATGTCCTTCAACGGGTAGTTGAGGGGGTAGTATTTCTGTCCCACGAAATAGGACACCAGCATCGCTACACCATAGCCCGCAAAGCCGCCCCATGCACAGGCGATATAGCCGTAGCGTGGTACGAAGATGATATTCACTGCCAACAGTACCAGACAGCCAATGCCAGAGAAGATGGCTCCCCAGATGGTCTTGTCGATAATCTTATACCAGAACGACAGGTTGAAGTAGATGCCCATCATGATCTCTGCTGCCATGACGATAGGTACCACGCGCAAGCCTACCCAGTAGTCGGCTCCGATGATGTATTTCAGAATGTCGAGATAGGCCATCACCATCAGGAAGGCAAGCAGCGTGAAGATGATGAAATACTTCATCGCCTGGGTGTACATCTCATGCTGGTCCTTGTCCTTGACTCCTGCGAACACGATAGGCTCGTAGGCAAAGCGGAAGGCCTGGGTGATCATCGCCATAATCATCGCAATCTTCGAACAGGCACCATAGATACCCAACTGCTCATGCATATCACTACCATGATAGATGTAGGGGAACAGCATCTTATCCGCCGTCTGGTTCAGGATACCTGCGATGCCCAGTACGAGGATGGGCCACGAATAGCTGAGCATGGTGCGCAAGAGCTTTGTATCGAGTTTCCAGCGGAAACCAGTATATTCCGTGATCATGCAAACGGCGAGCATCACGGTGCAGACCAGATTGATGTAGAAGGCGTATCCCACATCCTTGCCGTCCATCCAATAGAAATAGATGAGGTTCAGTAGGATGCTTACGCCGATATTCAACAGTTTCAGGGCCGCAAACTTCAGCGCTTTCTTCTGCTGACGAAGGTGAGCGAAGGGGATGCACAGGAAAGCATCGATGGCTACCGTTACAGCCATCACTCCGATATAATCCGGATGGTTCTCGTAACCCATCAGCCGGCTGATAGGCGTTAATAGCGCTAATACGACGATGGCGAAGAATAGCGACAAAGACCCGACGGTGATCAGTGTGGTGCCATAGACGGTCTCAGAATCGGTATGGGTCTTGTTCGTAAAACGGAAGTAGGTGGTCTCCATACCGAAGGTCAGCAGCACCAGAATCAGTGCGACATAGGCGTAGATATTGGTGATGATACCATAGTCGCCACTGGCCGCAGAGAGCTGTGCTGTATAGAGAGGAACCAGTAGCCAGTTGAGGAACCTGCCGACGATACTACTCAGTCCGTAGATCGCTGTGTCTTTTGCTATCGCTTGTAATTTTCCCATGGGCTTATGAGTTTTCTAGAGATTCTAGATTTTCTAGATTTTCTAGTTAAAAAATAAATAACAGATGGCGATGGCCGATATCACGCCTGCCAAGTCGGCCAACAGGCCGCAGGCTACGGCATGACGGGTATAACGCACACCCACCGATCCGAAGTATACCGCTAATATATAAAAGGTGGTGTCAGTACTTCCCTGGAAGACGCACGACAGACGTCCTACGAACGAGTCGGCACCAAAGGTGGTCATGGCATCGACCATCATGCCTCGTGCACCACTACCTGAGAGGGGTTTCATCAAGGCTGTGGGCAGGGCTCCCACAAAGTCACTGTTCATACCTGTTGCCTCCACGCTGTACTTGATACCGTCGATGAGCATATCCATCGCTCCAGAGGCACGGAACACGCCGATGCCCACTAAGATAGCCACCAGATAGGGGATGATGCGTACGGCTGTGGTGAAACCATCCTTGGCGCCCTCGATGAAGGCATCGTAGACATTCACCTTCTTGCGCATACCTGTCCAGATAAAGACGATGATGATTGTCATCAACAGGATATTGGCTGCCGTTGTGCTCACCTTGTTCATGGTGTCGTTGTCCAACTGACTGAATCCCCAGATGATGGCAGCCACCAAGGTACAGGCGCCGCCTAAGGTGAGGAGCATGGTACGGTTGATGAGGTTGATGCGCTGATAGAGTGAGGTGACGATGATACCTGCGATGGTCGAGAAGAAGGTGGCCAGCAGGATCGGTACGAAGATGTCTGTGGGCTGGGCAGCACCCAGTTGTGCGCGATACACCATGATCGACACAGGAATGAGGGTCAGTCCTGAGGTGTTCAGCACTAGGAACATGATCATCGGATTGGTGGCGGTATCCTTCTTGGTATTCAGCTCCTGCAACTGTTCCATCGCTTTCAGTCCTAAGGGTGTGGCGGCATTGTCGAGGCCCAGCATATTGGCAGCAATATTCATGAAGATACTACCTGTCACAGGATGACCCTTGGGGATGTCAGGGAACAGACGGGTGAATACGGGTGACAAGACCCTGGCCAGCAGATTGACCAGTCCGCCTTTCTCTCCGATCTTCATGATACCTAACCACAGGGCGAGGACACCCGTCAGGCCCAAGGAGATCTCAAACGCTGTCTTTGACGAGGAGAATGTGGAGTCCATCATGGCAGGAAACACCTCAAAATCTCCCAAAAATATCAGTTTCACCAGCGCTATCACAAAAGCGATGATGAAGAACGCAATCCAAATATAATTTAAAACCATGCCGCAAAGGTATATAAATTCACGGATATAGAAGGTTAATTTCTGTAAATTTATCCCCTAACGCGTCTGTTTTTTGTAATTTTACTGCCAAAAAACGATGATGATAGTGATGAAGAAAACGGTAAAGACGCTTTGTGCGTTTGCTTTTGTAGTGTTGACGGTGGCCTCCTGTGTGAAGTATGAGTACTCGGAGGAGGCTTATCACGAGGTGATGTTGGAGTACTTCCCTGTAGAGTCCGTCAGCTCTGCGTCTGTATGGGATATGTGTACAAAAAGACGGGTGACGCTAACCAGTTCGCTCAGTGATATCCGCAGGGTACAGGTGTTGAGTACCAATCCGTATGAGGACGATCGCAATTGTGAGATACTGGCAGAGGGTAATCTTCTGCAGGGCCAGTCGGTCATGCTACTCTATTATGTTCCCAAAACGACGAATGACGTGTGCTTTGCTGCCCTCGATGAGGATGGACGGTATATACAGGTGATCACTGCTGTCGCAGGTACTGCCGAGCTCACTTTCGACACACCGCTGGCCAACGCTCAGTCGTTCGATCTCCAACCCCAGAAGTTCTATTACTGTTTCGAGGAGAACTATCCTGAGGCTGGCGACTGGGATTATAACGATCTGGTGTTGGGGGTGTCGATGGAGCGTACCAGTGATCCCAAGAAAGTGAAGCTGAACGTAGAGCTCCATGCGGTGGGCTCGCTGAAACAGTTGGCTGCCGCCATCAACCTGATGGGCTATGACAAATCGCAGATTCGTTCGGTGACCGTCGATGGCACCAACAACTTTGTACACAATGCTGATGCTTATCGGAGTATCATCACATCGAAGGAGCTGCTATTGAAGGGTAAGAGTGGTGAGGCCGTCATCAACCTGTTCGATGATGCCCATGCTGCTTTCACTCCTGCGGCAGAAGGTGCGCCTGTCACGCGCTATTATTACAACACCGTATGGGATCCCAGTACGCGTCAGGATGCCAAGAATATGACGGGTCCTGTCACCTCGTATATCATTGAGTTCCTCAATGCCAGCGACGCACAGGAGTTTGGTATGGCCAATCTCGATCCTTTTGTGGCGTTGCCTTATATCACTGTCACTTTTGAGATTCATACGCGCAAGTATAAGCTGAATGAGACGCTCTTCTATTACTACAACGGTCAGGAAGCGACTTACAACGATGAGTTCAGCTTCGCTATCGAGGTTCCCTATCGTGATTTCTACTATCCTCAGGAGGCGATGAAGATAGGTACGAAGAAAGGAGCTTCGATAGGTGGTTGTTTCGCCAAGAGCGGTGCTTCGTTTGGTGAGTGGCTACAGGGTGCTGAGAACGCCAAGGAGTGGTATAAGTATCCTACAGGTAACGTGATGCGCTAGGATACTGTTGCATACAAAAGCGGGGTGCCTGAATGATTCGGACACCCCGCTTCTCTGTATACGTAACTCGTCTGTTACTTGTCCATATTGACGACTTGGTTGGTAACAGGATTGTCGTACCAGTCGAGGGCATTGACGTGAGGATACTCAGAAGCCCAGGTGCTGAATGAATGGTCTTCCAAGGTCCCATAACCTACGCTATAGGCCGTTGTGATACAAACTTTCTCTTTTGGCCACTTCCACTTGCCAGGCATCATCACGGCGTTGGGATACGTGTTGGTGTGAGGATAGGCATAGGTCTTTTCTGTGTTCAATACCTTGATCGACACCTTCAGTGTGCTGTAGTCGTTATTGAAGTCAGCTGGCTTGGCAATCTCACAGGTGACGAAGTCGGCTGTGGCATATCTGCCTCCAACTGTCGACTCTGTGTTGATGTGCTTCATCACACCTTCCTCGCCTAAAAGTGCTTTGTGAACTTCTGTCTCTCCATTGAAGGTCAGCACTTGATTGTTGATATAGGTCTCAATGTTATAGTCGGCACCAGTAGCCACCAGTGTTACGATGAGCTTGGTGGCATCGCCCGGCTTCTCATTCACACGCAGTACTACGTCGTTCAGATCGTAGTCGCCATCATCAGTATCTTCGAAGGCATAGGTATAGACCTCTGGTTCTACAGGGTCGATTCTGCCACCTGTTGTGATGGTAGCGCCACAACCCTCAGCTGATTTGGTGATGGTGAGGTTAGCGTCGCTGACTTCAGTACCATTGAATACGTGGGTTGGCTGAACGCCGCTGTTGTTTTTTCCAAGATCATCGATCTCGCCATGAGCCAGATTGATACCTTCGCTAATGACCATTGAGTTCTTATGACTGGCAATGGTGGTCTTGCCACTGAGCTTCACATAAGCCTCAGCACCTGCAGCAGCCTTGAAACCCTGATAGATGCCATCACCCTGTGCGCCCCAAGAGTTGACACCTTTTACGTAGAAGGCAGCATGGTTCTCCATATTCACTTGGAAGTTATTGAAGTTGGCTGTGCCAAATTCAGCATAGCTGTTCTCCATCATGTTAAACTGTCCGTCCTGGAATGCGCAGTTGTTGACTACCGTCAGCTGACAATAGTTGTAGAAGGTGGTATTCCATGCACTAAACTTCATCGAGCCTGTCGTGTAGTGACCATTGTTGACCCAATAGATTTTGTCCTTAGTGACAGATGTCTCGCCTGTGATGTTTACAGTACCGCTGTTGAAGAAATTACCATCACTGTTCAGTGTCATAGCGGCAGCTGTCAGTTCGGCATTGTCGCCAAGGTTCATAAAATAAGAAGTATTGGCATCACCAGGAGAATATGTCAGCGCACCTGTCACATTGAACTTACTCTCATTATAAACCGTGCAGAAGTTGCCAATGTCATACTTTGAGGCGTTGGTAGCATTGATGGTACCTCTATTGAAAATCTTCACACCCTGATTGGCTGCAATACTGTAACGCTGATCGTTGAGTGTTGCGCCCGCTGCCACAGAGATAATACCTGCCTGTTCGCCATAATTGCTCTCCAGTGTGACGTTACCCTTCAAGATATAGAGGTTGAAGTGAGTAGCACCCGAGCGCTTCAACGTTACATTGCCGTCAACGTTAACATAGACGTTATAAGGATATGCTATGTTCTTTCCTGCAGACGCATCCCAACCAGCATTCTGATAGTTACCACCCAGTTCTGTTGTGCCAGCCTGAGTAATCTTCAAGTTAAAGCCTTCCTTGATGACATTTGCATAAATGGCATAGATATCCCACAAAGTGGCCGTACCCCATTTCTTTCCTTTATACTTGTCGAGCAATTCAGATACCTCAACGGCATCACCAGGAATGGCTGTAGGAAAATTGGCAGCGACATCAGCTGCTGAAGGGAACTTGTCGTAAGTGTCTTTTCCAACAGTGATGCTTCTTGTGCCACGTGATGCGGCTGTAGTGTTCTTGGTGGTGATGTTGGCAATAGCCTGAGCATTGACTATCTCCACCTGCTTATAAGTAGTAAACCCCTTAGAGTCAGTAGCTCCGACATAGAGGGTTTTCTTTGCAGAGGGGTAGGTTACATTTGTCGTGAATGTGTGACCATTCTGAACACTACCTGTGGCGATGTACTTACCAACCCCTTCCTGAATAGGGTCGTTCGCATAGACACGTACTGTATACGTCTCTCCTTCCTCCAAGTTGACGGTTGTGGCCACGGTTGCTGTAGATACCATTGTAAAATCCTGATTGGCAGGAATGGTAATGCCCAGTTTTTTCTCAGCATTCTTCTTGTAGTCTTCACTCTTGTCTACTTCTCCATAGTCGGTATTGCTTACACAGCTGATTGCTGTAATACCCAAAAACATGGCCATCAGGCCTTTTGTCAAATGCTTCATTTTGGCTTACAATTATTAAGATGTTTATATTTGGGAGCAAAGGTAATCATTTTTTTTGAATACGAATCGTTTTTGTTTTAAAAATGATTTGTTTTGTATCATTTTACTTGCATAATTCAGATGAATTCCCTACCTTTGCCTTGCGAAAAGACAATCGACTTTTAATCAATAAACTAAAACAAATGGTAAACAGATTTATTCTGAACGAAGTATCGTACTTCGGACCAGGTGCTCGTAAGGAGCTTCCTGGAGTAGTGAAACGACTAGGTTTCAAGAAGGCATTGGTAGTCACTGACAAAGGACTGATGCAGTTTGGCGTGGCTAAGATGGTGCTCGACGTGATGGATGAGGCTGGCATCGCCTATGAGATCTTCGACGACGTAAAGCCTAATCCCACTGTGACGAATGTGAAGAATGGTATCGAGGCCTGTAAGAAGGCGAAGGCCGACTTCATCGTAGCCATCGGTGGCGGCTCTAGCATGGATACGGCCAAAGGTATTGGTATCGTAGTGAACAACCCCGAGTTCTCAGATATCATCTCACTCGAGGGTGTGGCCGACACAAAGAAGAAATCGCTGCCCATCATTGCTCTGCCTACTACCGCAGGTACCGCTGCTGAGACCACCATCAACTATGTCATCATCGACGAGAGTCGACAGGCTAAGATGGTGTGTGTGGATCCGAATGACATCCCTTGCGTGGCCATCATCGATGCCGAACTGATGTACTCGTTGCCGAAGTCGCTCACGGCTGCTACGGGTATGGATGCGATGACGCATGCCATCGAGGGTCTGATCACTAAGGCTGCTTGGGAACTGAGTGATATGTTTGAGGTCAAGGCCATCGAGATGATCTACAAGTATCTGCCCTTGGCCGTCGATGAGCCCAAGAATCCGAAGGGTCGCGATGGTATGGCAGTCGCTCAGTATGTGGCTGGTATGGCCTTCTCGAATGTAGGCTTGGGTGTCGATCATGGTATGGCTCATCCCCTGTCAGCGCTGTTTGATGTGCCCCATGGAGTGGCTTGTGCGATGTTGCTGCCCACAGTGATGCGTTTCAATATGCCTGCAGCGCTGGAGAAATATACGGAGATCGCCAAGGCTTGTGGTGTATGGAAAGACGGCATGAGCAAGGAAGAGGCTGCTGAGGCTGCCTGCAAGGCTATTGAAGACTTGAGCGCACGGGTAGGTACGAACAAGCGACTGACGGACTTAGGTATTACTGAGAAGGATATCGATGCGCTGGCTGACCAAGCCATTAACGATGTCTGCACACCAGGTAATCCCCGCACCGTTACTCGCGATGATATCGTAAGCCTTTACAAGCAGATCCTGTAAATATCAAGGGAGTACTTTAGCAGGAGTCTGGCATAACTTTGAGACTGCTAAAGTACGCCCTTTCGTCGTGTCCCCACAGGCGACTGCCAACAGCACTATAACCAAAAAGAAAAGTGTGCAAAAATGCCTGCTCTGAAATTTGACACATTCGTTGTCTTTTCGTATCTTTGCGATAAACTAATATAATACTTTTTCCAATAACTAAAAATAGACAATTATGACAGAAAAGACATTCCGAGTAGAGTCCGACCTCTTAGGAGAACTCAAAGTCCCTGCCGATGCCCTTTATGGCGTACAAACCCAGCGCGGCATCAACAACTATCACATCTCGCGCAAGACGATGTCTATGTACCACGACTTCATCATTGCCATTGCCTACGTGAAGCTGGCAGCAGTAGAAACCAATCATACCCTGGGTGTTATCAACGACGAGATAGCAGAAGCCATCAGTCAGGCCTGCCGCGAAATCATTGACGGCAAGTGGCATGAGGATTTCCCCATTGATATGGTGCAGGGTGGTGCTGGCACCAGCGTCAATATGAATGCCAACGAAGTCATTGCCAACCGCGCTCTTGAGATTATGGGACACGAGAAAGGTGACTACCAGTACTGCCTGCCCAACGATCACTGCAACTGCGGGCAATCGACCAACGATGTCTATCCCACCACTATCCGTCTGGCACTCATCCGTATGAACAAGAAACTGGTGTCAGCTCTGACCGGACTCATCAGTGCCTTCCGCTATAAGGGTGACGAGTTTAAGGACTGCATCAAGATGGGACGCACACAGTTACAAGATGCCGTGCCCATGACCAGCGGACAGGAGTTCAACGCCTATGCCAACAACCTGGAGGAGGAAATACTGAATCTGGAGCGCAACGTGAAACTGCTGCTCGAAATCAATATGGGCGGGACTGCCATCGGTACGGGCTTGAATTCCGTGCCCGGTTTTGCCAAACTCTGTGCCGCCAACCTCTCGAAACTCACTGGCGAAGCTTTTGTTTCGGCCGCCGACTTGGTAGAGGCTACGCCCGACACTGGGGCTTACGTCAGTTATTCGTCAGCCTTGAAGCGGCTGGCTGTCAAACTCTCAAAGATTTGTAACGACCTGCGCCTGATGGCTTCCGGTCCACGCTGTGGACTGAACGAAATCAACCTTCCACCGAAAGCTCCCGGCTCCAGCATCATGCCTGGGAAGGTAAACCCCGTCATCCCCGAAGTGGTCAATCAGGTTTGCTTCAAGGTCATCGGCAACGATACCACTGTCAGTTTTGCCGCAGAAGCGGGACAACTGCAACTCAATGTCATGGAACCCATCATCACTGAATCGTTGTTCGAGAGTCTGATATGGCTGAAGTGTGCTATCCAGACGCTTACCGAGGAGTGCATACTGGGCATCACCGTGAATAAGGAGCGTTGCATGGAGATGGTGAAGAACTCTATCGGCATCGTCACCGCCCTCAATCCCTACATCGGCTACAAGACCTCTAGCAAGGTTGCCAAAGAAGCCCTCGAAACCAACCGTTCTGTCTATGACATCGTTCTCGAGAAGGGACTCATGACTCAGGAAAAGCTCGACGAGGCGCTTGACCCTAAGAATATGTTAGCATCTCATGACTATAATGCTAAATAATTTGTCTCATTAGGAACATCTTCAAATCTTTGCAAAAAACGATCTGAAACCATGGTTACATTTCTGGTATTATTGCAGTTAGCAATTGTCTTGGCACTCATCTTCATCGGTGCCAGAGTGGGGGGCATCGCGCTGGGCATCTACGGCATGGTAGGCGTGTTCATCTTCGTCTTTGTCTTTGGAATGCACCCCGGCAAGATACCTATCGACGTGATGCTGATCATCGCGTCGGTCATCACGGCAACGTCAGCACTGCAGGCTGCAGGCGGTCTGGACTACCTCGTAGGGCTGGCCGCGAGGTTCCTACGGAAACACCCGGCCCACATCACCTATTACGGCCCGCTCGTCACTTGGCTCTTCTGTCTCGTTGCAGGTACTGCCCACACTTCCTATTCGCTGCTGCCGATTATCGCCGAAATTGCCAGAAACTCGAAAATCCGGCCTGAACGACCGATGTCGGTGGCCACGATAGCCGCCTCGCTGGGCATCACCGGCTCGCCCATGTCGGCAGCCACCGCCGCTGTCATCAGTACCGACCTGCTGGGCGGACAGGGCATTGAACTGAAGGACATCCTGCTGGTGTGCATCCCGGCCTCGCTGATTGCCATCCTGGTGGCATCCTTCGTTCAGAACCGCGTGGGCAAGGAGTTGGAGGACGACCCGGAATACCAGCGCCGCGTGAGAGAGGGACTCTTCGAGAGTGAAGAGTTAAGAGCAAAGAGTGAAGCGTCAAACCACTCTTCGCTTCATCAGCGGCGTGCTGTGCTGGCATTCCTGCTGGGCGTCTTCCTCGTGGTGCTCTTTGGCAGCGTCCCCTCGTTACGCCCATCGTTCCAGGTGGATGGTGTCACCACAACGCTCTCCATGCCCGAGACCATTGAGATCATCATGATGTCTGTAGCCGCGCTGATTCTCATCGTGGGTAAGGCCAATGTGAAGGATGCTGTCAGCGGCAATATCTTCAATGCCGGCATGAGCGCCATGATAGCCATCTTCGGTATCGCATGGATGGGCGACACGTTCTTCAACGGCAATCTCGATTTCTTTAAGAGCCATATCGCCGACATCGTGACGCAGTATCCGTTCCTTTTCTCTGTGGCTCTGTTCATCATGAGCATCATGCTCTTCTCACAGGCAGCCACCGTTCGCACACTGTTCCCGCTGGGCATCGGACTGGGCATATCGCCGCTGTCCCTGGTGTCAATGTTTCCTGCCGTCAACGGCTATTTCTTCATCCCCAACTATCCAACCGAGGTGGCTGCCATCAATTTCGACACCACCGGCACCACGCGCATAGGGCGCTATGTGCTGAACCACTCGTTCCAGTTGGCGGGCTGGATTACCACCGTTGTCAGTATCGGTGTGGGCTATCTCATCGTGACGTTCCTTTATTAATATAAATCCAGAGGGCTACACATGCTTCGTTCTATTGACATCCTTATCTGCATTCTGCTTTTATTGGTCACGGTGTCGGCAGCAGACAGTCTGCCCGTCATCGAGGTGCGGGCGGACAAGACGGTAATCTATCCGCAGCGAATGGAGCTGATGGGCGAAGAAACGCTGATGGATGTACTGCAGATGATGCCCGGCCTGATGATTGCAGGCTATGAGGATGTCATCACCAACTATAACCTCCGCATAGGCAACGCCCCGTTAAACGCCGACACAAGACTGATTCTCAGTCAGATGAAAGCCAAGGACATTGACCGTATTCAGGTTTGTGACAACACAGGTGTATCGAAGGGTACCATCGGTATGAATAAGGTATTGGACATTTACATGAAGATGCCCGATGAGTGTCGGGGGTTCGTAGAAGGACAAGGAGCAGCGGGGAAGCGATTCGAGGGTATTGCCACCACCAATGTGTTATACGGCAGCAAGCACACCGACCTTTATGCCAATCTCTCCTATCGCCACCGCGATGTGGACGAGGAGTATCTGACACTACACATGACGAACCGGTTTGATGACCGGAACAGGCTGTTGACCTTTTTCACCCAACAATACCTTGACCGCCCATACGGTAAGTCGCGCAAGATCTTTGGTAGAGCCAGATATTTCCATACCTTCAACGACCAAGGCACAGAACTGCTTTTAGTGGGCGGATATTACTACGCCAGCGACCCTCTCCTTTCCTACAAGCAGCCCATGTATAACGCTGAGCTGAACACGCCTTTTATTTCCAGACGACTTTCCATGATGCTAGGTTTTGAGGGCGACTATTTCATGACAGGACAAAAAGGTACGGACAAAAGCTGGGATGCCTTTAACCACGATATCTATCTGCAATTCACCTATTCCCTGCCGCAGTGGAAGTTTACTGCCGGCAATCGCGTGATGTTCTATAACTACAAACTGATGGACTCCGGCAACAGACAGCAGTACAATGACACCCGCGTCAATGCAAATGCCAACATCATTTATACCCCCGACAGCCGTCATCAGATACTCATGGGCTATTACCTCAAATACTACAATCCTGCCTATGAGATCCTCGCGATGGAAACCGACATTCTTTCTGATCAGCAATGGGCAATTACCAAGGGACAGCTGGATGAACGCACCATTCATCAAGCGAAGTTATCGTATGCCTATAGCCGTCAGAAGCTGACCGTGCAGACGGAGGCGAGCTATTATATGATTGAAAATGGCGAGAATTTCATGGAACTGAATGCATCGGTTTACTGGAAAACCAACTGGATGAGTCTGACAGGCGGCGCCAACCTATATGCCATCAAAAGCGGAACCTATGCCTCATTCCGATTAGCCCCAACGCTCTTCTTTCCCCATCAGTGGCAGATAGGTGCTCAGGTGGTGTATTATACCAAGAAATCGTCCAGACGCGAGATGACCGGCGTACCCGTCTATGGCTGCCTGTCGGTGAACAAGCAATTTGGCAGCAGATGGAATCTGGGTGTCGATTGGCATGATATGTTTGATGCCTTCTGTAGCGGTGCGTTAGTCAACCGTCATGCGGTCAACATGAAATTGCAGTATAGATTCTGACGTCCCCCCTTCCTGAATGTGATATTAATTCCCTAACAGCGTCCACTTCAAAAAGTGGATCCTGTTAGAGTTAAACTTGTAACTTTGCCAGCACGATTTGTTTTTTCATCACTGAGGATTTTATGTCTCCAACTTGGAGACTTATGTACCCAACTTGGAGACATAAGTACCAAACTTAGGGACACATGTTTCCAACTTTGGTACAGAACTTTTCCTTAAGGCTAAATTCTTTTTTCCAACTATCATCCGATTCCCCAAGAATGAAATCACAAATTGGCTCCCACAGCAGTTACCACCGACGTGAATATTGACAACCAGGTATGCTGGTCTGTATTGTATATCCTATGCTCGCCACTTTCAGTAGCCTGTCTTGCTTGTCGGTAGCAATAGGGAAAGAGCCATCATCCTTAGTTATTACACTTGTCATATGTGCTAAATAATCTTTTAATGTCGATAAAATCTCTCATGAACCAATTTTTATACGAAATAATAAGCTGAGATGATTCCCATAAGATTACATGTGACATGCGTAATCACACAATAGCGAACGTCTCTGGTTCTCATATACATCAGGCAAAGAATGACCGCCATCATCAGTGTGTCTAATCTCCAAACGCCTGTACCTCCACATGCGCCGCGTAAAAGATGAGTGCATTGGAAACGACAATCGCTATCTTGCCGAAAGAGGCTCTTTCCATCACGGATATGTACCATTTCCGTAAAAACAGTTCCTCTGCAATGGGGCCTATGATGGAGAAGGAGAATATATGCAGGATAAGGGTTGCCAGAGTGTAGGGTTCCCGAGGTTCTGTATTGGGCACGTCAAACAAGGAGGTCAGCAGAAGTATAACAAGCTGCCAGAGGACTCCCAAAGCCAGGGATAGAATAGCCGTTTTCAGGTTCATTCCAAGGCTCGGATTACGCCATATTCCCAATTTGCCTTTCTTGTCTTCGTAAAGTAAGACGGCAAAAATTGCTAACGGCCACAGAAGGTTTCCAATATCCAATATTGTACGACTGAAAGGGATGTCACGCCCGAAAATATAGGCGAAGTAGGGCAACAGGAAAACGCCCATCAAGATGAAGGAAGCAAGAAAGACTCTTGTCAT
>ONWA01000027.1 GCA_900321425.1 uncultured Prevotellaceae bacterium | reverse complement strand
TGAACAGGCGGGTAAGCTCTATGCCCGCGTGAGTTACAAACAGACGCTCAGCGTACAGGACATGGCGAAGCACATGTCGGAGCACAACACGATGTTCTCTGAGGGTTCCATCACCGGTATCCTGATCGATTTCGTGAAGTGCGTGCGAGAGCAGGTATTGTCGGGCAACACCGTCAAGATCGACAACCTCGCCATCTTCAAGGCAACCGTAGAGGCTAACGCCCTCGAGACGCTCTACGACGCCGAGAACGACAAGACGGCTTCGGCCTCTATCGGCACGCTGGCAGAGGGTCAGAAGACGGGTCCTGCCGTGAAGACCATCAAGTTGCTGGCACAGTCGACGGGCGACTTCACTCGCGATGAGCTGAAGAAGGACGCGAAGCTCAGCTGGACCGACAAGACCAAGGCAGAGATTGCTGCTGCCAAGGGCGAGAACAGCGGAGCTAGCAACAGTCCTGCAAACGGTGGAAACAGCGGTGGCACCAGCAGCGGTAGCGAGACACCAAGCAATCCAAGCAATCCGGAGAACCCGGGAACGGGCGGTGGTGGTAACACTGGTGGCGGTGGTGGCGACGACGACCCCGATGACGGTGTCATCTCTTAAAGGGTAACCATTCGGCTATGCCACTTGGCTTGTCCAAGAACCAACATTAACCCCTCCTATCCAAGGAGGGGATTTTTTGTGGAGTTTCAGTCTTACAAGGAAGGGCTATTGATGATTATCGATTGGTGAGAGGTCGTCAAGGACTTGCTTGATACGGTTTGTCCAGATTTCTGACACTCCGAATTTCTGAGCAAAGTGACGGAACTGGCGTAGGGCGTTGACTACATCGTGGAGGATGGTAGTAGAACGCCGGATTCCATTTTCGCGTGCAAAACGAAGGAGGTCGTAAGGGGTGATTTCCTCACATTGACCACCCAGAGAGAGGTGGTGCTTCCTGACAGGTTGATGGTCGACGGGGTCAAAAACTGGAGTGAGATCATAGGCTGGCGACAACTGCCAAGTGCCATCCTCGTGCATGAGGAACGAAAATTTTCGGGGGTGGTCGTCGGTGTTGTTGGCGAGGTAGTTGAACACCATCCTACGGAACACTTCCTGACAGTCGGACTCAGGCAAACGGAGTTGGCGACAGGTGGCGATAAGTTGCTCGTAGCTGTGGGCTTGAGGATTCATCGCAGCCAACGACTGCACCAATATTTTACTTTCATGCATTCTGTCAAAACGTCTGGTTATAAAATGTTTATCACGTCGCAACAAATAAAAGCCAGAAGGCATCATCCGAATGCCTGCCTTCACCGCCATTGCGTAATAAGCCATCTCAATTTCGGCTAAACACAAGTCGGAATCACCCCATTTCAACAGATAATCATCGCTGTCGTCGCGTGTCGTATTTGTCTTGCGAGCAATCAAAGAATGAGCCGTCGGAACAGATAATTCTTCCGTTTGACGGTTGATGGCCACCGCCATCTTGGGCTGTCGCCCCCTCGTCGAAGCACCCACGGCCATCAATGCCTGAAGGGTCGTATCATCATCGTGAGTGAGAACAGCCTTCTCTCCTTCCTGACGAATACGCGATACCAGATCGGACAGCTGCAGCATATCCAACTGCCCCTTAAAGACTGGAGCATGGGAGGGTATAAACTCAAAAGAACCCATAGAATGATTACCCATCAACGAGAGAATATCGAGAGGTGTGAGCAATTCTTTTGTCAGGTTATTTCGCAAAATCCATATATCCAACAGTTGCCGACCCCATCCTTCGGGTAGTGCATCGGAGAGAAAGGCAGGCAACCCCTGATAGTCACTACTCTCCTCTCCCCAGATAGGTGCAAGCATCTGCGACCCTTTGACGGGAGCCGTCAACGGCGTGATGTTCAGTCCACGCTTGACAAAGTCGGGGTTATAGATAAAATATGAACGTCGGCGCTGCGCATCCCATGCCAGTCGACCGACCTCCTCATCCCAGAGTATGACGCTCAATGATGTGACCATACTCCCCTACCTTCTTTTATGACGGATGCGTTGCACTTTATTCTCCTCCTCACGCACCAGGTAGGGCGACACAGGCAACTCGGGCAACAATTGGTCGAGGGCGTTCACTTGTCCCACCACCTTCAGGAGAAGGATGAAGGTGGAGAGCGACAGGTTACCTGCCGACCCGTTCTCAAACTTATGGATAGTAGTCAGTCCGACGCCCGACTTATAGGCCACTTCCTTCTGGGTGAGGTTACATCGCATACGGTACTCCTTGAAACGTTCGCCCAGCATACGGACCAGTTCTGTCGTAGAATAGGGATAAAGGTCGTTCATTATTGTAAATTTAATTATCAGTTAAATGATATTTAATCACTATAATCAGCATTAATCTTCACTTTATGAATATTTATATCGGCAAAGATACGAAGATATTTTGTATTACCCAAATTTTTCGCGATAAATATCTGAGTATAGCAAAACGGGAGGAATGGGCCCCCCAAAAAAAATACTCCCAACATCATATTGGGAGTATCTTTTATCGGGAAATGTGAATGTTAACTCATCGAACCGCCAACGATGTCGAGCAACTCGGAAGTGATGGCCTGCTGACGACCCTTGTTGTACTGGAGGTTCAACTCACGCAGCAATTCGTCGGCATTGTCGGTTGCCGTCTGCATGGCTACCATTCGTGCGGCATGCTCGGAAGCGACACTATCCAACAGGGCTGTGTAGAGCATCAGATGTGCCAACTTCGGAATGAGTCGTGAGAGGATGGTGTTCATATCGGGCTCAACGATGAAGTTATCATTGAGTGGTATGGGCTCACCCTCCTTACGCTCCTTCTTCCGACGATTCTTCCTCAGGTATTCCTGCGCCTTCAGCGTAGCGACATTACTGGTAAGGTCGCGCTCATGGTCACGTCCCAACTCGCCCTCAAGGTCGATAGGCAGGAACTGTTTCTTAGTAAGTATCTGAGAACCAGCACTCTTGAAGTGGTGGTAGATCAGCTCCACGCGGTCGAGCTCGCCCTTGGCGAACTTCTCGCCCAGCTCCATCGCCATATCGATACACTCCTGAACACGAGGATGGTCAACCAATGAGGCATATTCACCAAAGCAATGATAGCCCAACTTGCGTGCCTTCTCCGACACCTTACGGCCAACGGGGTACACCTCGACATTGTCGGCTCCGAGTTCCTCGGAATAGGCTTCCACCGTGTGCTGCATCAGTCGGATGATGTTCGCATTGAATCCGCCACAGAGTGACGAGTTACTACTGAACACCACCAGGGCCACTCGTTTGACAGGTCGCTCCTGATCATAGATTGTCTGGGGCTCTGCCTCGGCAGCAAGGAAAGACTTCAGGATATGCTCCAGCAATGACTCGTAGGGCAGCATATTCTGGATGGCCACCTGCGCATGGTGCAACTTCGATGAAGCCACCATCTTCATGGCAGAGGTAATCTTGCGCGTGCTGTTGACCGAGGCAATGCGACCTTTAATCTCTTTCAGGCTTGGCATAATGTTATTGACAATTTACTGATTTACAATTTACGATTTGTACGTTCCAGAGATGTCGGCCATGATGGCTTCGATCTTGTCTGTCGTCTCGTCGTTGATATTTCCGCTGGCAAGTGTGTCGATGACCTCAGGTGCAGAGGAACGGAGCTTATCGAGGAACTGATCCTGGCACTCGCGAACCTTATTCAGAGGTACGTCGCGCATCAGACCGTGCACACCACAATAGAGGATGGCAATCTGCTCACCTACGGGCATAGGACTGTACTGCGGCTGAATCAGCAACTGGTTGTTCTTACGACCACGGTCGAGCGTCATCGCTGTCACGGCATCCATATCACTCGAGAACTTCGAGAAGGCCTCGAGCTCACGATACTGTGCCTGGTCGATCTTCAGCGTACCGGCCACCTTCTTCATAGACTTGATCTGTGCCGAACCACCCACACGGGATACGGAGATACCGACGTTGATAGCTGGACGGAAGCCTTGGTTGAAGAGCTGGCTCTCCAAGAAAATCTGTCCGTCGGTGATGGAAATCACGTTGGTAGGAATGTAAGCCGACACGTCGCCTGCCTGTGTCTCGATGATAGGCAGAGCGGTGAGCGAACCACCACCACGCACATGACCCTTCATACACTCGGGCAGGTCGTTCATTTTCTCGGCCACCTCCTGCTGCTCGTTTATCTTCGCTGCACGCTCCAACAGACGGGAGTGCAGGTAGAACACGTCGCCAGGATAAGCCTCACGTCCGGAAGGACGACGAAGGATCAACGATACCTCACGATAGGCAACCGCCTGCTTCGACAGGTCGTCGTAGACAACGAGTGCGGGCAGACCGCGGTCGCGGAAGTACTCTCCGATAGCGGCTCCGGCAAATGGTGCATAATACTGCATGGCCGCAGGATCGGCAGCCGTTGCCGACACGATGATAGTATAAGGCATGGCACCATGCTCGCGCAAGGTCTGTACCAGGTTGGCTACCGTTGACGCTTTCTGTCCGATGGCCACATAGATACAATACACGGGCTTGCCTGCCTCATAAAAACTCTTCTGGTTGATGATGGTATCCACAGCAATGGCGGTCTTTCCCGTCTGACGGTCACCGATAATCAACTCACGTTGACCACGTCCGATAGGAATCATGGAGTCGACTGACTTCAAACCCGTCTGCAATGGCTCCTTCACGGGCTGACGATAGATTACACCAGGTGCCTTACGGTCGAGAGGCATCTCGAAGGCATCGGTCAAATCAATGTCACCCTTGCCATCGATGGCCTGACCCAGAGGATTGATCACACGACCGAGCATATTGTCGTTGACACGGATGGAGGCAATACGCTTGGTACGCTTCACAATCATACCCTCCTTGATGCCCGACGAGTTACCCAGAAGCACACAACCGACGTTGTCTTCCTCCAAGTTCATCACGATGCCCATAGTGCCGTTCTCAAACTCGAGCAACTCGCTGGCCTCCGCATGACGAAGACCGTAGATACGGGCAACACCGTCGCCGACGGTCAACACCGTTCCTACCTCGTCGAATTTCTCTACATCCGAGATTCCCTTCAACTGGTCCATCAGCACCTGGGAAACTTCGCTTGGTTTAATTTTATCTGACATTGTTATTACTTTTTAAGTGTGTTAAGAATGTTGTTGAGCTTGGTACGGACACTGGAGTCCATGCGATAGGTATCGTACTCCAGAATGTAACCGCCAATGATGTCGGGGTTCACCTCCGTCTCAAACTCCACAGTACCATTAGTCTTTCCCTCCACCATCTTTCGCATCTTCTGTTCGGTGGCAGCCGACACGGCAACGGCAGTGGTGAGTTTTCCACGAATGACGTTCTTCTGCTTACGATAAAGAGTGACGTACGAATTGGCCATGAACTGAATCATGTTCTCACGGTCTTCCTTCAGCACGACGTCGACAAACGACTTGCTGAGGGCCGACACTTTCTCACCACCCAGAGCGGTGATGAGAAGTGCCTGCTTTTTTTCCTTCGAGAGCATCGGATTGTCTATCGCCTGACGCAACAGGGGCACCTCCAAAAAACTCTTGGCCAGCACCTGCATCTCACCATAGACGGTGTCCTCAAGTTTGGCGGTAAGAGCACTCTGCAGAAGAGCTCTTGCGTAACGAACCGATATGACTCCTATATCCATACGTTCTGTCTTTTACTGATTAGAAGAAACATCATCCAGCATGCGGTCGATGAGATCCATCTGAGCCTTGTCGCCCTGAAGGTTCTGCTTGAGCACCTTCTCCGCGATCTCTACGCTGAGCGTGGCTACTTGCTTTCGGATGTCGGCAATAGCAGCTTTCTTCTGCTGCTCTATCTCGGCCTTAGCATCAGATACAATACGGGCACTCTCTTGATGAGCCTTCTCCTGAGCCTTCTCGACGATGGCATCACGAGTGTCGGCGGCCTCCTTCAGTATCTGTGCCTGCTTTGCACGAGCCTCCTGCAAGATGGACTCACCCTCCTTCTGGATATTGGCTAAGCGCTCCTGAGCCTCACGTGCCTTCAGTAGACTCTCGTCGATGTACTTGTTGCGCTCGTCCACCATATTAATAATGGCGGGGAAGCCAAACTTGGCAAGGACGAAGAATACTACCAGAAACGCGAGGAGCATCCAGAACAGAAGTCCCAGATCAGGCGTCAGGATAGCTGGTAATTGAGTGAAATCCATTGGCTACGATTTATTTGATCAAGAACGCACAAGCTGCAATAGCAAAGAGGGCACAACCCTCAACGAAAGCAGAGGTCAGAATCATCTGGGTGAAGATCTGGCCGCTTGCCTCTGGCTGACGGGCAATAGCGTCAACGGCGCTACCTCCAATCTTACCAATACCAATACCTGCACCAATAACGGCAATACCTGCACCAATACCGCAGCCCAGCTGAGCCAGACCCTCGGCCAATAACAAAGATGTAATCATAACTTTAAAATTTTTGTTGTTAATATAATACTTAATGTTAATTCTCTCATTTTTTATCCGTGATGCTCCTTATGCGCCAGTCCGATGAACACAGCACTCAACATCGTGAAGACGTAGGCCTGCACGAAGGCAACCAACAGCTCCAGGGCGTTCATGAACAGCAGCATGATGATACTGAACGTGTTCAGACCTAAGCCGTAGCCTACTCCCATCGACCATCCGAGGAAGATCACACAGGTGAAACTCAGGATAACCGCATGTCCTGCCATCATATTGGCAAAGAGACGGATCATCAGGGCGAAGGGCTTCGTGAACACACCAAACAGCTCGATGGCTGGCATGATGGGGATCGCCTTGAGGAAGATGGGCACATCGGGCCAGAAAATCTCTTTCCAGTACTCCTTGTTGCCAAACAGGTTGATGGCGAGGAACGTCATGAAGGCCAACAGGAACGTGATGTTGATATTGCCCGTTACGTTCGCACCACCAGGGAAGATGGGCAACAAACCCACAAGGTTGGTCACCATAATAAAGAAGAACACCGTCAACAGATAAGGTGCATACTTCTTGTAATGCTTCTCGCCGATAGACGACTTGATGACGTCGTTATTGATCATCACCACCAGCATCTCAATAGCACCTACAAAACCGCCTGGCGCCTGACTCGTCTTGTCGCGTTTCTTGTACCAGTTGGCACAGGAAAGGAAGATAAGCAGCAGGACAGCCACAACGATCCATATCTGTAGCACATTACGCGTGATGCTCAGGTCTAATGGACGCTCTACTGTTCCGTCGGCCATCTTTTCGTAGATCTTGCCGTGAGCCTCTGCGTTGAAGAAGAATCCCTCAGGCAACGAGTGCTCCGTACAAAAATGCCACTCTCCCGTCTGTGCGCTCTTGATAATGATAGGCAGAGGAATGCTCAGATGTTTCCCCTCGAAAGAAGCGATGTGCCACTCGTAAGAGTCGGCCAAGTGCTCCAGTACAATTTCAGGGATATTGAGCGCTTCACCCTCCTGCTCATTCGCATGAAGCGACAGCGGCAACATAACCGTTAACAGCAAGAGTATTAGTGACTTGAAATGTTTCATGTTACTTTTTACTTTAATATCGTTATACACGATGAGATACTCTCGAAAAGAAGATGGAGTGATGGATTAAGGTCACCAGATAGTAGGCGAAGAACACCATGATAAAAGTCATGATCTGCTCTCGTCCTACTACAAGGAACCAGATGGTGATTAGCAGCAGCGCTCCCAAGAAACGGAAACCCGATACCCCCGTAAAAAACGAGGGTAGCATCTCATGATGCTTCTGCACTACCCAGCGCCATACCAGCGCGGAGGTAATCTCAACAACCAACACGAAAATCATACTGGCCATCATCGGTGCAAAGACGTCGAGTGGCCATATCTGCTTCGCAAACGTCCACAGCAGATTCACCAGCACCACCAAGATGACCGTTTCTATGATATATTTATTGGATTGTTTCTTGATATCCACCATTCTCATCTACGTCAGCGCGAGGAGTTACTCCTCACTGAGTTCAACACAAAGACTGACAACATTCTTCTGCACCTCAGCGAAACCACCCACGATGGCAAGTTCCTTCTTCTCACCGCTTGGAAGAGCATACACGACGTTGCCCTTCTCCAACGAGGAGATAATCGGTGCGTGATTGACCAGGATCTCGAACTGTCCTAACGTGCCGGGCACAAGGACACTCTTGACTTCACCCTGGTACTCAATCCTTTCGGGAGAAATGATCTTCAGTTCTAACATATTGTAAATTTACCATTTGACCATTTATGCTTTTGCAGCCTCCAACAGTTTCTTAGCCTTCTCCTTGGCATCCTCTATCGTACCCACATTGAGGAAAGCCTGCTCGGGAAGGTCGTCGACCTCACCATTGAGGATAGCATTAAAGCCCTTGATGGTTTCCTCGATGGGCACCATCACACCTGGCAGACCTGTAAACTGGGATGCCACAGAGAATGGCTGAGAGAGGAAGCGCTGTACACGACGAGCACGGTTCACCGTCAGCTTATCCTCATCGGAAAGCTCATCCATACCCAGGATGGCGATGATATCCTGAAGCTCTTTGTAGCGCTGCAGAATCTCCTTCACACGCTGAGCACAGTCGTAGTGCTCCTTGCCTACAACCAACGGGTCAAGGATACGTGACGTACTTCCCAGCGGATCCACAGCAGGATAGATACCCAACTCGGCAATCTTACGGTCGAGCACGGTGGTAGCATCCAAGTGGGTAAACGTTGTGGCTGGTGCAGGGTCGGTCAAGTCGTCGGCAGGCACATACACAGCCTGTACAGAGGTGATAGAACCCTTCTTCGTAGAAGTGATTCGCTCCTGCATCGCACCCATCTCAGAAGCCAGCGTCGGCTGGTAACCTACGGCTGAAGGCATACGGCCCAAGAGAGCAGACACCTCAGAACCGGCCTGAGTGAAACGGAAGATGTTATCGATAAAGAACAGGATATCGGCAGCGGCGCCGTCCTTACCACCTGCATCGCGGAAGCCCTCGGCAACCGTCAAACCAGAGAGGGCCACAGAGGCACGTGCCCCTGGCGGCTCGTTCATCTGACCATATACCAAGGTGGCCTGACTCTTCTTCAGTTCCTCGGGATCAACAAGACTCAAGTCCCATTTTCCTTCGTCCATCGCCTGACGGAACTTCTCTCCATAACGGATAACGCCCGACTCAATCATCTCACGGATCAGGTCGTTACCCTCACGGGTACGCTCTCCTACTCCTGCGAATACGGAGAATCCGTTGTGACCCTTGGCGATGTTATTGATCAGCTCCATGATGAGCACCGTCTTTCCTACACCAGCACCACCGAAGAGACCGATCTTTCCTCCCTTCATGTAAGGCTCCAACAGGTCAATCACCTTGATACCTGTAGCGAGCACCTCCTTCTGGGTAGACAAGTCCTCAAAAGCAGGCGCAGGACGGTGAATGGGATAAGCTCCCTTCATGTCCAACTGTTGCATACCATCGATAGGCTGACCGATAACGTTCAGCATTCTACCTTTAATCTGATCACCTGAAGGCATTTGAATAGGTGCACCTACAGGAATCGCCTCAAGTCCACGCAGCAAACCGTCGGTATTGTCCATAGCGACGCAACGCACGGTATCCTCGCCGATGTGCTGCTGCACCTCGACGATGAGTTCGCGACCGTCACCACGGGGAATACGAAGGGCCTCGTGAATCTTTGGCAACACTTTCTCCGCATCTTGTCCCTTGGTATCGAAATACACGTCAATAACAGGTCCAATAATCTGTGAGATGTGGCCAGTAATCTGTGACATAAGCTATAAAATATTTAAGTTATTGATTTTAGACAATAGTTTCTTAGTGTGGCAAAGATATAGATTTTTCCATAAAAAAAAGACAGATTATCGAAAGAAAATCGAAAATTCTGTCTTTTTTAACATATTTCATCCCATATAGGTTAGTTCCAAGTACAAAACGCCCAATCCTACCAATGCTCCAATCAGCACTTTCCACGACATATTTCTCAGATACCAACCCAGATGCATATGCTCCATCTTCATCATGGCGATACCGCTGATAGAGCCTACGGTGGTCAGACAGCCGCCTACAGCCGTACAATAGGGAATCAGTTTCCAGTAGGCACCATTGGTAGCAAAGTGATCGGCTCCAATGGGATACAGCGAGATATCGGTCATCGCAATGGTGAACGTGTCGACGGCACTACTTAGCAAACCCGATACGACGGCCACCAGCCATATATCGGAGTACTGATATCCGAACCATCCGGCTACATCGTTGAACACACCCGTCTCGATGACCACGCCCATGCCCAGCATGATACCCAGCACGAAGAGAATCTGTTGAAGACTGCCATACTGTAGCACACGGGGTATCTGACGATGAATCATCTGATCGGCATTCATCAACTTACGGTTGAATAGCTCGTTCACCACCCACAGCACAGCCAGCACACAGAGGGCGCCGAGGAACGGCGACAATTTTGTGATGCTATGGAAGGTAGGGATAAACCAAAGGCCGCCGATGCCCAGGAAGAGCATTACCAAACGCTGCCAACGGTTGAGGTTGGTATCGTCGCCACGATAGGGAGCCATCGCCCACTCGGTATCCAGACGACTGGGAAGACTCCTGTTAATCAGCATCGTAGGAATTACCCATGCCAACAAGGCCGGTAGTGCCATATATGACGAGAAATGCGTTGGGGTGATCGCCCCTTCTTCCCAGAGGATAACGCCCACAGGGTCGCCAATCACAGTAAAACAGCCGCCACAGTTGGCCGCTAACACGATGGCACAGCCAATGAGCATTCGCTGACGACGACTCTGTACGATCTTATGCATGATGACCAGCATCATCGTGGTAGTGGTGAGGTTATCCAGATTGGCAGAGATGATGAAGGTAGCAATGGTAATCGTCCACAGCAGACGCTTGGAGTTACGTGTGCGTATCCACTCTGAGATAAAATCGAAACAGCCGTTATTGTTCAGGATTTCCACAATGGTCATCGTGGAAAGGAGGAACAGAATGATGCTGGCAGCCTCGCCTACGTATTTCAGGAAAACATTATTATATATAAAATACTTCACGGCATCACTCGATGGTTCCGTACCCCCTAAGAATCGGGCATACTCGTCGGGATGCTCACTCATGACAAAATCGGTACCGTAGCAGATATATACCACCCATCCCGCCGTAGCGATGAAGATGGCGATAGCTGCCTTGTTCACATTCGTCAGATGACCGGTGGCTATGGTCAGATAGCCCAATACCAAGAGGAAAACAATTATCAGCGTCATGGTTGGATTTCTATTTTACAAGGTGTCCAGAACCAGAAGGTAGAGCCCTTACCCTCCTCTGACTCCAGTCCTATCTTACCGTTAATTTGATCGATAATCGCCTTACAGATAGACAATCCTAATCCTGGCGCTTCACTCTGCACATAGGTCTCTTTCTCCGACAGGAGTCCGAAAATGTTCTTCTGCAATTTCTTGGGTACACCTTCGCCTGTATCTTTCACAGACAGGAACAAACCGCCGTCGCGCATTTCATAGAACAGGGTGATCTGTCCTTCGGTGGTATGGGCGGCAGCATTACGCAAAAAGTGCATCACCACCGTACGAAGATGATTACTGTCAACCGTCACCTTACAGGTGTCGTGCGGGCTCGTTACTTTCAAGATGACTCCTTCTTTCAAATAACGTGCCATCTCTTCCTCATACTCGTGAAGCACCTGTGGCAAGTCGATCTCAGTACGGTTGAACTGAAGTTCAGAGCCCTCATAGTTAGACAACTGCAACAGCTCGTCGACGAAATATGCCAACTGTCGTCCGTTCTTATGTACTTGTTCCAGCAACTCCTTCTCATCCTCAGGAGGGAGCATCCCCGCTCCTTCGCGAAGCACATCAGAGAATCCGATAATGGCATTCAGAGGAGTACGTAACGCATGACTGACATTCGCCAGAAAGACGGTCTTCAGTCGTTCGTTCTGCTGTGCCTTTTTCATCTGTACGAACAGCTTGTTCTGCGTCTTATGCTGGTAGAAGATAAAGACAAGCATGAAGAGAATGACCAGTCCTCCAAAGAGGAAGAATATCCAGTCGGGGATATTTCCGCCAAACCACGAGGCCACTCCTCCATAGTATTTCATGATGGCACCATCGGTCTCCATCAGCTGAAGCTCCATGTCGATGGCATCAATCAGTTTCTTGTTCTTGCTCACAAAACAATACTCGCGAGCCATCAAGGTCAGGTCTTCGGCCTTCAGATTCATCAGGTTATAGTGTTCCATGAGGTAATTGGCCTGATAGCGGAAACAGATGACGGCATCGTACTTACCCTTCGACAGGTCTTGCATCGCCTTTGGTAAGTTCTTGGTTTCCACCATCTTGACACCAATTTTCGATAATGTATCACTGACAGGTCTCGACTTCATGAAAGCAATCTCTTTCCCTTCCAGGTTACGGAGATCGAACCTTTCCAAATCATCCACACGATATACAATCTGGTAATACAGGCGGAATACCGCGTGAGAATAGCAGATATCATGCTTACGATAGGGAGAATAGACCATCATAGCCAGGTCTACCCGTCCTGTCATCACATCGCCGGAGATATTTTCCCACTTATTGGGCTGAAAAGTAAAGGGAATGTCGAGTCGTCGCATCAACTCACGCGCGAACTCCACGTCGTAGCCCTTGGGCATACCATCCTCGTCCACATATTCCAGAGGAGCATAATCCGTGTCCAATCCGAAGATCAACGGCTTCTGTTTAGAAAAGCCCAAATTGTTACCTGCTTGGATACATAATCCACAGAAGAAGAATATGATGATACAGAGTAGTTTTTTGCTCATTGTAAAAGTTATTGGCACGATTGATTAATTCTGAGGGCAAAGATAGTAAAATTATTGGTGAATGCAAAGAAAATGGCGGATTTTTTACTCCGAAACCCTTATATTCAAAGAATTTTATATACGACTCACCTGTTTGACCCCCTTTACCGTGCGCAATTTTTTGATTAAGCCATCCAGTCGACTGGTATCATCGACCATCACCACCAGATTGCCACTGAACAACCCGTCGTGCGAGTCGATATTGATACTACGGAGCACCAATTTCTCGTCTTTGGAGATGATACTGGTCAGATTGTTTACGATACCGATATCGTCGGTACCAATCACACGAAGGGTGATGGAATACTGCGACGACCCTTTCCCACTCCACATTGCTTTCACCACACGATAGCCGAAACGCTTCCTGAGTTCAGGAGCGTTAGGACAGTCGCAACGGTGAATCTTGATACCGCCGTTGATGGTGACAAAACCAAACACATCATCGCCATAGATGGGATGACAGCACTTGGCCAACTGGTAGTCGATGCCCTTTAAATTTTGGTCGATGACAAGAACGTCATCTGTCTGGTTTACAGCACTATTGAATGGCGACCTTTCAAGATTAAACTCCTCGGCAGAGCGAGCCATATTATCGCCTGTAACCACCTTCTCCCCCTGTTGGATATCCAGGTAGGTATCGATGATGGTATTGGTATCCAGCACCCCGTCAGCCACTTGTTTATAGAAGGCGCTCACCTCCTTGAAGCCCAATCGTTTGATGAGGTGTTGCATGGTGGCATCATCCCACTCGATCTTCTTGTTCTTAAACTTCCGTTCAATCATCTCCTTGGCGAAGAGACCTTCTTTCACCTGTGTTTCTTTCAGTGCCAGACGGATCTTCGACTTCGCGCGCGAGGTCTTGACGATATTCAACCACTCCTGCTTGGGTTTCTGGTTCGATGAGGTGACAATCTCCACCTGGTCGCCGCTATTGAGGGGTTGACGGAACGTCACCACCTTATTGTTGATACGTGCTCCAACACAGGCATTGCCCACCTTCGAGTGGATATGGTAGGCGAAATCGAGGACGGTAGCTCCCTTGGGGAATTTCAGCAACTCACCCTTGGGGGTGAATACGAAGACCTCATCCTCATAGAGGTCCATCTTAAACTGATCCATCGCCTCCATTCCCTCGCTGGTTTCCAGCATCTGACGGATATTGGTGAGCCATTCGTCGAGTCCTGCCTCCCCTTTCACACCCTTGTAACGCCAATGGGCAGCGACACCACGCTCGGCCACCTCGTCCATACGCTCTGTACGTATCTGTACCTCCACCCATTTCTTCTCAGGTCCCAGCACGGTGATATGCAGACTCTCGTAGCCGTTCGACTTAGGTACCGACAGCCAGTCGCGCAGTCGCTTGGGGTTGGGTTGGTACATATCCGTCACAATCGAATAGGCCTGCCAGCATTGCATCTTCTCCTTCTCAGGAGGACAGTCGATGATGATTCTGATGGCAAACAGGTCGTAGACACCCTCGAACTCGCAATGCTGCTTCTGCATCTTCTGCCAGATGGAATGGATGGACTTGGTGCGGCCCTTCATGTGGAACACAAGACCTGCTTTCTTCAGGTTCGCCTCTATCGGTTGGATGAAGGAGCGGATATAGGCATCACGACTCTGTTTGGTGGCATTCAACTTATCCTTGATATGATAGTAAGCATCGTGCTCCATATACTTCAGCGACAAGTCCTCGAGCTCGCTCTTCAACTTATAAAGACCCAGTTTATGCGCAAGGGGTGCATAGAGATAGGTTGCCTCTTCGGCCACCTTCAGCTGGGCATCGTGCAACTGTGTGTCACGAATCTGACGCATCAGGTTCACACGACTGGCAATCATGATGAGGATGACGCGCATATCCTCTGCGAACGACAGGAGAAGATTTCTGAAGTTCTCACTTTCGATAATCGGATTCTTCTCGTAGAGCTCTGAGATACGTTGCAACCCGTGAAGAATGCGTGACACACTCTCGCCATACTCGTCCTTGACCTCCTCTATCGTCAACATACCGTCGGCCACACTGGGATGAAGTAAGATGGCAAGTACGGCATCGCGACGAAGACCGATCTCCTCCACGACGATACGCGCCGTCTGGAATCCCAACAGGATGGGATTCAATCCGAATATATCGCGTCGCACCTGTCCGTTCTCTATCTTATGCATCAGGTGATGGCGTATTTTCTCCTCATCGCCCTCGATGAGCGATGCACCGATCTGTCCCTTCAGCCACAAGTGGAGCTTCAGCGTCTCGTCCTTTTCTTCTGTTGTAAACGTAAACTTATCTGTCATTTTCAAAAAAATCCCGACCGTCATCATGACAGCCGGGAATGTTATAATAAAAGATGATCTGCTTTACAGCGTGTTATGAATTAAATAAGTAAATAATCTTTTATGCCTCTGCCTCAGCAGCGGGAGCCTCTTCTACAGGAGCAGCCTCAACAACGGGAGCTGCCTCTACAGGAGCCTCAGCCTTCTTCTCCTCAACAGGAGCGTTCTCTGCAACCACCTTTACAGGAATCTCTACGATCACCTCCTTGTGGAAATGAACAGTAGCGACGAAATCGCCCACCTTCTTGGCATCGCGCATAACGATGATCTTGCGGTCGATCTCCTTACCCAGCTTCTTCAACTCATCAGCAACGGCAGCAGCACCTACAGAGCCATACAGCTGACCTGTTACGCTTACCTTTGCAGGAATGGTCAGTACAACACCATTGAGTGTCTCGGCCTTCTTCTCAGCCTCTGCCTTGAGAGCAGCGAGCTTGTGAGCCTGCTGACGCAGGTTCTCCTCGAGAATCTTCTTGGCTGATGGAGAAGCGATGACTGCCTTTCCCTGAGGAATCAGATAGTTACGTCCGTAACCAGACTTTACATTTACGATATCGTTCTTGAATCCCAGACCGATAATATCTTCTTTCAAAATCAATTCCATACTGTTTCCTCCTTCTTTTTATTTCATCATATCAGTTACGTAAGGAAGCAGTGCAATCTGACGGGCACGCTTTACAGCCTGAGCCACACGACGCTGATACTTCAGAGAAGTACCGGTAATGCGACGAGGGAGAATCTTTCCCTGCTCATTCAGGAACTTCTTCAAGAACTCAGGATCCTTGTAGTCAATGTACTTGATACCGCTCTTCTTGAAACGGCAATACTTCTTCTTCTTCGTATCGATAGAAGGAGCTGTCAAATAACGAATTTCACTCTGCTCTGCCATAATTAAGCCTCCTCTTTTTTACCAAATTTCTTACGACGCTTCTCAGCATACTCGATAGCATACTTGTCAAGCTTTACTGTCTGGAAACGAATCACTTTCTCGTCACGACGGAAAGCAGTCTCCAGTGTTTGGATCACTTGTGGCTCAGCCTTGAACTCTAACAGGCAGTAGAAACCTGTTGACTTCTTCTGAATAGCATAAGCCATCTTCTTCAATCCCCAGGCCTCTTCGTTGACGATCTCAGCACCTTTGTCGGTGAGAATCTTCTTGAACTTTGCGGCCGCTTCCTTCATCTGATCATCAGACAAAACGGGAGTTAAAATGAAAACGGTTTCGTATTGATTCATACGTTCAAAAAAATAATTAATTAATACTTTTGCAAAATTGCGGGTGCAAAGGTACTGCTTTTCTATCATAATCATGCGCACATAACGGGTTTTTGTGCCAATGATTAACAGTTTTTAATAAAAAAGATGGCATCAGCACCGCCAACACCATCTTTTTCGCTTGTAAAAATGCGATTACAACTCGATCACGGCCTGCTGATCCTCAGGGGTAATAAGCTTATATCCCTTACCGTGGATATTGATAATCTCAATCTGTGGATCGTCTTTCAGATGCTTACGCAACTTGGTGATATACACGTCCATCGAACGGGCATTGAAATAGTTGTCGTCGATCCAGATGGTCTTCAGGGCGAAATCGCGCTGCAGCACCTCGTTGGCATGACTGCACAACAGCGCCAGCAACTCATTCTCCTTGGTGGTCAGCTTACGATGGTCGTCGCCGATGCTCAACAGCTGTTTCTGGGTATCAAACGTGAACTTACCGATCTGGTAGACAGCGCTCTCCTTCACCTTCTGTCCACGAACACGACGGAGGATGGCCTCAATACGCAGCACCAGCTCCTCCATAGAGAACGGTTTGGTGATATAGTCGTCGGCACCAATCTTAAAGCCCTCGAGGATATCCTCCTTCAGCACTTTCGCCGTCAGGAAGATAATGGGCACACTCGCATGGGAGGCACGGATATCCTGCGCCAGTGTGAAACCGTCCTTCTTGGGCATCATCACATCCAGCACGCAGATATCAAACTTCGTCTTCTGAAATGCCTTGAAACCAGCCTCACCATCAGGACAGAGCTCAGCCTCAAAACCTTTCGCCAACAGATACTCGCGCAACAGCATTCCCAGGTTCTCATCGTCTTCACAAAGAAGAATCTTTAATTTATTATCCATAGCTCAACTTATTGATTATTAATATATTATGATTTCAACTTTTCTTTGATTACAGGGAGGGAAACAATAAACGTAGTACCCTTGCCCAACTCACTCTCACACTTGATAGTACCCTCGTGCAAGTCGATCACTCGTTTGACATAAGCCAGTCCTAAACCGAATCCTTTTACGTCGTGTACATTACCTGTATGCACGCGATAGAACTTATCGAAAATCTTCTTCACGTTCTCCTTCTTGATGCCCAAGCCCGTATCACGGATGGAGAAATACAACCGTTGATCGTCGTTCCATGTCTTGATATAAACATTCAGGGGCTGTTCTGGTTTGCGATACTTCACAGCGTTGTCCAACAGGTTGGTGATGGCGTTCTGGAAGTGTACCTCGTCTACATAGATGGCCGATTCTACGGCTTCTACTTCCATAAAGATCTCGCCGCCCGTATGTTCCACACGCAGGGAGAACGTGCCGGCAATCGACTCCAGAAGCTCATTCAGGTCAAGCTCCTTACGGTTGTAAATGGCCTTTTTCCTGTCAAACATCGACATCTGCAGCACTTTCTCTACCAGGAAGCGCAGACGTTTCGACTCGTCGTTGATGACGCCACCTAGGTGTTTCATCATCTGAGGACTCTTCGTCAGGCTCTCATCGTTGAGCATCTGTGCAGCGAGCGAGATGCTGGAGATAGGTGTCTTCAACTCGTGGGTCATATTATTGATGAAGTCGTTCTTGATCTCTGTATACCGTTTCTGACGGAAAATAATGACAATCGTAAAGAGGAAGGTGATGAGCAGTACGATGGTAAACACGATGGCTGGAATCATGAAACGCACACTCGACATGATATAGGCGTTCATGTCTGGGAAGTGAATCCTCACCACACCCATCTTCGACGAGGGGTCGTTACGGAAGAGCACCTGCTCATACTGATAATCCTCGCCCTCGTCAGAATAGTCAGGACAACGGTACACCTCGCGCCCATCGGTGGTCGACACCGTGAAATGGTAGGGGATATTGATACCGTTATTCAACAGCTCCGCACGGATGTCCTGATCCAGCAGCTTGAAGTTCACACGTTCCTTCAGCGGTTTGTCACTGGCCGTATAGAGAATGTTATACACTACCTCGTCGAGCAGGGCCTTCTGATAGACATATCGGTTTCTGACAATCTCCTGCAACGACTTCGAGGCCTCGGCAATGGAGTTCTTGTCCGAACGCAGAATCATCGCCTTGGGAATGGTCGAAGGCTTGGTGGTGATGGTCTTCAACTCAAACGAGGAATATACCGTACCATCTTTTCCGATAGCCGAATACTGGGTGGAGTGCTGGATGACATCGTTCAGCTTTCCTGATCGCGCCATGATCGAATCCTGACGGAAGGCATGACGCTCAGTCTCGTTGACATCCTTCTCCAGATACCTCAGCGTCTCGTTCATCTCCAGATTGCGAGAGGCCTGATAGAGAGAACGGTTCACTGACTCGTCGAACTGCTCTTTCTTCATCTTCGCCATCTCCTCAATATAGGAGAACTGCAGGAACAGCAGTCCTAAGAAGGAGAAGCCCATGACGATGGCTATGGTCCAAATCGTACTTTTCTTCATAACAACGGCAAAGGTAGTACATTTCTTAAAAAACAGCACGCGAATCGTTAATTATTTCCGTCTTTTTTGCAGAAATTAATATAATCAGCGAAATGTAGTTGTATATTTGCAAATAAAAAAAACCGCAACCCTTGGATAGAGTTGCGGCTATAGATGAGCAAGGAATCAGGATTACTCCTCTTCCTTAGCCTCTGCCTCATGCTGCTTGATGAGCTCTTGCTGGATATCGTTGGGCACGAGCTCGTAGGAAGCAAACTTCGTGGTGAACGAAGCGCGACCTCCTGTCAGGGAGCTCAGGGCGATAGAGTAGCTCGACAGTTCCTTGAGAGGAATCTTCGCCGTCAGCTTCTGATAGCCTGCCTCGCTGTCCATACCCATGATCAGCGCACGACGTCCCTGCAGGTCGCTCATCACGTCGCCCATATAGTCGCTTGGCACGTAAACTTCCAGGTCGTAGATAGGCTCCAGAATCTTTGGTCCTGCCTCACGGAAGGCAGCGGAGAAGGCGTTACGGGCAGCCAACATGAACGAGAGCTCGTTGGAGTCAACGGGGTGCATCTTTCCGTCATAGACGATGACGCGCACGTCGCGGGCATAAGAGCCGGTGAGCGGACCCTGTTCCATACGTTCCATGATACCCTTCAGGATAGCGGGCATGAAGCGCAGGTCGATAGCACCACCGACAACGGAGTTGATGAAGACGAGCTTTCCACCCCACTCCAGGTCGATCTCTTCCTTGCCCTTGATGTTCATCTTGAACTCCTGACCGTTGATCTTGAACGATGTAGGATCAGGCATTCCCTCTGCATAAGGCTCCACAATCAGGTGAACCTCACCAAACTGACCGGCACCACCCGACTGTTTCTTATGACGGTAGTCGGCACGTGCCATCTTCGTGATGGTCTCACGATAGGGAATCTTCGGCTCCAGGTACTGGATATTGATCTTCTCGTTGTTCTCCATACGCCATTTCAGGGTACGCAGGTGGAACTCTCCCTGTCCGTGAACGATAATCTGACGGAGCTCCTTCGACTGCTCTACCACCCATGTGGGATCCTCCTGACGCATCTTCGTCAGGGCAGCCATCATCTTCTCCGTATCACTCTCGTTGACAGCCTTCACGGCACGTGAATACTTCGAGTTGGGATATTTGATGAAGTCAAACTTGTTCTCGCAGTCCTTACCGTTGAGGGTATTGCCTGTCTTCACGTCCTTCAGCTTCACGGTACAACCGATATCACCTGCGTTCAACTGGTCGACGGCGATACGGTTGGCACCTGCACAGGCGTAGATCGTACCGATACGCTCCTTCGAGCCACGGTCGGCATTGGCGAGGTCGTCGCCTACCTTCACAGAACCGCTCATCACCTTGAAGTAGCTCACCTCACCGATGTGGGGCTCCATACCTGTCTTGAAGAAATAGAGCGATGTGGGGGCGTTTGTCTCGGCAGCTACCTCCTCACCACGGGTGTTGTGTACCTTCGGCATCTCGCTGACGAAAGGAACGACATTACCCAGGAACTCCATCAGTCGGCGTACACCCATATCACGACCGGCGCATACGCAGAATACGGGGAAGATGCTACGTGTCACAAGACCCTTGCGGATACCCTCACGCATCTCGTCCTCTGTCAGACTCTCACTCTCGAAGAACTTCTCCATCAGCGACTCATCATTCTCTGCAGCGGCCTCTACGAGCGCCTTGTGCAGTTCCATCGCCTTGTCCATCTGGTCGGCAGGGATATCCTCAATCGTAGGAGCACCACCCTCGGGCTTCCATGAGTATTTCTTCATCAGCAGCACGTCGATCACGGCATTGAATCCGGCTCCTGTCTCGATAGGATACTGAATCTGTACGCACTTAGGACCGTAGATCTCCTTCATGTTCGCCATCATCGTGTCGAAATCGCAGTTGTCGCGATCCAACTGGTTCACCAGGAAGATGACGGGCTTCTGCAACTTCTCCGTATAACGGAACGCATTCTGGGTACCTACCTCAGGACCATACTGACCGTTGATCAGGATCACGGCCTGATCGGTCACGTTGAGGGCAGTGATAGCACCACCCACAAAATCGTCGGAACCTGGACAGTCGATGATGTTCAGCTTCTTGTTGTTCCACTCAACATGAAAAACGGTTGAGAAGACTGAATAGCCGTACTCCTGCTCTACTGGGAAGTAGTCGCTGACGGTGTTCTTCTGCTCAACCGAGCCACGACGTTTGATAATACCAGCTTCGAAAAGCATACTTTCGGCAAGAGTAGTCTTGCCGCTACCCGCACTGCCAAGCAATGCAATGTTCTTAATCTCGTTTGTTTGATATACTTTCATATCGTTTTAGGTTTAATGATTTTGTTCAACAATTAAAATTATGGGCTCTAAGGTAGACATTTTTGGGCGAACAACCAAAGAAAACTTTCAAATATTAAACAATTTTAAGTTTCTGGAGGCAAGAGGTAAGGAGACAGAAGAAAGTAGAGAACATCTCTCCTTATATTATATAATAAGAAAGTAACCTCTTACCCCTCACCTCTTACCCCTAAAAAAACAAAAAAAACTGCATTTTCTTCGTCTGTCACAAAAAAAGTTTGTATTTTTGGAGGCAGAAATTAATCTTTTAAAACAACAACAATATGATGTTATCACAACAAGACCTAAAACAGCTCGCCCAGAAAGGGATCACAGAGCAGCAAATCAGTGTTCAGTTAGATGAGTTCAAAACAGGTTTCCCGTTCCTCAAACTCGAGGCGGCTGCCAGCATCGGCAACGGTATCGTAGCCCCCAACGAGCAGGAGCGCAAGCAGTTTGTCGACGCCTGGAATGCTTATAAGGCCGAGGGCAAGCGCGTGGTGAAATTCGTACCTGCCTCAGGTGCCGCCAGTCGTATGTTCAAGGATATGTTCGCCTTCCTCGATGCCGACTACGACGTGCCTACCACTGCTTTCGAGAAGAACTATTTCGACAACATCGAGAAATTCGCTTTCTTCGATGCCCTCGACGCGATGTGTCAGAAGAACGAAGGCAAGGGTGTCAAGGCGCTGATGGCCGAAGGCAACTACAAGGCTGTGGTGGCGAATATGCTCAAGCCCGAGGCGATGAACTACGGTCAGCTGCCCAAGGGTATGCTGCTGTTCCACCAGTATCCTGAGGGTGCCCGTACTCCGATGGAGGAGCACCTGGTGGAGGGAGCACTCTATGCGGCATCCAACGGCGAGGCCAACGTTCATTTCACCGTCAGCCACGAGCATATGCAGTTCTTCCAACAGAAGGTGACCGACAAGCGCGATATGTATGAGAAGAAGTTTGGCGTGAAGTACGATATCAGCTTCTCTGAGCAGAAGCCGTCGACCGATACGATTGCCGCCAACCCCGATAACACCCCCTTCCGCAATAGCGACGGCTCCCTGCTGTTCCGTCCAGGTGGTCACGGTGCCCTCATCGAGAACCTCAACGAGATCGATGCCGACGTCATCTTCATCAAGAATATCGACAACGTCGTACCCGACCGTCTGAAACCTGAGACCGTAGAGTGGAAACAGGTCATTGCCGGTGTGCTCGTCACCCTGCAGAAGAAGGCGTTCGAATATCTCAAGGAACTGGAGAAGGGTGTCGACGATGCCCGTCTGAAGGAGATTGCCGACTTCGTGGAGAAGTGCCTCTGCTGCGCTCCTGCCGGCAATAAGGTCGATGCCGACTACCTGAAGAAGAAGCTCAACCGACCCATGCGCGTCTGCGGCGTCGTGAAGAATGTGGGCGAGCCTGGCGGCGGTCCGTTCCTCACCTACAACCAGGACGGCACCATCAGCCTGCAGATCCTCGAGAGCTCACAGATCGACAAGAACAACGAGGAGTATATGAAGATGTTCACACAGGGCACACACTTCAACCCCGTCGACCTCGTCTGCGCCGTCAAGGACTACAAGGGTCAGCCTTTCGACCTGCCTAAGTTTGTCGACAAGTCCACTGGCTTCATCTCGTCGAAGTCCAAGAGCGGCAAGGAGCTGAAGGCCCTCGAGTTGCCAGGCCTCTGGAACGGAGCCATGAGCGACTGGTCGACCGTATTCGTTGAGGTGCCTCTGGCTACCTTCAACCCCGTGAAGACGGTCAACGACCTGCTTCGCGAACAGCATCAGTAAACTTT
>ONWA01000012.1 GCA_900321425.1 uncultured Prevotellaceae bacterium | reverse complement strand
ACCGAAACGCAGGTGAGAGCAGGTGAAACCTCCCGACTTCTTAGAGTCGTAAGAGAAGTAAGCCTGGCAGTACTTGTCGGTGTTGTCACCAATAATCTTCACGGAGTTCTTGTTAGCACCTACGGTACCATCGGCACCCAGACCGTAGAACTTAGCCTGGAACATACCAGCGCCACCGAGGGCAATCTCCTCAACCTCGGGCAGAGAGGTGAAGGTAACATCGTCAACGATACCGATGGTGAAGTGATTCTTGGGCTCGGGCATAGCGAGGTTGTTGAACACGCTGATGATCTGAGCAGGAGTGGTGTCGTGAGAACCAAGACCGTAGCGGCCACCCACGATAACAGGACGATCCTTCACATCGTAGAAGGCATCCTTCACGTCGAGGTACAGAGGCTCGCCGTTGGCTCCGGGCTCCTTGGTGCGGTCGAGAACGGCAATCTTCTTGACGGTCTTGGGAACAGCAGCCAGCAGGTGCTTTACAGAGAACGGACGATAGAGGTGAACAGAAATCATACCAACCTTCTGACCGTTAGCGTTCAGGTAGTCGATAGCCTCGCGGGCAGCGTCGGTAGCAGAACCCATCAGGATGATCATGCGGTCAGCATCCTCGGCTCCGTAGTAAGAGAACAGGTGATACTCACGACCGGTAATCTTAGACAGCTCACCCAGATACTTCTCTACTACCTCAGGCACTGCATCGTAGTAGGGGTTGCAAGCCTCACGGTGTGTGAAGAAGGTCTCTGGGTTCTCAGCGGTACCACGAGTGATAGGACGCTCAGGCGACATAGCACGATCGCGGAAACGCTTGATGTACTCTTCCTTTACGAGAGGACGAACATCTTCCTGGTCGAGCAGCTCAATCTTGTGATACTCGTGAGAGGTGCGGAAACCGTCGAAGAAGTTAACGAAGGGAACGCATGTTTCCAGAGATGCCAGGTGAGCAGCAGCGGTCATATCCATAACCTCCTGAACAGAACCCTCGCAGAGCATAGCGAAACCAGTCTGACGGCAAGCCATCACGTCCTGGTGGTCACCGAAGATACACAGAGAGTGTGAAGCCAGCGTACGGGCAGAAACGTCGAATACGCAAGGAATCAACTCACCGGCAATCTTGTACATGTTAGGGATCATCAGCAGAAGACCCTGAGAAGCGGTGAAGGTGGTGGTCAGAGCACCGGCCTGCAGAGAACCGTGAACGGCACCGGCAGCACCAGCCTCAGACTGCATCTCCTGTACACTAACGGTCTGACCCCACAGGTTCTTGCGACCACGGGCAGCCCATTCGTCAACATGCTCAGCCATTGGCGAGCTCGGGGTGATGGGGTAGATAGCTGCTACCTCCGAGAACATATAGCTCACGTGAGCCGCTGCCTCGTTACCATCACAGGTGATAAATTTCTTTTCTTTAGCCATTTGTTTAGATAGATAAATATTAAAAGAATAAATGTATATATAGTTTTTTACGCTAATATCAGTATAGGAATCCCAACAGCCATAGGGGTATCAGATTACCCCGGCCTACTTCCGTATTATAACGGGCGTAGATGGTGTCGGGCGAGTATCGGTTCTTGTGATGCGACAGAGCGTCGACCACCTTGAACTTCTGATGCCCGTCGATGGTATAGAACGTATCCCGGCCGGCCTGGTTCACCTTGTGGTCCTTCCAGAGCGTGTTGACAAAGAAAGTTTCCATCGCTATCTGCTGCTTCACCTGTAAGGGGTAGATGGTGTAGAGCAGGTTGGAGTTGTGAAGCATCACCTTCGAAGGTTTCTTGGGAAACTCTTCGCCGACGGGGTAGAGCATATTCAGCACAGACGGGCATCCGCCAGATATTTGATGTAGTTCATCACGGTAGCACGGCTCGTCTCGATATCGGAGGCAAGCTGAGAGATATTGAGCGCCTTGGGGCCCGCCTCGGCTATCTGATAGAACAGCTTCTTAATCTTACTGAGGTATTTCAACTCAATCTGCTTGATGAGCAGAATATCAACCTCGGTCATCATGTTCATCGTCTTCAACAGATTCTCACTGTAGTTGCGCTGCTCCTGAAAGAACGGATAGAAACCGTGGTGGATATAATCCTGGAAATACTTGTTGGGCGATACCTTCGGCAGTATCTGCTTGACAATACGCTCGTGGTTCTGTAGAATGTCATCAAGGGTGTAAGGTTGGAAATCACAGCCGGACTTGAGATTCAAGAACTCCCGGAACGAGAAGCCGCGGAGGTTGTAGCTCTGCACAATACCGTTCAACTCGGGATTCTCCTCCTTCAGACGCATCACACTGGAACCTGTGAAAATAATCTTCAGTCCAGGGTACTCATCATAACAGGTGCGAAGTTCGCTCGACCAGTTGGACTGCTTGAACACTTGGTCGATGAGTAATACACGACCGCCGTGATGATAGAACTCTCCCGCAAAGTCAGCGATACCACGACCTTGAAAATAGAAGTTGTTCATATTGATATACAGACACTGACGGTCGTTGATATCAAAATTCTCCTTGGCATACTGAAGGAGGAAAGTGGTCTTTCCAACACCACGCGTGCCCTTGATGCCAATGAGACGGGCATTCCAGTCGATCTCGTCCATCAATCCACGACGGACAGGAGCGTTGACGTGCTCAACCAGATAGCGATGTGTACGAAAGAAAGCTTCCATTCTCAAGTAATTTGTTTTAAAACCCTGCAAAGATACGCATAATTATCGATATTGCAAACTACAGATAGCAAAATGAGTGCTAAATAATGTTATTTTCGATTAAAAGTAAAAAGCTCCAAGAATTTTTGGAGCTTTTTACCTTAGAATTTATATCCGATGGTTCCCATGAACCAAAGGCCTTTTTGGGGAATCAGTCCTGTGGACATGCCGCTTTGGGAATACTTGTGATTGAAAAGGTTATGCACGTCGAACGTCATCTCCAGATTCTTGATGGTGTATCGT
This sequence comes from uncultured Prevotellaceae bacterium, assembly GCA_900321425.1. Classification (GTDB taxonomy): domain Bacteria; phylum Bacteroidota; class Bacteroidia; order Bacteroidales; family Bacteroidaceae; genus Prevotella. The sequence continues at coordinate 62,594 of ONWA01000012.1, read as the reverse complement.
GCACCCAAATTGACAATCAGTCGGGCAGGGTAGTTCTTTTGGACGGTAACATCTTTGCTTAATTCAAGCAAACGATCATAGATGAGTTTCATCTTTTCCTCAAGTTCTGGAGTCGGTGCCTTCTCGTACTCCTCTCTTAATTCCAGGTAATGAGCCTGTAGCCCCGAGACGGAAGCATAAACGATGGGTTCCAAATGAAACGTCTCCTGTCTGGAAGAGAATGCCAGATGGGTGTGAAGTTCAAGGTTCTTAATAGGAGTATTCCACGAGAAGATGATATTAGAGATGAACTTCGGGGTGTTCAGAGCACGGTTGAATTCTTGTCCGTAAACGATATTCTTCGTCACTTCCTGCCAAGTAGCGTTGAAGTTGATGGAGAAACGCCTAGCCTTGTAACTTCCCGAGAGCTCAATTCCGTAGCTGTTCATGTCTCCTGCGTTGTCATGCTGCGAAAACAGCAAGTAGATAAGGTTTTGGGCACGGTTGTAGAATGCATTCAACTCGAAGTTCAGTCCCTTTACCCATTCTACGGCATTGAAGGTAAGCTGCCAGGAATGTAACGACTCAGGCTCAAGGTCGGAGGGGATGTTTCCTTCGTCGAAAACTGTCGACAGCACAAGGTTGGTCTTGCGATACAGGTATGGAGCGTCGATAAACGATTTTGAGAAACTGAGTTTCAAGTTCCATTTGGGTTGCATATAAATCAATGCAATACGTGGAGAGAACTCTTTGATATGCGTGTCGTCAAAACGGTTCTTGTAGTCAAAACGCAGACCGGCGTTGAGGATGAAATTCTTCCACTGGTGCTTGAGCTGCAGGAAACCATTGAAGTTACTCTCATGTCCCTTTCCGAGCTCTTGGATTTCTTCTACCTCTGGAAGTGTGTTAGAGTATTCGTAGCCAAAGGTATATCGTACATCGTCCAGATTGAAATAACTGTATTCTACTCCGAACGATAAGTTTCCCTTATGGTTCTTGTTGTGGATATAGTTCCAGTCACCTTGCAGCTTTGCACCGATAGTATGTTCCTGACCATTGATATAACGAAAGATGCCTCCTTTGTTAGCGAGTAATTGCTGGACGGACTCATTGAATGGTAGTAGAGAAAGGACGGCTGTGGTCGGCTCCTCCACAACCACTTGGTAGTGAGTAAGGTCGCTGTTATCATAGCTCACCATTCCTTTCAGCCATACCTTCCCTAACTGCTTGCTATAACTGATATTCGCATGGTGCGATTGCGTGGTATAGCCCGGACGAACTCCGTTAAAGGTCTTATATTTCTCAATGTTATATGGCGAATAGAAGAACATAAGGGTTAGCGGGGCCTGAATCTGTGAGTACTGGGTGTTATAGAAAAAGTTCAGGTCCTTGTATTTCAGTGCCAGACCGATATCGTAGGAGGGCTTTTTGCCGATACCTCCAATGGTGATGTCACCAGAATTAAATCCAAGACCGGTATCTTTTTTGTCAATAAAGCGTGTTTCACCTTTGGCTTTGTAGATACTTCCCCATAACAGGAAGTCAACATCGAAATATCGTTTTCCTATCATGGCATTGCCTTTGAATTGACCGTAGTTTCCTACTCCGCCCTTAACCGTCACACCATTGATGTCAGCACCCTGCCAGGTGATGATATTGACCACGGCGGTCAGAGACACACCTCCATACAATGATGAGGCAGGTCCGCGCAACACCTCTATCTGCTTGACTTTCTCAAGACTGATGCTATAGTCGGGTGCTGCGATATTGGTACAATAGCTGTTCAGTCGGTGACCATTGACCATGATGAGGATCTTCTCCTGACTGTTACTAAAGATACCGCGCATGGCTATATTGATGTCATCGTTACAATCGACGATATGCATACCTGGAACATAGGCGGCAAGAACCTCCTGAAGATTGGTCGCACCACAGTTACGAATCATCTCGGCTGTAATCAGAGTCGTTGGCACAGGAACCTCATTCAGCGTCTCTGACTGACTGGAGGCTGTCGTGATTGTGGCTATATTTCCCATCTTGATACGCTCAACCATATCCACGAAGCGGGGAGGGTCGTTGGCGGTCGTACTATAATAGGGATTCTCTTGAAGCAGCAGGCGGATATAGCCTTCAGCCTTTTCGTTTTCATCCATTCCTAATTGGCAGAGGGCCAACAATCGGTAGGCACTCTGGAGCAGGTCGTGGTCGAACTCCTTGAGATGTGAAGTGAGCTGCTCCTGCGCCTGTTCCAATCGACCTATCTGATAGTCGGCCTCAGCGATATCATAGATGGTTCTACTATCGTTGCCGTCTTGTGCAAAGGATAGTGTACTACAGCACAAGAGTAGTATGATGGCAGTTTTTCTCATGACTTATTCATTGGAAGTTTAATAGTGAAACGCGTGCCTTTTCCTGCCTCAGACTCGAAAGAGAGTTTGCCGTGATGTTTCTCCTCAACGATGCTGCGAGTAATCTCCATGCCCAGTCCTGTACCTTGTCCTGCCGGTTTGGTGGTATAGAAATTCTCGTAAAGATGCTGTTTTACCTCATCTGTCATTCCTACACCATTATCAGCGATGATGATATACACATCTGTGTTTTGTGAACAGACTTTGATATCGATGGTTGGGGTATAATCAGCTCCCTCTGTTTGAGCCTTTGTCCATATCGCATAACAAGCATTGTTCATCAGGTTTAGGACCGCACGACTCAAGTCCTGAGGAATTACCATCATCATAGGAAGACCGTCCTGATACTCTTCATGGATGCTGATATTGAAATTCTTGTGATTAGCGCGCATAGCGTGGTACGACAGCCAAACGTATTCCTTCACGATTTTGTTGACATCAGAGGGGATGAACTCGTTCTCTTTCCCCCTTGAAACAAGAAGGATTCCCTGAATGATGCTGATAGCTCTCTCTCCATGTTCTGCTATCTTTGACAAGTTCTCGTTCAGGTCGGCCATGATGTCTTCTATGTCCTCCCTGTCTTCTTCCGAGATCTTGTCCTCATTGTCCTCAACAATATCTGTCAGATCATCCAGAAGCTTTTTCGATAGCTTACTGAAATTGATGACGAAGTTCAATGGGTTTTGAATCTCGTGAGCAATGCCAGCACTGAGCATTCCCAATGATGCTAACTTCTCCTGTTGCTTTAATTGCTGTTTTAATTCTTCTATCGTATTCTCCATAACCGTCTACAATATTTATAGGATGGGTAATGTGATTGTAAATTCTGTATATTTGTTCTTTTCCGACTGAACGGTGATATCTCCTCCGTAGTTTTGGATAATCTCACGACTGATGTAAAGTCCGGTGCCAGCAGCTTCACCTGTTGTCTTGGTAGTGAAGAATGGGTCGAATATCTTATTGATGATGGTCTCTTCGATACCGATGCCATTATCCTTAAATCGCAGGTGAATCTTATTACCTTTTAGGTTTGCTGTCATGCTTACTTCGGGTTGGAATGACTCGCGTTTCGCTTTCTTAGTAACGGCATATATCGCATTGCCCAACATACTCATAAAGCATTTACTGAGATGCTCGGCATTTGCTTTTACACAGATATCATCATCAGGATATTGGAAGAATACATGGATATGGTATTCATTAATTTCCTTTTCAAAATACTTACCAGTCATTTCCTCGTTTTGCAGAAGAATGGCTTTTAGGTTTGTCTTAGAGATACCACCGGTATGGTCTTTCAGCATCTCTTCCATTGCTTTCAGGGTAAGCGTGGTGTTTTGTCCGTGCTCACTAACTTTATTGAGATTTCCTTTCAACATACCTAAGATATCAACAGTATCTTCGTAGTTGTCTTGGTCCATATGCTCTTTCTCGTCTTCAATATTATCTATGACATCCTCTACCAGATGTTCCGATAATTTGGAGAAGTTGTTGATATAGTTCAGCGGGTTGAGAATACGGTCGATGAGTCCTTGCGTCAGTTTACCGACAGTAGCCATCTTCTCTTGGCGCACCAACTCGTGCTGTGCTTCACCCAGTTCTTGAAGGGCAGTTTCCAGACTCTTTGATTTTTCCTCAATCTCGTTTTTCTGTTTCACTACCTCAGCTGTACGTTCTTGGACGATGTTCTCCAGTAATACTTTTTCCTTCTCCAATCGTCTTAATCTCAGCTGTAGCAACATATAGATAATGGCACCACCCAAGATGAGGTATAAGATGAGCATATACCAACGCAAGTAGAAAGGATAGTGTATCTGGAACTTGACAGAATCGATTTCTGAGAGTTGTCCGAAAGCATCGCGTGCCTGTACCTCAAACACGTATCGTCCATACGACAAGTCATTATATTCTGTCCAGGTGTCATTATCCCATGCACTCCATTTACCTCCATTGAGGCGATAGCGGTATTGTGTCTTCAGTAATAAAGAGGAATATTCTATAGAATAGTTAATCGTGATATGACGGTCATTATGTGATAAATGGTTCAGATTGGAGGATACTTTTCCAAAACCGCCCCAGAGAAGGCTGTCACCATGTAGATAGATAGAACGAATATGTAGTTTTGGGGCAATCTCTCTTAAAGGATCTTTAAGCGAACAATCGATGACGTTAAGGCCCTTGTCACCTCCCATCCATAGGTATCTGCTGTCTACAAGCATGGCTCTCACGGAAAAATCCATGAGAGGGTAGACGATGTCGGAGAAGAATTTTTGTTTTACACCATCCTTAATGCAATAAGGATTCCTTCCCTTATTATCAGTAAGCCAAGTGTTCCCATCGGCATCATAATAGGAATAAAGCGGGAAGGGAAATGGCTTGGTGTCCTTAGGAGAAATGGGAATGACGGTTTCTTGGTACTCAACGAGAGTCGCTATCTCATCTACATTTTTGCCAATTACTTGTTGGACGAACGCTTTTCCAGGTTCTTTCTTCCACACCCTTCCATAGAGGTTTTGAATCCATATAACTCCCGTTTTGTCCTTGATGATTTTGACTACCTTCTCTGCATCGCAGATATGTCGTCGTGTTCCATTCTCATAGACAAAGAGACCGTCCATTTCTCCGCAGTAGAGCTTGTCCTCGTCTGCCATCACAGCTGAAGTGTTGGCGGTAGATAGTTGCTGTACATTTCCATTGAGAGATATTCGGTAAACGCCATTGGCAGATGCTGCTAACAAGTTGTCACCTTGTCTTTTCAGTTGCCAACAGGCATGCTTAATCTGATTGACTAAAATAAAATTCTTGTCATTGAGATAATATAGACCGTCAGCTGTACCCACATAGATGGTTGAACCCAATTTCTCAATAGAGATGACTTCGCCAAACAATCCTTCACCCTGTGAGAAATGTGTGTATATAGATGGTAATTGTATGGCGAAGACGCCCTTATCAGTGGCTCCCCATAGTTTTCCGCGTCCATCATAAGAGATGTGGCTGACATTGTTTGATGAGAGTCCATTCTTTTCAGTAATAGAGTACATGACTTCTCCTTTGTCGTTGATAATCAAGAGTCCGTCTCCATCAGTTACCAAAACATCGATTCCATCTCCCAAATGTTCTACCTGTTTGAAATGACCATCAAATTGATAGGGTGCCCGTTCGGGTAGGGGCACATTCTCGGCAATGGCAACACGATCGTTCTTGATACTGTATGTATTTTTGTTGCTGTCGAGGAAATAAACGACTCCATCTTTTTCCCATATCCATGTTACTTCACCAGTGAACAATGACTGATGATTGCTTGATTGTAGAGCAAGATCACCATTTCGGGTTACTCGTAAATGACCAATATAGTTGTAACCTCCTGTCCAGACAATTCCTTTGGAGTCGCGGAAAACACTGGTAATACGAGTTATCCCCGGCGTATGTATGATGCGCCAAGTCGCTTTATCGTAATACAATAGTCCTTCAAAATTGGCCACATAAACCATTCCATCACTGCCTGCTAGCACATCAAAGTTCTGGTTATGTCCCCCGTATTCTTCTGCAGTATAGTTACGGATAAAGGGGATGCCCTGACCCAAAGACACCTGAACGAAACAGGAGAAAAGTATGATGAACAAGAATCTCATTTGACACCCTCCTTTCTGATATATTTTTCATAAGGAATGTTTTTGCCAATATAGAATTTCCATTCCTCGGGCGTCAGATTACGTGTCAGTTTATCTTTCAACCTCATAAACATCATATTGACATCGAAGAATGCTTCCGTTAAATTGCCTCGTTGGTCTCCTGCCCAGATGTTGAATTTTGAACTGTCGAAGGTGAATGTCGTAATCCAACTATTGGTGGTAAAAAGGGTGATGGGTTCTATCTTCTCATCATTACCCATCCACAGATTTAACTTGCCATCGTAGCTTGCTGAGTAAATACGCCAACCGTTGATTTTGATTTTGGTAATACGGGAGCGGTGTCCTAAGAGTTTCTTGGTATTCCCTTTATGGTCAACATACATAATGGTTCCATCCTCAAGACCATATGCATTTAGATTGAGTCTATTGGAACAAGCGTAAGCTGTCACTTGTCCATTAAACGGAAGTTTTGAAGTCTGAATTTGTCTGATGCCTTTAATGAGATGCATCTGCTTTTGATTGTCAAAAAGTACTGGGCAATGTTGATAGCGACCGAAAGCAATCACTTTGAAGGGTAATTTCTGTCTCTGGGTGATTGCATTCTTCGACTTGCTGTATAAAGCAATACTTTGTTCGCCTATAATTAAAAGGTCATTACCTAATTCAGAAATACCCATTGGGTGAAGCATCTCTTCTATCGGAAGTGTTTGTACAGATCCACCTATTCTGGTAACGAGAAAGCCATTGCGACTTACTGCAAAGATATTTTTGCTCTTGTCAACGTACAGATCGCGGAAGTCGAATGCTTTGTTCTCAAATATGGTCGTTGTCTTAAGTGACTTTTCTCCTATGCGATGTTCAAACAATTCACCGTATCTACTAGTAGAAACAAAATAGAAGTCGTTTTTGGGTTGAAAAAAAACATTACTGATGGCTCCTCTGTGCTTTGACCACACTCGTTTACCCTGACTGGCTTGTAGCAGAGCCGTATAAATCATCGAATTATAGACATCTCCATGATAACGTTCAGTAAACTGATAGGCAGCGTATGCCAAAAGATCTGAAAGTTCTCTGTTGCCAGCAGCTCGCTGGTTAATGGAAAGAGAACCTAAGGAACGTCCTAAGGCAATATAACTGAGCGTGTCGGCTATTCGTTTGGAGTTCTCAGCCTGTAACCGCTGTTCTTCTGCAATCACTCGTTCCTTCGTGGCTATCTTAGAGGATTCTATTGCTCGCTTTTCTGCTTCCTGCGCATTCTGCCTTTCCTTTTCCGCATGTCGACGCGCATCGTTTGCAAGGCGAGACTGTTGAAGAGCTTCTTCACGCTGTTCCTCACTGATTTTGCGCTCTTGGTCGGCAATCTCCTCCATTTGTGCGTTTACACTCTGCATGATGGCCGACTCCTTTGCTTGAAGTTTTAATAGGGCTATCTGCTCATTCAACTCGCTATTTTTCTGAGTCTCATGGAGATAGTTTTGATAGATGCCTATGCAGCATGCGCCGAGGGCAATCATGAGCAAGACAAACAGTATTCCTCCTATCTTTTGAATATATTTCATGCTTTGCGCTTTAAGCTCATGATTGTGATATCATCACTTTGGGGAGCACCTGCAGCAAATGTTCTGACATCCTCGAGCAGAGCTTCTGTCAACTGTTTACAGTCTTTCCCTTTCTGTTGTTGTAGAGCATTCTCCAGACGAGAGTCACCATATTCCTCAAAGGCAGGGTTAAACGCTTCGTTAACACCATCGGTATAGAGTACAAGTGTATCACCGATATTCAGTGTCGTTAGATTATCTTGGTATTCGTAATCGTCAACAACACCAACGATGCAGTTTGTGATGCCGGTAAGTGCTTGCACATCACCATTGGTCCTCAGGATATATGGATTATTATGTCCGCCATTACAGTACCTTAGCTCACCGGTTCTTACGTTATAGATGGCGTAGAAAACAGTAACGAACATACTTTTTACTGACTCTTTGCTTAGCATCTCGTTCGATTGGGTCAAACACCTTCCTGGTGTATCACCTTGTAACCCAATTGTACGAATGACGGTTCTGCTCACTGCCATAAAGATAGCGGCAGGTACTCCTTTCCCACTGACATCTGCTACTACCATACCGATATGGTCATTGTCGATACGGAAGAAATCATAGAAATCGCCACCGACGTCTTTAGCAGGAATCATCAAGGCAGACAGGTCTAATTGGTCTTCCACATCAGGGAATGGAGGGAAGATACGGGGCAAAATAGCTTGCTGTATTTCACCTGCAACAGCCAAATCCGTCTTTAACGACTCCAACTGTGTATGTTCCTGCTGTGATTGCTTGATGAAGGAAATTTGTTCAATAGCTTTCTCAATGGTGATACTTAAGTCGTCAAGATCGATAGGCTTTGTTGCGAAATCGAATGCCCCATTGTTCATGGCAGAACGGATATTTCCCATATCGCCATAAGCACTCACCATAATACATTTCAATGCAGGATTCTGCATCTCGTTAATCTTGGTGAGGAGGGTGAGACCGTCCATTTCAGGCATGTTGATATCAGAAAGGATAATATCTATATCTTTTTGCTTGAGAAGCATGGTCAGTGCTTCCACACCATTATGAGCAAAGAAAAATTCATATTCTCCTTTTCTGATTTTTCTTCTGAAATACTGAGTTAACAATAACTCAAGATCCATTTCGTCATCGACGCTAAGTATTTTGATTGGTTCCATCTATTACAATAAATTCATTAAACTGATTGCAAAGATAAAAAAAAAATGTGAAATAGCTGCATAACAAAGGTTATTTAACAAATGAGTCTCAGTTTGTAATGACTGAGACTCATGTGAAAACTAAGCAGAAAATGCAACAGTAAGACCCGCCATGACAATGCTCACCATCGACATAAGCTTAATGAGAATGTTCAATGACGGACCGCTGGTATCCTTAAACGGATCACCTACGGTGTCGCCAACGATACAAGCTTTGTGTGCAAACGAACCTTTTCCGCCAAAATTTCCTTCTTCGATATTCTTTTTGGCATTATCCCATGCACCACCGGCATTTGCCATAAAGACGGCTAATGTGAAACCGCCAGCCAAGCCGCCTACAAGTAGACCAAGGACACCAGCGACACCAAGAATCATGCCAACGACTATAGGGATGATAATGGCGAGGACGGAAGGTATCACCATTTCGTGTTGAGCGGCACGAGTGGAAATCTCGACACAACGACCATAATCGGGTGTGCCTGTTCCCTCAAGTATTCCTGCTATTTCGCGGAACTGACGACGTACTTCCTGTACCATCTTCTCGGCTGCTCGTCCAACTGCCTCCATGGTCATTCCGCAGAACAAGAAGGCAGCCATAGCACCAATAAATGCTCCTACAAGGACCTTGGGATTCATCAGATTAACTTGGAAATAGTTCATAAAATCAGGTATCGTGGCATCGGTAGCCGAAATCACATCGCCTGCCACATTGGTCAGTGTCTGACCTGCACGTGACATTGCAATCTTAATCTCTTCGATATACGAAGCGAGAAGGGCTAATGCAGTAAGGGCAGCGGAACCGATGGCAAATCCCTTACCAGTAGCAGCTGTCGTATTACCCAGAGCATCAAGGGCATCTGTGCGATGACGCACTTCGTCTCCCAAACCGCTCATCTCTGCATTTCCACCAGCGTTGTCTGCGATGGGACCATAAGCGTCTGTGGCGAGGGTGATGCCAAGCGTAGAGAGCATACCTACTGCAGCGATGCCGATGCCGTAAAGACCATGCGACAGACTGTTGGAAGACATCGACAGATCGAAGTGGTTGGCACATAGGTAACTCAACATAATGGCTATGCCTATGGTGATGACTGGAATACAGGTGGAAATCATACCTGTTCCTATACCTTTTATTATAACGGTGGCTGCGCCAGTCTGTCCTGCTTCAGAAATCTTTTGCGTAGGCTTGTATGAGTGGGAGGTGTAATATTCTGTTGCCTGACCGATGATGACGCCTGCTGCAAGACCTGAAATCACAGAGAAGGAGAGACCCAGCCAGTTTTCTATACCTAAAAAATAAAGAATAACAAACGATGCTCCTGCAATGAGCACAGCGCTGACGTTTGTTCCCACTGAAAGTGAGTGGAGTAGATCTCTCATTGTGGCACCTTCCTTGGTGCGTACGAGGAATATGCCGAGAAGGGAAAGGAAGACACCAACGGCAGCAATAATCATTGGGGCAATGACGGCCTTGAGTTGCATACCATCAACGGTGCTGGCAGCAAAGGCAGAGGCTCCAAGGGCGGCTGTTGACAGGATGGAACCGCAATAACTCTCATAGAGGTCAGCACCCATGCCTGCTACATCGCCTACGTTATCGCCTACATTGTCAGCAATGGTTGCGGGGTTGCGAGGATCATCTTCTGGAATATCGGCTTCCACCTTACCTACGATATCGGCACCTACATCGGCTGCTTTGGTATAGATACCTCCACCTACACGGGCAAAGAGGGCTTGTGTAGATGCACCCATTCCGAAGGTCAGCATCGTAGTGGTGATAGAAATAAGACCATCAGCATCGAAATGGTTGAGCACAACAAACCAGATAGCGATGTCAAGAAGTCCTAAACCAACAACGGTAAGTCCCATGACTGCACCTGAACGGAAAGCTATCTTCAAACCTGCGTCAAGACTCTCGCGAGCAGCGTTAGCTGTACGGGCTGATGCATAGGTGGCCGTCTTCATGCCAAAGAAGCCAGCCAAACCGGAGAAAAGTCCTCCTGTTAGGAATGCAAAAGGTACCCATGGATTTTGAGCGTTCAGTCCGTATGCCATAAAAGCAAAAAGGGCACATAAAATCACAAAGACAATGGCTACGACCTTATACTGCTGTTTAAGATACGCCATTGCTCCTTTACGCACATAAAGTGCAATTTCTTTCATTCTTGGTGTACCCTCATCTGCCTTCATCATGTTGCGGAAGAAGTAGTACGCCATACTCAACGCTATCACCGAAGCGATAGGTACGAGCCAAAATTCATTTGGAATCATCATAATAAGTAATATTTATTTTTTAGTAGTGCAAAATTACTAATATTTCCGATAAATTACAAAAGAATTTCTGTTTTTTCTGAAAAATGTGTTACTTTTGTGGCAAAAACAAAATGACGATACATATCTTCAATCCAGAACACGACATTGCACTCGCGTCTGATTTGTCGAATTTTACGGCTCCTCATGCGGGTAGATGCCTGCGTTACGACATGGGATTCCTTCCTGCTTTATGGGCGAAGGAAGGGGATGTTATATTGGTTGATGACGAGGATTGGTCGCTCAAACAATGGAAAAGAGTAAGGTCGCGTATTGTTTCCCAACTCGGAATAGAAGCCCCCATTGTTGGAGAAAAGAGGTTTTTGGCTTTTGGAAAGATTTCGAAAGACAAGGAGCTGTTGGGGTCTTTAAAATCCCCTCTTCAGGATGCTGAGATTCGTCCCTGGGGGTGGAACAGAGCACTATGTGCACAACTGAAACGATGTGGAATTCCCCAAGTGTCTTTACCTTCTGACCAATCTTTACACACTATACGTCATCTTTCGCATCGGAGAGTAGCGTCGGAAATTCTGTCGAAAATACAGGTCAATGGTATCATCGGCGAATCTTTTGAGTGTTTCCAGCCCAATGAGGTTGAGGATTTGCTCCAGAAATATGGACATATCGTCATGAAAGCTCCTTGGTCGTCGAGTGGGAGAGGACTGCGTTTCTCGTCTCTTGACAGAACACCATTGTCAATACACATGGGATGGTTGTGTAATCTGCTGAAATCACAGGGGAGTGTGATGGTGGAACCCTTCTACCATAAAGTAAAAGATTTTGGTATGGAGTTTTACGCTGACGAAAAGGGGAATGTAAATTATTTGGGACTTTCCTTATTTCAGACATTGAACGGTGCATATACGGGTAATCTGTTGGCTACAGAAGACAAGAAAACAGAATTGATAACACCTTATGTTCCAGTTAATTTACTTAATAATATTAAACAACAGATTTGTTTTTTGTTGAGTGAGTTGTTAAATGGTCAGTATGTGGGTCCTTTGGGCGTTGACATGATGATTGTGGCTCAAGAGAATCGTGATGGATTTTTCCTTCACCCTTGTGTGGAAATCAATTTACGTCGTACGATGGGTCATGTTGCTTTATCCTTGACACCATCTATTGATGATGTGTTGCGAGTGATGAGAATAGAATATATGGATAATCATTATAAACTTAAAATAGACAGATGATGAAAAGCGTACTAACCTTTTTGATTGCAATGATGCCATTATGGGTGTCTGCACAGTACAAATCTGCCGTTTGGTCGCCGGATAATGGCGACGGCACCTATTCCAATCCAGTCATTAATGCTGATTATAGCGACCCCGATGTGTGTGTAGGGCCAAGTGGTGAGGACTATTATATGACGGCAAGTTCTTTTCAATGCATACCAGGTCTTCCTATCCTACATTCTAAGGACTTGGTGAATTGGGAAATCATCAACTATGCGTTGCCTTGGGGCTTGTATGAGGGGAACGAGGAATTGATGCATCATTACAGTACTCCTCAGCATGGCAATGGTGTGTGGGCTCCAAGTATTCGTTATCACCAAGGAGAGTATTATATCTATTGGGGAGATCCCGATTATGGTGTGTTTATGGTAAAGACTGATAACCCTGCGGGGAAATGGTCAGCGCCTTATTGCGTGATTAAAGGGAAAGGATATATTGACACCACACCATTATGGGATGATGATGGACGTTGTTATCTGGTGAATGCATGGGCAAATTCCAGGTCTAAGTATGCTTCAGTTCTTACTGTGCGTGAATTGTCACCTGATGGAAAGCAGGCTATCGGTCAGCCAGTGATAGTCTTTGATGGTAATGGAACGGAAAATCGCACTTGCGAGGGTCCCAAGTTCTATAAACGTGATGGTTGGTACTGGATTATGTGTCCTGCTGGTGGCGTACCTACTGGTTTCCAATTGGCCATGCGTAGCAAGAGTCCTTATGGACCTTACGAACATAAAATAGTGTTGGCGCAAGGGAATACAAAGATTAATGGTCCTCACCAAGGAGGATGGATACATAATAAATATGGTGAAGACTGGTTCCTGCATTTCCAAGACAAAGAGGCGTATGGCCGAGTGGTTCATCTCAATCCTGTGGATTGGTCGACAGGGTGGCCGGTGATGGGTAAGAACGGTGAGCCTGTTGCTCGTTATCAGAAACCTCGTTCTTCATCTGATTTGGTGATGAACCCAGTTGAAAGCGATGAATTTGATGCTCCTGTCATGGGCAAACAATGGCAGTGGCATGCCAATTATGATGAGAAATTTGGTGTTCCTACGGCTTTTGGTACTTTCCGAATCTATACCCATAAACTTTCTGAGGATTTCAAGAATTTCTGGGAAGTACCCAACTTACTCTTGCAAAAGACACCTGCAGATCAGTTTACTGCTACTGCCAAACTGCGGATGACGTCGAAGGCCGATAATCAGATGGGAGGATTGATTATGATGGGGCATAACTACTATGCTTTGGTTGTTAAAAGGGTAGGAAAGAAGTTCCAACTGTTGATGCTTACCTGTGCGAATGCTGATAAGGGAACGTTGCAGACAGAGTCCTTGATTGCTACACTGAAACCGACGGAAGAGGATAAGATTGATTATAAGCCAGGTATCCATAAGGATATCTACCTCCGTTTATCAGTAAGTGATTCCAAAGTGAAATTTGCATGGAGTCAGGATGGTAAAAAGTTCAAAAACTGTGGCGATACCTATCAAATGAAGGAAGGAAAGTGGATTGGTGCAAAATTCGGCTTTGTGGCTGTCGAACCTGCAGGTAAGGCAGATCGAGGCTGGGTGGATGCAGACTGGATCCGCATCACACCATAACGTCATTCACGAATAGTGTCTTTCAGACAGAGATAGTACCCTAACCGATAAAGGTCGAAAATCCTGAGGTTAGGGTACCTTATTAATGACTGTCGCTCCCATGTACCCATGAGCCGATGCCATAGTCGAATGAGTGCAAGAGGAACGTAGTTACGCAACCTGTCAATCTTTTCTATCATGTGCGAATAATCCTTCAACTCTTCCCTAAACTGATATAGAGTTCGAAGTCCTTCTTCTGTTTTGTCTACGAACGAAGCGTTATCTTCAAAGATTTCAAAAAAAGTAGGATTATCAATATGCAGAATCGGGATATGCAGATCTTGAAGGGATTTTCCAAAGAGGACATCTTCGTATCCGTATTTCACAAATCGCTCATCAAAAGGATGGGTGAGCATGATTTGTCTTCTGATGAGAAAATTTGCCGTATGAAAGTCTTGGTATGGATGCTCTAATCTATATTTGAGCGTATGTTTCTTGACTGTTCGCAGTTCGTGGAGACAGCGTAAATTGCCTTTCTGACAAGAAGGAATGATTTTAATTCCTCCATCTACGACATCAGCCTCTTCGCAGGTGAGATATTTGACCATATAATCAGTCGGGATTCTCATGTCGCTATCGATAAACAACAGCCATTCATAATGAGCTTGATGAGCCAGAAAGTTTCTAATACCAGCCCTGCCAACATTGTTTGTGCGTTCGATGTATTGACAATGAGGATATTGCTGGATATAATGGTTCGTCTCACGTATCTTCATGTTGGTTGATGCATCGTCGGCTACAATAATTTCCCAGGTAATGGGATAGGGTTGTAGCTGATGACAAAGGTCTACAACCAACTGATCGCATTCGTCATTGAATGTTGGAATCAAGATGGATAATTCATGATATTTGATGTCTGGCGCTTCTCTCATAGACGGCAAAAATACTCAAAAAAAGTTATAATCCGAAATTTTTCTTGTTATTTTTGAACTAATTGTGGTATTTGTCGTACTTTTGCAGCCGAATATTAAAAAAATGGAAATGAAGAACGTTTTATTTAAGGTATGTATTGTGTGTGTGCTGTGTTCATATAGTGTTTCATTATGTGCACAAGTAGATTTGAAGAATGTTTTAGGTGCAGTTTCTGGTAAATCTTCCGTAGGAGAGGTGGCCTCTACGTTAACTTCAGTATTTTCTCCTGACAAGCAGGCTACGGCCGACAATATCATTGGTACATGGACTTATGCAGAGCCAGCTATTGTGCTTCAGTCAGATAATGCACTGACAAATGCGGCGGCTAAAATAGCTTCCGGTAAGATTGAGAAGAAATTACAGACCTATCTTACTCAGTATGGCATTAAGCCTGGAGCGCTGATTATTACTTTCAATGACGATGGTACTTTCGTGGAGACATTGAACAAAAAGACTTCAAAGGGAAAATGGACTGTGAAAAACTCCAAGCTTCAATTGACGATATCAGGCATCAAGGTGCCTTCGGTAACTACCCAGTTAAATGGTAAGAACTTGATGTTTGTTACAGATGCAACGAAACTGCTGAACCTCTTCAAAGCCTTAGGCAAGACAAGCAATAATTCCACATTGAGTTCGGTCACCTCGTTGATGAAAGGTATCAATGGAATGCAGGTTGGTATTACGTTGACGAAAAAATAAGGCAAAAGTTTGGCGGATTGCAAAATTATAAGTACCTTTGCAGCCGCTATTACGAGATAGTAGCATAAAATTCAAACCTAATTAATTAAAGTTTTAAAAAAATGGCAACAAAAATCAGATTGCAGCGCGGCGGTCGTAAAGGCTATGCTTTCTATCGCATTGTTATCGCTGACGCTCGTGCACCACGTGATGGTAGATTTACTGAGAAGATTGGTACTTACAATCCCAACACCAATCCTGCCACAGTAGATTTGAATTTCGAACGTGCACTTTATTGGGTAGAGGTTGGTGCACAGCCAACTGACACTGTTCGTAACATCCTCAGCCGTGAGGGCGTTTACATGATGAAACACCTTCGTGGTGGTATTAAGAAAGGTGCATTCGATGAGGCTACGGCACAGAAGAAGTTCGATGCTTGGAAAGCTGATAAGCAGAACGGTCTGAATAAGATTCGTGAGGCTGAGGCTAAAGCAAAGAAGGAAGCTGCTGCTGCTGCTTTGAAGGCCGAGAAGGCTATCAATGAGGAGATTGCTAAGAAGGTTGCAGACAAGAAGGCTGCTGAGGCTGCTGCTAAAGCAGAGGAAGAAGCTGCAAAAGCTGCTGAGGCCGCAGAGGCCGCTGCTGCTGAGGCTCCTGCTACCGAAGCTCCTGCTGCAGAGACTGAGGCTCCTGCTGAGGCATAATCTTCATCCTCTTAAAATAAAAGTCGGATACTCTTGGTGTCCGACTTTTTTGTTTCTGTTTAAGTATGCTTTTGGTAAAACTGGAGGTATTGTTCGGCTACTTTGAGGTAGTCGTGGTGTTTCCTAACGTATTCTATACTTTGCTTTTTCAGTTCTGGTATCCGTTCAGGATGCATGATCAGTTGCTCTAATTCATGATATACACTTTCATAATTGGGCTCAACATTGATAATCGGACGTAATTCTTTCTCATGGATAATGTCATAATTTTCAGGTTCACCACCTCCCACGACGATAATGCCTTTCGACATCGCCAATAAGGAGTTCATGGAAGGTGTATAGCTGTATAATTGGTCGAGTATGACATCGCTGCCATCCATCAGGTGTTGGTACTCTTCGAAAGGAACTCCTTCCGCTCTCCTTATTTCCATCTGTTGGGGATATTTCTGTTGAAGATCCTCGGCAGCTTTCAGCATGATATGAGTACCTTTATATTCGCTTCTTCCTTTGCTGATACCAATAAAGACTTTAATCTTTGGTGGAATCTGGAAAGTAGGTTCTGTGTCTTCTTGGATACGGATAGGATAGGGTATGAACGTCGTCTTTTGTGGGAAGTGAGGATGATAGCATACCCAGTATTCATAGAGTCCTGTGATGATACCGTCACAATCGTCAGCAATATATTTATTCAGCTTTTCTTTGTCCGTTCCTATCCAGTCGTTCTCTTCTTTCAAGGCTTCTACTGTTTTTCTCAGCTGATTCCCTATATTGAAATCGCTGTATCGTAAGGGTTTGTTGTTGATACACTCACTCACCCAGTAATAGTCCATGCCATAGCCTCCTAGGAAAAGGTTTCGGTTGTGCTTTCGTAAGTATCGATAGAAGGCGAAGAGGCGATGGGCTTTCACTTCGAAGAACATGGGGTTGATGATTTGTACCACGTCGTAGTCCCTAAGCCTGGGTAATAGCATATAGAGTTTTAGCATGAGCAGAATACCCCCTAGCTTCCCTGGTACTCTGGAAACATCGATATCTCGCTGATAGTTTTTCCAAAAGTCGCCATTGGAAACCACAACCACCTGATGCCCTAGTTGGCGAAGTCCTAAGGCGAGGGTTGCATGTACATTGCTGTATTCTCCTATGAATAGAATTTTCATCTCTTCTTTGTTGTCAGTGGCAGTAGGTCAATCAGTAATCGTCGACCAATCGACGTATTGGTCATCCATCTAAATAATGTATATGTCGACGTATAATGTCGATTCGGCAATGGGAATAGCTCTTTTTTTACCAAGGAATCTATTCTTGAGCGTATCTCGTCCTTGTCTTCTTTCAGTATCATCATCTCGTAGAGATAGTCCATTGTGAGTTGTGCGATTCTTCTCTTAAAGGCCGATTGCTGGTGAATGGGCAATGTCTCGCAGATATGTTGTAGATGAAAAATCACCTTTTCTGTATCATCCAACCGCTTGGTTATTTTTTGCGGATGGCTCTGATGGATGGCTGATGCAGCGTGTGAGCGATAGAAATAGGCGGTTAGGTACGTCGGATAAATGCTATTGGCCTTAAAAAACAGTTGTGGCGTAAACTCTTCATCCTCGCTATAGTCTATTCCTGGCGTAAAATGTAAGGAGCCTAATAGCTCTCTCCGAAACAGATAACCACATACGGAGCCACGTAGGTTTTGGTGATTCATATATTCCTCACCACTCATGATCTGTCTTGGACGGATGATCTGTTTCTTGTCAGACAACTTTCTCGTATAATGGAAGGTGATGATATCATCTTGGTATGTTCTTGCAGCCTGAAGACACTCCTGATAAGCATCTTTTAGCAGCATATCATCACCATCCACAAACTGGATATAATTTCCTGTGGCGATATGGATACCTGTATTTCGTGCCACGCTGACACCTTGGTGTGCTTGTCGTACATAGGTGATAGCTGACATATAACTGCTTAAGTCGTTGACAGGACTTTTTTCTGATCCGTCGTCGATGAGAATAATCTCCCTCTCCTGATCAGTCAATGACAACGTCAAGATACTTTCGATACATTCTTGAAGCATCTTGATAGGCAGTTGGTAGTAAGTAATGATGAAACTTACTAATGGCGCTTGACGAACTTGTGGATCAGTTTGTTGAGTTGACATATTTTTTTTATTCCCAATATGTTAAGCATTCGAGCTTTGATTTTTTCTTTTCCTCTCATACCTGTGAAGTTTGTTAATTTTCTTTTGGGTAGTAAGGGACGCTCGCCTGTACATTCATAAACATCCATTTGAATGTTGAGTATATGGATATAATAGCGGTCATCCATAAACTTGTTGTATATGGATAGATGAGCCTCCAGAAGCATTTTCAACTCCTTTCCGCTGGCATTGACTGTGATACCGTGAGGATTGTCTTTGTAGAAATAGGCTCCTTGCGAGGTTGTCGCTACGATTTTGGCATCATCAAGAAGCTGTGGATAGGTATATACGTCTTCAAACACCTTTCCAACAGGGAACCTTACTTGGTCAAAAAGTGCTCTGCGATAGATTTTGTTCCAGGCGTAGGTGTGTTCATAAGCATGACACTCACACCAGTATTGGCGGATGTCTGTATAAACATGGTCTCCCCAGGAGATGAATGTTTCTAAGGCATGACCATGATGACGATAGACCGGATATTCCAAGATGTCATATTCAGGATGGGCATCTATGATCTTCGCCAGTTGGGTATATGTCCCTTCTTCGATGGCATCATCAGCGTCTACAAAGGTGATATACTCTCCTGTGGCGATGTCTATGCCGGCATTCCTTGCAGCACTTAGACCAAGGTTGGATTGGTGGATGACACGAATACGACCATCTTTCGCTCCCCATTCGTCACAAATTTCATGACTTCTGTCCGTAGAACCGTCATCCACGAGAATCAGCTCCCCGTCATGATCCATCTGCTGATATATACTCTCCAAACACTGTTGGAGCGTATTTTCTACTTCAAAGACTGGAACAATAATAGAAAGCTTCATGATGCAAAGATACGATTTTATTTTCAAATATGAAATAAATTTCGTATTTTTGCAGGTGCAATGAAACATATACAATATCAAACACAAGGAACCTGTTCACAGCTGATAGATGTGACGGTTGACGAGAATGAGGTGATACAGCAGGTCTTTTTCGTGGGCGGCTGTAATGGTAACTTACAGGGTATCAGTAAATTGGTGGTTGGTCAGAAGGTTGATGACGTGATTCAGCGACTGAATGGTATTCGCTGTGGTGTCAAGAGTACCTTTTGTCCTGACCAACTCTGTCGTGCTCTTGAACAAATTAAACAACAAAACTGATGATGGAAGGATACATCCAAACATTGTCTGGGGGTAAACTCAAACGTTATGTTCAGTACCTCGAAATCAGCGATGAGCCTGAATTAGTGGCGCAGTATCGCAAATGGCATTCAGAGGAATATAACTGGAAAGAGGTGCGCGAAGGCATCAGGGCTGTTGGTATCCTGGAAATGGAACTCTATATCTTAGGCAGCAAGTTGGTGATGATTGTCGATGCTCCAGCCGATTTCCAGTGGGATGAAGCGATGAATAAACTCGCCACCTTACCTCGACAGGCAGAGTGGGAGGCTTTCGTTGCCAAATTCCAAGGTTGTTCGCCTGAAGCACGCAGTGACGAGAAATGGCAACCGATGGAACGAATGTTCCGCTTGTATTAGTTTTTCGTTAGTCTGGCCAGGGCTCGAATGTCAATTCCAACTCACTCCATGTCTCTCGTTGAGTAGTTAGTACACTATTTGACGAAGGATTTCCTGGATTGGATACGCCTAAACCCAGCAGTCGAATGGGGTGGGAATGAAATTCCACGCTATGCATCAACTGTTTGGCCAACGGCAGGATATCGTCTTTGGTTCGTAGGATGTGGTCAACAGTGATGCTGCGGGTGATTTGTTGAAAGTCCAGAAACTTGACCTTTAACGTCAGCGTATGGCCATCGAAGTTATTCTTCTCGATGCGCCTGACCAGTTCCAGTACCGTGTGATACAGATGGATGGTGACGATAGCGTCCTCGCTGATGTCCGACTCAAACGTCTGCTCGCAACTGACAGACTTGCGCTCCCATTCCGAGATGATGGGCCTGTTATCAATTCCTCGCGAGAAATCATAGAACATTTGTCCCATCTTTCCAAATTCCTGTGTCAGTCGGCTTAGCGACGTGTTTCTCAAATCCAAGCCAGTGAAGATGCCCATTCGGTGCATCTTCTCTGCCGTTTTTTGCCCCACGCCCCAAATCTTTTCTACCTTCAGTTGGGCGATAAAGTCTAACGCCTTGTCTGGATGAATTACGGTCAGTCCATCGGGCTTGCGCCAGTCAGAGGCTATCTTTGCCAAGAACTTACAGTAGCTTACGCCAGCCGATGCCGTCAGTCCTGTTGTTTCGCGGATGCGTTGTTTAATCTTTCGGGCAATATCCACGCCCAACTCTATCCCTTTCTTATTCTCTGTGACGTCAAGGAAGGCTTCGTCGAGTGAGATCGGTTCTATCTGGTCCGTATATTCATGGAAAATCTCATGCAACTGTGCCGACACTTCCTTGTATCGCTGAAAGTGAGGCTCCACAATCATCAGTTGTGGACACAGACGTTTGGCTACCTGAATAGATTGGGCAGAATGCACGCCAAAGTGTCTGGCCTCGTAACTGGCAGTCGATACCACGCCACGTTCGGCATCATGCCCCACCGCTATTGGTTTGCCTCTCAGCTCAGGATTGTCGCGCTGCTCTACAGCTGCAAAGAACTGGTCCATGTCAACATGGATGACTTTCATGCATTGCTTGCTTTTTATTCATATCTCTTGCAAAAATACTCATTTTATTTTTAATAGCAAAGGTTTTTTATCGCAGTTTGTCGCCACGATACGATAAATAATAGCATAAGATTAATTCATTGTAAATCAGAGGACTGTTTTCTGATTTGTATGGTCATATCCTTTTTTGAAGAAAAAACACCAGAAAACTTGCAAGCAGTCTCAAAAACAAGGAGAAAGTTTTTAACTTCCCAATATATTTTGTACTTTTGCCAGTGAACTAATACTTTATGATTATGGTACAAGCAAAGAATTACAAAAACAGAGAAGAGGTGATTGCCGATTTTAGGAGGGCATTCGCCAGAAAGAGAGAGTGGCTAGAGCAATCAGAAAAAGAATTGATGAATATGCCATCGCGGCGAAAACCGACAGTTGTATAATACTTGTTTAAATCTATTCTAAGCTATGAATCCATTAAATCTGATACTACGAAGCGACTGAAATCGAGAAAAATGATGTAATTTTGAAAATGACAGCTCACAATGTATGTTGTTTGCTATATTTTTCTTACCTTTGCAACGTTAACAATCAAATTTAACGTAAACATTATGGAAACAACAAAGAAAAAAAGGACTCGTGATGAGGTTCGCGCTGCTTTCCGCGAGTACCTTAAAGACAAGGAAAAGCGCATGGAAGAAAAACAGCATGAGCTCGAAGAAATTCATCGAATGCGAATGTCGGGGATGACGATGGAAGAGATTTTTGCATAGCCATCCTCTTAAATCTTATTACTATGAACGCGCTCAGATTAAACATCATTAATCTGCATGCCATATCCCGCCTCACTTGTCCTCATCTTTCACAGGCTATAGAAGAATTCAGTGAGACTATTTCATTGCTGTTCGATGTTGAGGACCCCAAGTGATACGAAAAAGAACTGATGAATATGACATCGCGACGAAAACAGACTCTTTGATAATACGATAGCCTATTTCAAGAGTAAGCCTTAAATGGCCAGTCTTCTAGGTGAAGTGGACGAAATGGATGATTGCCATTTCGTCCTTTTTTTGTATCTTTGCCAAGTGCTGGCTGCATGCTTCTAAATAATAGTGATAGGATAAATTCAAGGTAGATTAGAGAACTGTCACCCGATTTGTGTCACTCATCCGTTTGAGGAAATGGAACTGATAATATATTGGATATTAGTCAGGATACTAGACCTGTCTCTATGATTTTTTGTTTCTTTCCAATAAATTCTCCAAATAAATGCTACGAAATCGTGTTTATCTCGCAGAAAATTACTATATTTGCAGCATGTTATCGAAAGATGGCACAAGACATAGGCTCTTACATCACCGAATCACCACCTCGAAGATAAAACGAGCCATGTAACAAAAGCTATTAGAGCGTCGCGCCATGTGCGCAGGCGTTTCTATGATGCTTTTGAGGTTTGTGGTGAACCTTGGTGATGCGTAGAGATAGTCTGCGCATTTTTCGTGGTGTAAATTATAAACATATTAAAAATTGATACAACCATGAATGAAAATGGGAAGAAAGAATTTGAGGAATTCTTAAAGTGGAAACAAGAGAAGTCAAATCAGACAGATAGCAGCAATCCTGACTATCAAATCACCAAGAATGTAAGTACTCCACCAGTAGATAATGCTCAATCATCCGGTTTTGGTTGGAAATCTGGTTGTGGTATAGGATGTCTAGGAGTCATCATACTTTTTTTGATTTTGGCAGCTATAGGAGGCAACAGCCAAAAACAAGCAGGGAATGATGTTGTCGATTGGTCAGAAGCATCTGTCATGTCTGAACAGTTTCTCAAAGAACTTATGAAATATCCTGATGATGTTGAATTTATCAAAGAATCAAGGAATGTTAGCGAAGAGGGGGGCAAGGTCTTTAAGGTGACAGGGCGTATGAAAGCAAATAATTCATTCGGACAGGCTGTTCCCTATACGTACAATATTAGGATTAAATATAATGGAGGCGACTGGTCATCTAAATATAATTGGTCAAGAGTTGGAGGCAATCTTTATAATGAAGCAACTCAAGAATTTACAGAGTTCTAATCAAATAATTATATCATAATTTGCAGCAAACATTATGAAGCTATGAAGAAATTATTTTTTATCCTCGTAACGCTGGTATCGGTTTTATCCGTGAGAGCACAGGAAGAAAAGGTTATTGATATGAACAGAACATTCAATATATCAGGTGAATGTATTATGTTCTCAAAAACAGTTGTGCCGAAACGTGAAGATCTTTGTAATCTGACTTTTGAGTTCGCTAACAAGGTTTTGATAAATGAGAACTCAGTGACACTTAAATTGAAGGATACAGAAGGGCATGCCGTTGACTTCTATTCCTGGAACGACGGCGTGCACATTTTGCTCCTTATTGGCAAGGACGGAAACAAGATGTATACTGTCAATGATGATACTTTCTCGCACCTTCGCATCATGGAGATAGAGAAGGGGAAATGGGGAATATCTGTTTCATCTGAACTCATTGACGAATGGGCAAAGTAATTTTGCCCTTGATACAGAGCTTTTTTATAAAAGTAAGGCCAATATACTACGGAGGGCATTTTGACGTGAAAGCAAAATTAAAGAAATAGATAAAGAATGTCTGCAGCACCCAAAGAACGTTATAACCAACAATTAGATGATAATCGTTGGAAACTAAAGGCTGAGAACATAGCAAAGAAAACACAATTAGACGTGCATCATATTCGTTATATTCCTGGTCGTGAAGCATGGGATTATGATGATGGTGACTTGGTTACGCTATGTCATAAACGTCCAGAGTATCAGGACGAAGAAGTAAAACAATATTTCGCAGATGTATATTCTGATAAAGGAAAGACACTCGCACAAAAGTTCTATACTTTGTTAAACAACAGGGCTTTGTATGATACAGATCAGATTTCTGGTTTTGTCTTGCCTTTCCATTGCTATTCTGAACCTAATGGTGATGTCGTGTTTACAAAAAACAAAAGAACGATGGCAGACTACGACAAACAGGGGAAATCAATCGTAAGTGAGACAGATGTAGAAAACCGCTTAAATGGTAGTAGTGCTTTGAAGTCCACAACCACTTCAAGGGGAGGATGTCTGAGTATAATCATTTTTGCAATAATAGTAATATCATTAATCTCAATAGTATAAAGTTATGAAAAATATCCTCATCTTATTTACTTTTTTAATGTCATCTTTATATGCTTTTGGACAAGTTTATGAAATACCCAAAAGAGTCTTTCTCCATCCTGAGCATAGGCTTCATTTCATAGGATTGTTTAAACAATCTGCTAATGGAGTTTGGCAGTACACAGACTATGGTAATGGGCGTGAAATGAATTCAAGTGATTACTTCAACAACTCTATTGGTAATGAGCATTATTTTTGCTATGACAAAAAGAATAATATTTTCTATTTTTATACAGACAATGTAATAGGTTATTATAATCCAACTTCCAAAGTTGATTTGAGTATAATAAAAAAAGGATTAAAAGAAAACAATGTCCCTAAGGTAACTATTGAAACACTTCCGACAATGCTTTCGGAAGTGTTGAAGGCCAAGAAAGATCTATATGACAAAAAGAATGAAGAGACATATGAGACAATACGCCGGGTTAGAGAAAAATTTGTAAAGGACTCTATTGAAACAGCAAAACGCAAAGAATTAGAACAGGAAGAATATCGCAAGACTCACGATTGGCGAGACCTTTCTATGTCAAAGAGTTATGGATTAAAATGTGAATTCTGCGATATTAATCACTATATGAAGAAATACAGAGTCATGTTTATAAGCGCAGACACATTATATTATCTATTAGAAAAGCCCGACATGAGTTATTTGGGGATTAACCATGTTGGGATTCACTATTCAACGCTCACAAGGGAATTCAAAAATGACAATCAATTCAAAGAGTATGTAAGTATATGGCGTGATTCAATAGCCAACAACAACAATTTTAGCAATCAAAGTGCTGCAATCTTTAATCTTATTCAATATAATGAGTTTAAGGATAAAATACATTCTATAGCTCCTAATGGTTTTATGCAAAGATGGGGATGGGAGCTTAATTCTGCAAAAGGTATAGAGCCTTATTTCTGCTTCTTCAATTCATCAAAGAAGACAATCAAATATGTGGACTTCTATTTTAGCGTGTTTAATGCAGTAGGCGATAAGTGCTACTTAAAATACGAGCGTTCATATATAGGTAATGTAAGAGGCGTAGGCCCTGTAGAACCTTTTGACTCTGGTTCGTGGAATTGGGATAGAGCTACACATTATACTTCAGGTGATGCTTCAGAAATGCGTATCGTCAAATTAGTAATAACTTATATGGATGGAACAGCAAAGACCATTCCAAACAGTTCAATTATATACGAAAAACAGCAATAACAAAAATTGGAAGTCTTATGAAAAATTATTTAATAATAGCAATCTTAATTGTTTTAACTGGGTGTAATCAAACGCAAATAAAATATGGCCAAGGAGGTAAGAATGCATGTCAGTATGTTAAAGAACAGGTACCAGGGTTGCGTGATGATATCCAAGATATAGAGGTCATTGCAGAAGATTCTCTTTTATGTGATTTAGGTATGGCCTTTGGTGATCTAACATTATCCCAAAAAGGTGCTGCATTTTTAAAGGGAGAAATAAGCAAAGACGAGCTTAGTGCTACTATTGACAGCGTTGCAAAAGCAGCTACTGATGTAGAGTATTCATGGCGATTTAGCAATGTCGTGAATGATTCTCTAAAGCAGTTGCCTAAATATGATAGTCTGTGGCGTAAGGTTTATACTGTGAAAGTTACCATGAAAAGTGGCACTACTAAAGAGCCACGTGTATTAATGGATACTGATGGCATAACTCCACGCATGATTGAGCGTGACATGGAGAAAGCTCTTGAGGAACACACCAAACATATACTTGAAGTTCAAGAATATCTCTGGGCATATTGAGAAATCGATTAAAAAAGATTTAATAAATATTGAATTGTACAATGGATTGGATGTCTGCAGCACCCAAAGAACGTTATAACCAACAATTAGATGATAATCGTTGGAAACTAAAGGGCAAAGAAAACACAATTAGACGTGCATCATATTCGTTATATTCCTGGTCGTGAAGCATGGGATTATGATGATGGTGACTTGGTTACGCTATGTCATAAATGTCACGAGGAATTGCACGATGGGCAGGATTTTGAAAAGATAGTTCCTGGCTGGTATTTCTATGACAAGTTTTTGAAAGGAGTAGGAATAGTCGAACGGAAGAATTCTGAAGGTGTCTCCTTTCATGTATGTTGGACTGAATGTGAACACTATACTGACAACCATCAAGGAAGGATATTCTCAGAGGGTGAAACATCGCGTGAAGATTTAAGAGAAGCACGCCCTGAAGAAATTAGAGACTTTTGGATTAAAGTCGAGAAATACTATGATGATAATATTGATATGTTCATAGAAGATTTTGGCACACATCTAAAAAATCTATTACCAGAGAATCATCCTCTAAGAGTTAAAGCTCGTAAGCGTTTTAAAAAAGCATTGGAAATTTACGAAAAGCAAAAGAACTTCGTGAAAGAAAAATTTGATTACTTTTTGCTGGTATCAGATGATTCTTTCGCTGAATTTGATGACAATCGCATTTACGGTTCTCCTTGTAACTGGCCTGCTTGGACTGTTCCACTTGCCTATTTCAATGTAGCTCCTTCTAAAGACGTTTATGAGAAGCCGCAGAAAAACAATCGAAGGCGGGTTATGTTTGACAAATTTGATTTCTCTGGTTATCGGGCTGCAACTCAAGAGGAAGTCTATAAATGGCTAGAATACAAAGAGCACCTTGATACCTTGCATGATGAAGAAGGTGATGATGATTTACCTTTCTAAACGAAATTTATATGATAGAATTTCGATTTGCACTCAGGGTAAGTAATGAACACAACTAAAAGAGTTTGCTAGTCTTTAAGTCTGCTATCATTATGAAGCCCTTTGACAGATCTATTTCGTTTCTACTTCTGTTGTAAGGATTCTTGTTCCTTTTGCCCTAAGTGCTGGGGTGTTTATACGAATGTCGCAATCTACGACAAAGATTGCACCTGATGATGAGCGAATGACATTTTCGTCATGCATATCACTAAGATATATGCTAGGCGTAGAATAAGTCCAGTTCCTTGGATTTATAATCTTAAATCCTAGTTGACTCATGAACTGTGCTATTTCATCGTCAGACACATGTGAGCCTTCTATGAAGGGTTGTTCCACAACAATCTTGAATTCGCCTAGATCATTTCTGCCAAATCCTAATACAGTCATGGACGTCTCAGGGAAATAAGTATTGTGCAACGTTATTCTGTCAAGTGCTAGAATAGGCTGAATGAAATAATCTAGTCCTATGGTTTTTATTAATGTAGTTCCATGATCATAGACCTTAGCCTCGCCTCCTTCGGCAATGTGACTGCCCAACACTTGCAGGAGTGAGTCGTCAACATTATCCATCCAACAGCCGACGGCCATGGCCCATTGCTCTATACGTTTTTCTTGCTTCTCAGCGCATTGACGCTCTCTTTGGAAGTCGCTGAGCTCTGTTTGATAGCCAGTATCTGTTGTATCTTCTGCTCCCGCGAGTAAGGATGCAATGACATGCGTTGCACCTCCCTTTGAGCAGCCATACTGTTCGTTCTGTGAAAATCGTTTATATACAAGCCCGCCGCTGATGAATTGTTCTGCATAATAATCTAATGTTTGAAGACCTTGGGGTGTAAAGCCATCAGAAATGACCTTGCTTATTGATATCCAAAAGTCTGTATTGTTCATGTATATCTTATTATTAAAAACTTTCTGGCGACAAAGATACGAAAAATATAATTATTACACAAATGATAGAAGAATATTTTGTGGGAATCAAAATGTCCCCATTATCTATCAGGTTATCATCAGTTAATAGTGTATATTTCCCTAAAAAGTTGTTGGTATCGAAAAATATTCCTAAATTTGCACTGGTTCATTCGTAGTTATAGAAGGACAATATTTGAAGATTAAAGCGAAAGAAGAATATGAACGGAATGAAGATTGTGGTGGGAGACATCACGACATTGAAAGTAGATGCCATCGTGAATGCAGCTAACAGGACATTGTTGGGAGGTGGAGGCGTAGATGGTGCCATCCACAGAGCGGCAGGACCAGGTCTGTTGAAGGAGTGTATGACGCTTGGTGGTTGTGAGACCGGTCAGAGTAAGATGACGGATGCATATAATCTGCCTTGCAAGAAAGTTATCCATACTGTCGGACCAATATGGTATGGTGGTAATCATCACGAACGGGAGTTGTTGGCATCTTGTTACGATACGGCCATGAAACTGGCTGAGGAGAATGACTTGAAGGGCATCGCCTTCTCCTGTATCAGTACGGGTGTTTATGGTTTCCCAAAAGCGGAAGCTGCCAAGATTGCACAGCAAGTGTTGAACAAGCATATTGAGAATGGCTATCAGGGAGAAGTGATTGTATGTTGCTTTTCGGAGTCAGATGCAACGTATTATACGGAATCACGTTGAAAGACTTTTGATTTTTTTTATTTTACCTCTACTAAATATACCGTAAACTATTGTGTTGTAACAGGATAGATAATGTTTTTAGTCCTACTAAAGTTCTACTAATATTCTACCAATGTTCTACCAATGCTCTACCGAACGTCTACTAATTTGGTATCTTTCTATCTACACTCGAATTGAGTTTACAAGGCTACAAGCAGAAATGGTGTAGTGGGGTAGTCAACGAAGACATGTTGGATAGGTGATAAATTCTCTAGAGAATTTATCGCTGACTCGGTAGGTCACAATTACTGCCTCACTGGGGGAGCCTGAAATTCTCTAGAGAATTTCGGAGCGAGCTTGGAGGAAAGAAGGTGCGAGAGTGTTGATGCAGAGTAGAACTTAGGTAGGTCTTTAGTAGAATATTAGTAGAACATAAATAGAATTAAAATAATGACTAAAATGCTTGCAAAACCCGTTTAAATTCTGTATCTTTGCAATTGATTTTGTCAAATTTAGTAGAGGTAGAATATAAAAATAACATCATGAAGATAACTTTATTAAAATTATCGCGTAAAAAGGTGGTGATTAATCGCCTTGGTTTGCAGGAATTGGCTGATATGATCCGTCATAGTCCTGAGGATAAAAGAGTGTATAACTTGCGACTGAATTATCAGTTTTATAAGCCCCAGCGACAACCTGACGGGCAGGTGACATTGGATGATGCGCATACCGTGAACCTGCCTCGTCTGCTCTTCGCAGCAGAATGCATCAACTATAAGGAGATTCAGAAAGGACTGAAGTATAACGGTCTGGTGGTGGTTGAGGCCAACGGTCTGAAGACCTATGAGGAAGCTGTGAACATCAGGAACCAGGCGGCGAGGATGGACGAGACCGTGATGGCTTTCTTGGGCGCATCAGGAAAGAGCGTGAAGATTGTGTGCCGAGGAGAGTTGTTCGAGAAGGCTGATGGAAGAAGACTGAGGGATGATGTAAGAGGTAAGAAGGATGATGTAAGAGGTAAGAAGGAAGATGGAAGAGGGATGGTGGCTGACGACAGGTTGCCTAAGAAGGAGGACGAGATACGGCAGTTTCATAAGAACCTCTATGAGACGGCGCGAAGGGCCTATCAGAACCAGTTCGGCTTGGATATCGAATATCTGGAGCCGACATTAGAGCGAACGGTCTATCTGAGTGCTGACCCAGAGATGTACTTCAACCCTGAAGCACGTCCTTTCAAGGCCGACTGCGAGAAGCACGACCAGCCGGAGCCGGCACCTATCTCATGGGAGAGTGATATGCTGATGCCTGGACGCACCATCAAGCGTACCTATCATTTCAACTGGCTGTTTATCCTGCGTGAAGTGCTGGGAGGCTACTTTGACTTGCCTGACGAGGATCGCCAGATGCAACTGTTGCAGCAGATTGCCCGTAAGTCACTGGAACAAGGCATTCCGCTGTCGCACGCTCAGGGGATGACGCTGGAGCATCCATTGTTCTATAACGACCCCGACCTGGTGAAAAGTGTGTTCAGCACCACCTACGAGTTGACGCTCATGGAGGACTATCGCAAGAAATATAAGATGAAACCGCTGAAGAGTGTGCCTCAGGAAACGCTGCAGACGATGCGGACGGAGATTTTCCTGACCGCCAACTACGATATGCGGAAGAACCTGATGACAGGTGTGGCAGAATATCGTATGAAATACTCTGAGGACCAGACGTTTAAACCACTGACGGAAGAGGTGCGCAACGATATGACCATCGAGGCACGCGAACAGGGACTGAAGTCGTGGGATCAGGACGTCAACCGATTTATCGACTCGACACGTATCGAACAGTATGACCCAGTGAACACCTGGCTCAACGACCTGCCGGTGTGGGACGGTCATGACTATATCGCTGACCTCGCTCAACGAGTACCCACCCATCAGCCGCATTGGGAGAAGTATCTCAGATACTGGCTTATGGGTATGGTGGCGCAATGGCGAGAGAGCGACAAACAGCTGACAGGCAATGCGTTAACACCTCTGTTGATTGGTCGGCAGGGATGTGGCAAGACACGTTTCTGTAAGATTCTGCTGCCTCCAGAACTGCGCGACTATTACAATGACAAGCTGAACTTCAAAAATGAGTTCGACCTGAATATTGCGCTGACCTCGTTTGCGCTCATCAATATTGACGAGTTTGACAAGACCACCAACTCGCAACAGATCGTGCTGAAATACCTGTTGTCGTCGAGCGACGTGAAGTTCCGTCCACCTTATGGCAAGACCATCAAACAGTATCGACGCTACACCTCGTTTATCGGCACCACCAATCAACAGCAGCCGCTGGTGGATCCCACGGGTTCACGCCGCTTCGTCTGCGTAGGCATTCCAGCTGGCGAGAACATCGATTTTACAGACAATCTCAACCATCGCCAGCTATACGCACAAGCGCTCCATTTGTTGAATCAGGGAGAGCGCTTCTGGCTGGACGACGATGAAATCAAGATACTGATTGAGGAGAATGTACCTTATCAGCGCACCGTCGACTTGGTGGAGATGATCAACGAGACCTTCCGCAAGCCTAAGGACGGTGAGGGTCGCTGGTGGGGAATCACAGAGATTCTTGCGACTTTTGCCAGTCGCTATGCCTATTTCGATGCCAAGCGAGCTACACCCACTGTGCTGGGCAAGTCGATGAACAACTACCGCTTCAACTTCAAGCACCGCATGGTGAACGGCTGCTCGGAATACTGGTTGTGTGAGAAATAACGGCCTAAATAGAAATCATATCAGTTATACGCAAAAGCGCTCCTCCTTAAAATCAGGGGGAGCGCTTCTTACTTAAAGGCGATTTGAAGGCGATGATATCAAGTTGATATGCCTTGATATCCTGCCTACTATGCTGGTCGACTACTTGATCAAGTCGATACTACGCTTGAGGAACTGGTCGAGGGCAGCACCCTTCAGCATACCATTCTGCAGGAGAGAGAGGTCAATCAACTGATGAACGATGCTGTTGTCTTTCGCGTAGTTGGACAGTACGTCCTTGCGCTTCTGACGCTCGTCGTTGAGCTGCTTCTCTGTGTTTTGCTTGTCGTCTTTCTCTTCTTGTGTGATTTCCTCCGGCTTCTTCTTCTCCTGAGCCTGACGGAGTGCAGCCAGACGAGCTTCCAGTCCTTTGATCTCGCTGTCGATAGGCTGGAGTGCTTCGGCTGTGGCACCTTTGCATTCGTCGAGGACACGTTTTACCAGTGGGTGGTCGCTATTGAGTACAAGGTCGTAGGAATCAGGCATTTGTGCATAGAATCCCATACCTTGCTGATAACGGCTCATCTCTTTCATACGACGCATATACTCGCTCTGTGTGATGATGACAGGCTGTGCCTGTTCACCCAAGCTCTGTACCTCGACCATGAACTCAGCCTTGTCGAGCTGAGGCATCTGCGAACGGAACACCTCTGACAGATTGTCACGTTCACTTTCCTCAAGTGTCGACTTCGTGTCATCGTCCTTCGGAATCAGTCGTTCGATGATATCGGCATCGACACGAGTGAAACGTGATTTCTCGAATTTCTGCTCAAACATACCGATGCAAGGCACGTCGAGCTGTCCGTCGAACAGCAGCACGCTGTAGCCCTTGGCTTTTGCTGCCTCGATATAGGAGTATTGCTCCTCTTTGTTGGTGGCATACAGATAGACGAGTGTGTCGTTCTTGTCCTTCTGTGAAGCCTCGATCAGCGTCTTGTACTCATCGAAGGTGAAGTATTTGCCATCGATGTCCTTCAACAGGGCAAAGTCCTTGGCGCGATCGTAGAACGCCTCCTCGCTCAGCATACCATAATTGATAAAGAGCTTCAGGTCGTCCCATTTCTCTTCATACTGCTTGCGGTCCTCCTTGAAGATCGACTGCAGACGGTCGGCCACCTTCTTGGTGATATAGGTAGAAATCTTCTTCACCTCACGATCGCTCTGGAGATAAGAACGGCTGACATTCAGCGGGATATCGGGTGAGTCGATGACACCGTGGAGCAGCGTCAGGAACTCAGGAACCACACCTTCCACCTGGTCGGTGACGAATACTTGGTTGCAATAGAGCTGAATCTTGTTTTTCTGCAAGTCGAGGTTCGACTTGATACGTGGGAAGTAGAGAATACCCGTCAGATTGAAAGGATAGTCAACGTTCAGGTGAATCCAGAACATCGGCTCGTCCATCTGCATCGGATAGAGGGCACGATAGAACGACTTGTAGTCTTCATCTTTCAATGAGGACGGCGCCTTTGTCCACAGCGGTTCTACGTTGTTGATGATGTTATCCTCTTCAGTATCCACCATCTCCTTTTTCTCGCTCGACCACTCCTGTTTCTTGCCGAAGGCAACAGGTACAGCCATGAACTTGCAGTACTTAGAAAGCAGTTCCTGAATCTTTGATTTCTCAAGGAACTCCTTGCAGTCATCGTCGATATACAGGATGATGTCAGAACCACGACTCTCACGCTCTGCCTCGTCGATCTCGTAGGCAGGACTGCCGTCGCAGCTCCATTTCACAGCTTTGGCACCTTCCTGGTAGCTCTTTGTGATAATCTCCACCTTCTTGGCCACCATAAACGAGGAATAGAAACCAAGACCAAAGTGTCCGATGATACTATTGGCATTGTCCTTGTATTTCTCGAGGAAGTCGGTGACGCCAGAGAAAGCAATCTGGTTGATATACTTGTCGATTTCCTCCTCAGTCATACCGATACCGCGGTCACTGATGGTGATGGTTCCTTTGTCGGCATCCAGAGCGACGCGTACAGTCAGGTCACCCAACTCACCTTTGAAATCGCCCTGCTGTGCAAGGGTCTTCAGTTTCTGAGTGGCATCAACGGCATTCGACACCATCTCACGAAGGAAAATCTCATGATCGCTATAGAGAAACTTTTTGATGACGGGGAAGATGTTCTCAGTTGTAACCCCGATGTTACCTTTTTGCATATGCTATACTGTTTTTTGAATGTTCCAGAATAGTTTATGCAAATACCGTGCCAACTTTCCGTCAGCTGTTCATCCCTTTCTTTTTGAAGAAATACTGACCGCGCTGACGCGTGATTTTTCCGTAGTTGATGGCGTGAACAGGACAGTGGTGGTAACAGGCCAGACAACAGGTACAGGAACCGTTGTGCTTCCACTCAGGAAGTTGATGATTGTTGAGTGCGATATTGTTCGTAGGACATACTTTGGCGCAAGTCGTACAATGCACACACTTGTCGGCATCCACCGTGAATTTCTTGTCCGTAATCATATAGTGGTTGAAGTAGGCACCAATCACGTAGGAATAGAGTCGGGGAGTGGCTCCCTTGTCGAGTTCCTCAATACCCCGTTTGTTATCTTTGATGATGTTGATGATATGCGACAGTTGACGGGTCGCATTACTGATCTTATCGGCTACTCGTTCATCGCTGTCGGTATACATAAACGGCAGACAGACATACGACTCGGGCATGATAACCGAAAAGAGCGTCTCTGCTTCCAAGTGCAGGCGCTTCAGGTCCTGGTTCAGGATGGTCATCGCCTCGCCGGCACTGTCGCCACAGGTGGTGAGAGCCCAGCAGAAGTGTCCCTGAGCGTTGTCCACAGACAAACGTGCGATAAACTGTCGCACGATATGTGGCGGTTGCCATCCGTGTGTAGGAAAACAGAAACCGATACGTTCGTCTTCCTTTAATGTGAAACGACAATCGCCATTCAAGGCATCGGCTATCGATACCAACTCCTCACCAATCGCTTTGGATATTTCCTCAGCCACCCAACGGGTATTCCCTGTGCCAGAAAAATAGAAAATCATGGGGCAAAGATACGAAAAAATGGGTAACGAACCTCATTTATTAGAGAAAATTCAGTAACTTTGCAGCCGTTATGCGTTATTTTGTCACCCTCTGCTATGATGGTACCGCTTATCATGGTTGGCAGATACAACCCAACGGTATCTCTGTACAAGCGATATTACAGCAATCTCTTTCCCTCTTGCTACGTCAGGATATCACTGTTGTAGGAGCGGGCAGGACGGATGCTGGGGTGCACGCACGAATGATGGTGGCCCATTTCGATATAGCGCACGAAGTGGATACCAAGCAGCTGGCATACAAATTGAACCGATTATTACCTGAGGATATCGCTGTCAGGAAAGTGGAACTCGTCGATGACGATATGCATGCCCGTTTCTCAGCAACCTCGCGAATGTATCGCTATTATATTCATACGAGGAAAGACCCGTTCAGACGAGCCTATAGTTGCGAGCTCCACTATCCGCTTGACTTCGAACGAATGAACGAGGCAGCAAAAGTGTTGATGGAATATGACGATTTCGGCGTCTTCTGTAAGAGTCATACGGATACGAAGACGACACTTTGCAAAGTGACCGTTGCTGCCTGGCACCAGACGTCGCCTGATTCCTGGTATTTCGAGATACGAGCCAATCGTTTCCTGAGGAATATGGTGCGTGCTGTCGTGGGAACGCTCATCGAGGTGGGAAGGGGTAGAATGACCCTTGATGACTTCAGAAATGTGATTGAGGGGAAACGTCGTACTGAGGCAGGGGAGTCGATGCCTGGTCAGGCGCTCTTCCTCGAGGATATAACTTATTGAAAGGATAAACATTAGATGATGTGGCTGATATTAGCTTTTATGTCGGCAGCGCTCTTAGGCTGCTATGATTCTCTGAAAAAAGATGCGCTGAAAAGCAACGCGGTCATTCCTGTGTTGTTTTTAAATACCCTGTTCTCTTCACTCATCTTTATCCCCTTTATTATCCTGAGTGGCAATACTAAACTTCTTGATAACACCATCTTCCTCGTAGCCAGTGGCGGTTGGGAGATGCATCAGTATATCTTGTTGAAGGCGCTGATTGTACTTTCCAGTTGGATACTGGGTTATTTTGGTATGAAACATTTGCCGCTGACCATCGTGGGACCGATTAATGCTACCCGTCCTGTGATGGTACTCGTGGGCGCTTTGCTGGTGTTTGGCGAAAGACTCAATGTTTGGCAGTGGATTG
The DNA here is from genome assembly GCA_900321425.1 of uncultured Prevotellaceae bacterium. GTDB lineage: Bacteria > Bacteroidota > Bacteroidia > Bacteroidales > Bacteroidaceae > Prevotella. Next base: position 26,966 of record ONWA01000012.1, on the reverse strand, counting down.
GTGTGCTGTTGGCCATCCTGTCTTTTTTCATGCTGAGTCATAGTGGAAAGAGGGAAGGTATCGATTTCAAGCATGATCATTATATCTATATGATTGTAGGCTCGGCTGCGTTGGGTGCTATCAGTGGTCTATACGACAAATACCTGATGGCTCCTGTGGGAGCGGGTGGAGTAGGACTCGACAGGATGATGGTACAGTCGTGGTACAATATCTACCAGTGTGGTATGATGCTGGCGATGCTTGTCCTGTTGTGGTGGCCTAAACACAAGGAGACGACACCCTTCCATTGGTCGTGGTCAATTATCGGAGTGAGCATATTTCTCTCTACGGCCGATTTCGTTTATTTCTATTCCCTGTCATTACCTGATGCGATGATCAGTATTGTCTCGATGGTGCGCAGAAGTTCTGTCATCGTCAGCTTCCTTTTTGGAGCGATGCTCTTCCATGAGAAGAATCTCAAGGCGAAAACACTCGACCTGTTACTGGTATTATTGGGAATGATTTTCCTCTATATCGGTTCAGAATAAAGCCGTTTGCAAACTTTTGCGAACTAACAGGATATTTGCGAACTATTGAGAACCTTTTTTCTTGGATAGTTCACTTTTTTGTCTTATATTTGCATCACCAAAAGTAGTTGAACGATGATTTTTACTGAAAGAGAATTATTCCTGTTGGTTATCTGTGCTGTCACATACATCACACTGTTTATCGTGACGGTACAGAATAGTCGTCGGAAGATCCTGTCGCTCCAAGACCGACTGGAGAAAATCAGACGGATGAAGGAGGAACAGGAAGCCAGTAGCAGTCAGCGTATAGCATATAATAAGGAGAGAATCCTGGAACTGGAGAACCTGTTGCAGAAAATCGGCGACGAGAACTCGATGCTCAAGCTGGAACTCGAAGAGAAGAAAGCCCACCTTGACTATACAAATAAGGTGGCGATGATTGAGAGTGAGAAGCGTGAACAGGCGGAGACCGTTATCTTCGGATCGGATGTGTATCTGCGGATGCAGAATAGTCTGAACGAAGGGAGAATGATGGACGAGACAGACTGGCAGGCCTTGTCGGACCTGGTGAACAGAGTCTATTCAGGGTTTACGGAGAAACTCTACGAGCTCTATAACCTGTCGAGTCAGGACTATCGTGTGAGTCTGCTCATCAAAGTACGTGTTCAACCCAAGGATATCGCCATCTTGACAGCCCACTCCAAGGAGAGCGTGGCATCGACACGCAGTAGGTTGTACTCGAAGGTGTTCGGTAAGAAAGGCTCCTCAAAGGACTGGGACGAATTCATCCTATCCATCTAAGACGAATTGATATGATCATTTAAATAGATAAAGCTTATGATTGAGTATTTAGCAGCCAACATGTGGCAAGTATGGGCGGTGGTATCCATCGTGTGTCTGATTTTAGAGTTGTCGTCAGGCGACTTCTTCATTATCTGTTTCTCCATCGGAGCTGTTTTTGGCGCGGTAGCAGCTGCTGTAGGCATGAGCATCTACTGGCAGTTGGCGTTATTCGCTCTGTTCTCTATCCTCAGCATATTCTTTGTACGACCCGTTGCTCTGCGTTACTTACACAAGAATGAAGATAATCGGGTGAGTAATGCCGATGCCTTGATCGGACGAACAGGAAAGGTTACTGAGACGGTTGAGGCTGATGGCTTCGGTTGGGTAGCTATCGATGGTGATGTATGGAAGGCCGTTACTCAGGCAGGAAAGGATATTCCTACAGGTACAAAGGTGAAGGTCGTAGGACGTGAAAGTATCATTATCACGGTTGAAATCGTATAAGTATTATTGTTGAATCTTTAAAAATAGTGAATTATGGACATTATGAGTTATGTGTTGATTGCCATCGTAATATGTGCAATCATCTTTGCCAAGATGGCACTGGTCATTATCCCTCAGTCGGAGACGAAAATTATCGAACGCTTAGGACGTTATTATGCTACGCTGAAGCCGGGTATTAATCTGATTATCCCATTCATCGACCGTGCTAAGGAGATCGTGGTGCTCAACCGTGGGCGCTATATGTACTCCAGCAGTATTGACTTGCGTGAACAAGTGTATGACTTCCCCAAGCAGAACGTGATTACCAAGGATAATGTGCAGACAGAGATCAATGCTCTGTTGTATTTCCAGATTGTGGATCCTTTCAAGGCTACCTATGAAATCAATAACTTGCCGAATGCTATCGAGAAGTTGACACAGACGACTTTGCGTAATATTATCGGTGAGTTGGAACTGGATGAGACCTTGACATCGCGTGATACCATTAACACAAAACTGCGTGCCGTACTCGACGATGCTACGGATAAATGGGGCGTGAAGGTGAATCGCGTAGAGCTGCAGGATATCACTCCTCCTGTGACGGTGCTCAACGCCATGGAGAAGCAGATGCAGGCAGAACGTAATAAGCGTGCTCAGATCCTGACGTCAGAAGGTGAGAAAGCAGCTGAGATTCTGGCATCTGAAGGTGAGAAGACGGCGATGATCAACCGTGCTGAGGCTGCCAAGCAACAGGCTATCCTGCATGCAGAGGGTGAGGCTCAGGCACGTATCCGTAAAGCAGAAGCCGAGGCCATCGCTATTGAGAAGATTACAGAGGCTGTAGGTAAGTCTACCAATCCTGCCAATTATCTGCTTGCGCAGAAATATATCCAGATGTTGGAGGAACTGGCTCAGGGTGATAAGACTAAGACCGTTTATCTGCCTTATGAGGCAACGAATCTCATGGGTAGTATCGGTGGAATCAAAGAGCTTTTTAAAGGACAATAATAGGTGAAATCCAAAAAATCCTCTCAATCTGTTACGAATTCGGAATAAATTGTGTAAATTTGCATCCGAAAACGAATATCCTATATCAAGATGGTACATAATATATTCAAGGGACTGGGCATTGCCTTGGTTACCCCATTTCAGGAAGACGGCTCTGTAGACTATCATTCGCTGAAAAGACTGGTTGAGTATCAGTTGGACAATGGCGCTGATTTTTTGTGCATCCTTGCAACAACGGGTGAGACTCCTTGTCTGACAGCGGAAGAAAAGTCTAATATCAAGAATTTTATCGTCGACTTGGTTCATGAACGTGTACCTATCTTAATGGGATGTGGTGGCAATAATACGGCTGCTATCGTGGAAGAGTTGAAAACGGGTGATTTCAAAGGAGTCGATGGAATCCTGAGCGTTTGCCCGTATTATAACAAACCTTCTCAAGAGGGACTCTATCAGCACTTCAAGGCTATTGCTTCGGCAACGAAACTGCCTGTGGTGCTGTATAATGTTCCTGGTCGTACAGGAATCAATCTCGCAGCAGAGACGACTGTTCGTCTTGCCCGTGACTGTAAGAATATTGTGGCCATCAAGGAAGCGAGTGGTAAATTGGAACAAGTAGACGAAATCATCAAGAACAAACCCAAGGATTTCGACGTGCTGAGTGGCGACGATGCCCTGACATTCCCGATGATCAGTTGTGGAGCTGTTGGTGTTATCAGTGTCATCGGTAATGCTCTTCCAAAGGAGTTCTCAAAGATGATTAGACTGCAGATGAAAGGTGAGTACGAGCCGGCACGTAAGATCCATCATAAGTTTACTGAGCTGTTCAGTCTGCTTTTTGTAGATGGTAATCCCGCTGGTGTGAAAGCGATGCTGTGCGAGATGGGATTCATTCAAAATGTACTCCGTCTGCCGCTTGTTCCCACCCGAATCTCTACCTTACAGAAAATGTCGGAGATTATGAAGGAGTTAAAAATTTAGTGATCTTATTATAGCTATCAAAGAAGCCTCCCTTGAAAGGAGGCTTCTTTTGTTTATTTCAATAAGCTGTCGACAAAGTGCTTGGTCGTTTGGAACGAATGTTCTGCTATGCTATCCCAGAAATGATGATATTGGGACGCGTCTGTGTCGCGAAGGGGAATATCACTCACAACACGGAATGAGATGAAAGGCGTATGATTGAGATAACAGGTTTGTGCGATAGCGCACGATTCCATGTCTACTGCCTTTGCCTCTGGGAAATGGGCAATAATCTCGCGCATTTTCTCTTTGGAGTCCACAAACCAGTCGCCTGTGACAATCAGTCCTGGATGTATCTTTACACCACAGTCGAGGGTGGTAGCTTTCGCTAATAACTCAGGAGAGGTCTCATAACGTGCTGGCAAGCCTTGTACTTGTCCATATATAGTCGTGTCATCAATGGCTTTTCCACAATACACATCATGGTAGGTCAGTTGGGCACTAACTACCACATCCTGTATCTGGATGTCATCACCATTTCCACCAGCACAACCGCTGGAGATAATAATGTCTGGATGAAACTCGTTGATCATCCGTTGAGCGCCCAGTGCTGCATTCACTTTTCCGATGCCACACTTTTGTACCATCACATTTCCGTCAGTAAAAAGCGACTGGAGCTGTCGGAGCTCCTTATCCATTGCAACAATAATTCCTATTTTCATAACTAAAATAATTTTGTTTCACTGAAAAACAGGGATGTATCAATAAGGATACACCCCTGTAAAAGTTAGTCTAGAAAAATCTTGTGCTTATACAATACCTTGGCTCATCATGGCGCTGGCTACCTTCATGAATCCGGCAACATTGGCACCCTTCACATAGTTGATATAGCCATCAGCCTGTGTACCGTACTTCACGCAGTTCTCGTGAATATCGTTCATGATGCGCTTCAGATAGTCGTCAACCTCCTTGGCTGTCCAAGACAGACGCTCAGAGTTCTGTGACATCTCAAGACCTGATACGGATACACCACCAGCGTTAGAAGCCTTACCTGGAGCATAGAGAATCTTCGCATCCTGGAAAATCTTGATAGCCTCAGGCAGTGAAGGCATATTGGCACCCTCAGCAACGGCAATCACACCATTGTCAATCAGGGCCTGAGCCTGCTCGCCGTTAATCTCGTTCTGGGTAGCGCAAGGCAGAGCAATATCAGCTTTCTCGTGCCAAGGACGCTCACCAGCTACATATTTGGCGTTAGGATATTCCTCAGCATACTCCTTGATACGTCCACGCTCAACGTTCTTCAACTCTTTCACGTAAGCCAGTTTCTCCATATCAATTCCGTCTGGGTCATAGATATAACCGTCAGAGTCAGAGAGGGTCATGGGGATAGCACCCAACTGGATGCACTTCTCAGTAGCATACTGGGCAACGTTACCTGATCCTGAAATCAGCACTTTCTTACCCTTGATGTCGATATTACGAGTCTGCAACATAGAGTTCAGGAAGTAAACACAACCGTAACCTGTTGCCTCAGGACGAATCAGTGAACCACCGAAGGGGATACCTTTACCAGTCAGCACACCCTGGAACTGGTGAGTCAGTTTCTTATACTGTCCGAACAGATAGCCCACCTCACGGCCACCAACACCGATGTCACCAGCAGGAACGTCCTCGTCAGGACCAATGTGGCGGTACAACTCGTTCATGAATGCCTGGCAGAAACGCATCACCTCTGCATCGCTCTTACCGCGTGGAGAGAAGTCGGAACCACCCTTAGCACCACCCATAGGAAGTGTGGTCAGAGAGTTCTTGAACGTCTGCTCAAAAGCGAGGAACTTCAGAATACCGAGGTTCACACTCTTGTGATAACGGATACCACCTTTGTACGGACCAATAGCATTGTTGTGTTGGATACGATAACCCATGTTGGTCTGAACATTACCCTTGTCGTCAGTCCATGTAACACGGAACTCAATGACACGATCGGGGATACAAAGACGCTCAATCAGATTTGCCTTCTCAAACTCTGGGTGTTTGTTGTACTCTTCCTCAATGGTAGGAAGTACCTGACTAACTGCCTGAATGTATTCAGGCTCATTGGGAAATCTCAATTTCAAATCCTCAACAACTTTTGCTGCATTCATAATCTTTTTACTTTAGAAATGGTTTGTTAATATTAAAATTTTTCTGTTTGCAAAATTACATCAAAATCTCGAAATACCAAACAAATTATCAAAAAAATAACGGGAAAAGTTTCTTTTTGACACATTTTTGATTTAAATCAAGGAAAAATGACAGAGTTTAAGTCTTTCTGTGTGCTCGCAAACATATTTCCTGAATGAACAAAAAAAGAGATGTGTAGATATTTCTACCACATCTCTTGTGAATACACCTTATTATATTAATATTATGCTCCCGTTTCGAAGTAGTCATTCAATTCTTGAGTGGCAGCGCCATTGGTATTGTCAATGTCGCGAATGATATGTCCTTTCTCCAGCAGAGCAATTCTGGTTGAGATATCAACCGTATGCTGTAGATTGTGACTACTAATGAGGATGGTTGCTCCCGTATTCTCGCTATAGTCTTTTAACAGGTGCTTGAGCAGATTCTGACTTGAAGGATCCAAGAAATTGAACGGTTCGTCCAGAATCACCAATTGGGGTTTGTTAAAGAGAGCTGCAATGATACCCACCTTTTGCTTGTTTCCTGCAGAGAGATTACGGATTAGTTTCTTCTGACCAAATATCTCACCATTGGCAAATCGCTCGAAGTCGCTCAGGCGGTTGTTGACAGCCTCCTGATTCATATTCGTGATTTTGCCAAGGAACGTGAAATATTCTTCAGGGGTGAGGAAATCAATCAAAAATCCTTCATCGACATAGCAACCCGTAAACTTTTTCCAGTCTTCGCTGTTTGCAGGATGAATGGAATGGCCGTCGAAAGTGAGGATGACCTCACCGTCATCGGGTTTTAATAGGTCAAGGATCATACGAAAGAGTGTTGTCTTACCTGCTCCGTTATTTCCCACCAGTCCCAAGAGATCGCCCTGATGAATGGAGAACTCCTGAATATCGCATGCGATGGTCTGACCAAATTGTTTTTTAAGATTCTTGATGGTAATCATACCGTTCAATTTTTAAATGGTGTTATACGAGTCCTTTACCGTGACAGTTCTTGAACTTCTTACCCGATCCGCAAGGACAAGGGTCGTTTCGACCAGGTAACTTGTCCTTGATAATTGGTGAATGAGGCTGTTGTGCACGGGTATCATGTGCTGCTGCAGCTGCCTGATTAGGATCTCTCATCTGCTCCTCTGACAAGTTTTGCTTGCTCTCAGTATACTGCTGGCGCTGTGTATGCTGTTCGGGGGCAGCCTCACGTACTCCTTGTTGCATCTCCGGTATAGCAGCACGTGTGAGGATAGAGGTGATACGGTTATACATATCGTTGATCATGTCATCCCATACCTTGGCACTCTCCAGTTTAAAAATCAGCAATGGATCTTTCTGCTCGTACGAAGCATTCTGTACGGAGTGTTTCAGTTCGTCGAGCTTGCGAAGATTCTCTTTCCATGCATCGTCGATGATATGGAGCAGTATCTGTTTCTCGAATTCCTTGACAACCATTTTCGACTCACTGTCATAAGCCTCTTTCAGGTTGCAAGCGATGTTATAAACCTTACGTCCGTCTGTGATAGGTACCAGGATTCGCTCGTACAGGGCACCTTGGTTCTCATATACTTGTTGGATAATGGGCTGAGCCACCGTCTGAATGCGCTCCATACGACGGTTGAAGTGCTGGATGGCAGCCTGGAAAGCGGTTTCTTCCAGTTGTTCTCTGTTGTCATTCACAAACTGCTCACTGGTGAAAGGAACTTCCATGGAGAGGATGTGCAAGAATTCTTCTTTGCATCCTTCGTAGTCATTATTCTCCATGATGTTGACAACTCTATCCCAGATGATATTGGAGATATCCATTCCAATACGTTCACCCATCAAGGCATGGCGACGCTTCTCATATATCACCGTACGCTGTTTGTTCATGACGTCGTCATATTCGATGAGTCGTTTACGGATACCAAAGTTGTTCTCCTCAACCTTCTTCTGGGCTCGTTCGATACTCTTATTGATCATGGGAGCCTCAATCATCTCACCTTCTTTGAAACCAAGACGGTCCATGACAGAAGCGATACGCTCTGAAGCGAACAGACGCATCAGTTTGTCTTCGAGTGATACATAGAATACTGATGATCCTGGGTCTCCCTGTCGACCGGCACGACCACGTAACTGACGGTCTACTCGACGACTCTCATGGCGCTCTGTACCGATGATAGCCAAACCGCCGGCAGCCTTTACTTCTGGGGACAGCTTGATATCGGTACCACGACCCGCCATGTTGGTAGCGATGGTCACAGCTCCCAGTCCGTTAGTAGACTGACCTGCTAAGGCTACAATATCTGCTTCCTTCTGATGGAGTTTAGCGTTCAGTACCTGATGTGGAATCTTACGCATATTCAACATCTTGGAAAGCAATTCGGATATCTCCACAGAGGTGGTACCCACCAAGGTAGGACGTCCGCTCTCCCGCATCTTCACGATTTCGTCGATGACGGCATTGTACTTCTCACGGGCAGTCTTGTAAACACGGTCATTTTGGTCGTTACGTATAACAGGACGGTTGGTTGGGATTTCTACCACATCCAACTTATAGATATCCCAGAACTCACCAGCCTCAGTGGAAGCAGTACCAGTCATACCAGCTAACTTATGGTACATACGGAAATAGTTCTGGAGGGTGATGGTGGCAAAAGTCTGTGTGGCAGCTTCTACCTTGACGTGCTCTTTAGCCTCTACAGCCTGGTGCAGTCCGTCGCTCCAACGACGACCTTCCATGATACGCCCCGTCTGCTCATCCACAATCTTCACTTCTCCGTCGATAACCACATATTCGTCGTCCTTATTAAACATACAGTAGGCCTTCAGCAACTGTTGGAGGGTATGTACACGCTCGCTCTGGACGGCGTAGTGGTTCAATAATTCATCTTTCTTGTCTACCTTTTCCTGATCGGTGAGACCAGTCTCGTTTTCCAGTGCAGACAACTGACTGGTGATGTCGGGTAAGACGAATAGCTCTGCGTCGTTTACCTGCTTGGCCAACCAAGCGGTTCCCTTGTCGGTCAAATCGCAGGAGTTCAGTTTCTCATCGACAACAAAATAGAGAGGCTCAACACATTCTGGCATACGACGGTTGTTGTTCTCCATGTAGATTTCTTCTGTCTTCAGCATACCGGCTTTGATACCTTCTTCTGATAAGAATTTAATCAAAGGCTTATTCTTAGGCAGTGATTTGTGAGAGCGGTAAAGTGACAGGAAACCTGCATCCAGCATTTCCTGACCTTCTTTTTTGTTGCCTGCCTCCATCAGTTTGGTTCCTTCGGCAATCTTCTGCTTGGCATCAGCCAGATATTGGGTGGCAAGCTGTCGCTGTACGCCGACCAGCTTTTCTACCAATGGCTGGTATTCCTCAAACATCTGATCGTCGCCTTTGGGCACAGGACCAGAGATAATCAACGGTGTTCGTGCATCGTCAATCAATACAGAGTCGACCTCATCGACAATAGCGTAGTTATGGGCACGCTGCACCAGATCTTGTGGCGATACTGCCATATTGTCACGTAGATAGTCGAAACCGAACTCATTGTTTGTACCGAAGGTGATATCAGCTTGATAAGCACGGCGACGCTCTTCGGAGTTAGGCTGGTGCTTGTCGATACAGTCTACGGAAAGTCCGTGGAACATATAGAGCGGACCCATCCATTCCGAGTCACGCTTGGCCAGATAGTCGTTCACGGTAACCACGTGAACACCATTTCCTGTAAGTGCATTCAGGAAAACAGGGAGGGTAGCAACGAGTGTCTTACCTTCACCAGTGGCCATCTCAGCAATCTTTCCCTGGTGGAGCACGGTACCACCGAAAAGCTGTACGTCGTAGTGTACCATTTCCCATTTCAGATCATTACCGCCGGCAGTCCAGTGATTATGATAGATAGCCTTATCGCCGTCGATGGTGATAAAGTCTTTCTTGGGATCGGCCGCCAACTCTCGGTCGAAATCTGTTGCTGTAACGATGGTTTCCTCGTTTTGGGCAAAGCGACGGGCAGTCTCCTTGACAATGGCAAATACCTCTGCCATGACCTCATTGAGCGCCTCTTCGTATATTTCAAGTGCTTCTTTGTCTAATTTGTCTATCTGATTGAAGATCTCCTCTCGTTCATCGATAGGTGTATCTTCAATAGTGGCCTTCAGTTCAGCAATTTTTGCTTTCTTCTCCTTGGCAGCATCTTGTACCTGTTGCTGAATCTGTTTGCTGCGGGCGCGCAGTTCGTCATTGCTGAGTTTCTCTACTTGTGGCGACACTTCTTTTACTTTCTCAACAAGAGGTTGTATTAACTTCATGTCGCGTGTGGATTTGTCGCCAAACAATGACTTCAAAATGTGGTTGAAATTCATATCTTTATATTCTATTTATTTTTATTAATGTGAAAAACCGTGCAAAATTACGAATTTTTTCTGTAATTAGGCATAATTTATGGATTTATTATTAACTTATTTCTTACTCAGCCTTTGATGGATGATAACTCTTAACAGCAAAGATAGTGCCAAAACGTTCATTCCTTCTGCATAGTTTTGCCATATTCCACCGATGTAAAAAAGCATAATCATCGTGAGCAAGACGTGCCAATAATAGGTCTTTCTCCCTTTTGCCACAGAAAAAAGGTAAAAGAGTGGGAGGGGATTCAATAAAAACAGTTGGAAATTAATGCTGACAGTCGGATGTTGTGAGAAAATCATCGCTGTCAGAACCAGTCCTGCCAGCCCTTGTGCTATCATCAGCGTGATATCCCATACTTGAAAAGTCTTCTTGCGCTTCCATTCCCAGCAGCCTATCAATGCGGAAAAGACGAATAAAATGAGACTGCAGGTGAGGGGAGAGACGGGGAAATCTGATTCGACGAACTGTACTCCAGGAGGAACAATGATGCGCATTTCTTTCACCAAAGGGGAATAGTTCCCCAAACCATAGGTTTGGGCACCTTGCATATGGTTCATTAACTTTTCAGGTAAAAATTCTTCTTCTCTCGAAATCAGTTTTTGGTCTGCTTGGACGCCGAGTAAAATATCATTACCAAATGTAGCCCATGGATGATTTCTTGTACAGACTCTAACAAGTTCTCTATATGAATATATATTATCCTGTAAACCAGTATAATGTAATTTTCTTGTTAAACTGTTTTCTATGATATTTCTTGGTCGTGTAGAACAGTTGTCATAAAAGAAATTATAACGATAAATTTTGTTCTCTGGACGAAGGTTCTCGATCAATGCCTGTTGAATTTTTTCTTTCTCTTCTGTCGTGAGGTCAAGTACCTGTTCTGTTACGCTACTACCCCAATATCTATAGTAGTTGCAGAAGGCATCGAAGGGCATCGTGTCCAGTTCATAGTCTGTCAGTCCAAAGATAAATCGAAGGACAAAAAAGGGTTTGCTGAAATTAAAGATTCCCCAGTTATATACCACGTCTTCCCCCGTTTTCAGGTTGTGTATCCTGAGCGCACTATGTCCGTATAGGCTATACACCTCTTCGTGGGGTGAGCAGGTGATGAGCCCTATCTCAACAGAATCCATGGGATATTCTGTTCCTTGTGCAAAACTGACGTTGCAGGAAAGAAGCAGAATGAGGGTTGTAAGAGTCCTAAAAATCTTTTTTAAATGTTTCACGATGCAAAATTACGCTATATTTTCCACTTTACGTGCGTTTATTTCGTTTTTTTTCGATAATTTTGCAGCCTGTAATTGGATGAGAATATGAAAATGAAGAAAATATTTGTTGTTTTGTGTCTTCTGCCCCTGTCTTTTGTGGCATCGGCACAGAGTGTGACCATGTCTCCTTACAGCCGTTATGGTCTGGGAACCCTCGCTGAACAGTCGCAGGGTTTTAATAGGGGAATGAACGGTTTGGCACAAGGATTCCGTTTTAGTAATCAGGTGAATGCATTGAACCCCGCATCTTATTCCGCTATTGATTCCGTTACGATGGTTTTCGATATCGGAATGGCAGGTCACTTTACGAATTATAAGGAGGGCGACATGAAGAAAAACGAGAAAAACGCTTCTTTTGAGTATGCTGTCGCTTCTTTCCGTATTTTGAAGAATCTGGGAATGGCTGTTGGTATTTTGCCGTTCAGTAATATCGGTTATAACTTTGAGACATCCCTTAACGAAGTAGAGATTCCTGTTACCTACAAGGGTGACGGAGGTCTTCACCAAGTGTTCTTGGGTATGGGATGGCGTATCATCAAACCTTTGTCAGTAGGTTTTAACTTCTCCTATCTGTGGGGTGATTATACGCACAATATTATTTCTGGAACGTTGCCCACCACTGATGTCAACTCGATTTACCGTACCTATACAGCCGATATCAGCAGTTTCAAGCTCGATTTGGGTGCACAATATATGTTTGATCTTCGTAAGTCTGACAAATTGACATTGGGCGCAACGGTGTCAATCGGTCATAATTTAGGAGGAGAAGCCAGTTGTTATGTTGATAACACAGAAGTGTCATATACGATAGAAAAGCCATTTTCGCTCCCCATGATGTATTCTTTCGGAGTTGTATGGAACCACAAAAACAATCTCTTCTTGGGTGCCGATTTGAACCTTCAGCAGTGGGGATCTAAATTGTTCCCCGTCTTTGACGACACTACTACCGATAAGTATGTGTTGCGTGAAGGACAGTTGAAGAATCGCACCAAGGTGGTGGTCGGTGGCGAGTGGATTCCTAATCCGGTGAGTCGTAACTTCTTCAAACGTGTTCACTATCGTATGGGTATATCCTATGCTACACCTTATTATTATATAAATGGTGCCGACGGTCCGAAGGAGTTTAGTATCAGCGCAGGCTTTGGATTGCCTATTGCCAACAGCTATAACAACCGTTCTATACTGAATATCAGTGGTCAGTGGGTGCATTCCTCTGCAACAGGAATGATTACCGAGAATACGTTCCGCATCAATATCGGACTGACCTTCAATGAACGTTGGTTTATGAAATGGAAGGTGGAATAATCCGATATTTCAAATATTATTTCGGGGTAGGCATGATGTCTGCCCTGTTCTTGTTGTCGGCATGCGATCAGGTGCAGGAACACACGGCACCAGCGATTAACGACAAGGATTCTGTGGCGATGATGACCACCTATGGCTTGAATACGCTGATTAGCGACTCTGGCGTTATCAAATATCGAATCATCGCTGAGCGATGGGATGTGAATACCGTTCGGCAACCGTCCTATTGGGAGTTCATCAAAGGGGTGTTCTTTGAACAGTTTGATGAGAAATTCCATGTGGAAGCCTATGTACAAGCTGACTCTGCATGGTACTACGATCAGTTGAAACTGTGGAAGTTGCGGGGGCGTGTGCGTATCCGCAATGCCAACGGACTGGTATATCGTAGTGAGGAACTCTACTGGGACGGATCCAGTCATGAGTTGTATTCCAATGTCTTTTCCCGTGTGATTACTCCTGAGCGAGCATTGGAGGGAACCTATTTCAGGAGCAACGAGAATATGTCGCGTTATATCGTATCCAACTCCAAAGGCTCGTTCCAGTCGGAGGATATCACGGGCGAGAATAAACAAGCGGATCATTCTGCTCCTGTGGATACCGCTAAGGTGGATGTTCCCAAACGTCAGGCTGCCACGAAGCACGCCGCTAACCATCAAAATACCCTTTCTAAACCATGACACATTTAATCATAGGACTTGTTGTCTCGATGATTTTCTCTGCCTTCTTCTCAGGCATGGAGATTGCATTTGTTGCCAGCAACCGAATGTTGGCTGAGATGGATCGCGAGAAGCATGCTCTTTCTCAGAAGGCTATTTCATTGTTTTATCAGCATCCGAGCAATTTTGTCTCTACGATGTTGGTAGGTAATAATATCGCTCTGGTCATTTACGGCATTCTGTTTGCTCAGATATTCGATGCTACGCTGTTCAGTGGACTGAGCGACGGTTTCCGCGTGACAGCCGACACGTTGCTGTCAACGGTGGTGGTCCTGTTTACGGGCGAGTTCCTGCCCAAGATGGTGTTCAAGAACAACCCCAACACCATGCTTACCATTTTCGCATTACCGGCATTCTTGTGCTACGTCATCCTTTATCCTATCTCACGTTTTGCCACCTTTCTGTCGAAATGTATGTTGGCATTAGTTGGTGTCAAGATGCGTACATCTGAAGAAGATAAGGAGTTTACCAAAGTAGACTTAGACTATCTGGTTCAATCGTCGTTGGATAATGCCACTGATAAGGATAATATCGACGAGGAGGTGCGCATCTTCCATAATGCGCTCGATTTCTCTGATACGAAGGTCAGAGATTGTATGGTGCCTCGTACGGAGATTGATGCGGTAGAGGATACGTGTAGTATTGAGCAATTGAAACAGCGTTTCATTGAGAGTGGTCACTCGAAGATTATCGTTTTCCATGAGGATATCGATCATATCATCGGCTATATCCATTCTTCCGAGATGTTCCGAAACCCTCAGGACTGGGTGAAGTGCATCCGCACAATGCCCTTTGTGCCTGAGACGATGCCCGCTCAGAAGATGATGCAGACCTTCTTGCAGCAGAAAAAGACCCTTGGCGTGGTGGTGGATGAGTTTGGTGGAACCAGCGGTCTGGTTGCCCTGGAAGACATTGTGGAGGAGATTTTCGGTGAGATTGAGGATGAGCACGACTCCACCAACTATATTGCACAACGACTGGAAAATGGTGAGTATCTGCTCTCTGCTCGTTTGGAGATAGAAAAGATCAATGAGATGTTCGATCTGGGATTGCCTGAGAGTGATGAGTATATGACGCTCGGAGGACTGATTCTCCACGAATATCAGAGCTTCCCGAAACTGAACGAAGTGGTGACAATTGGTAAGTTTGAGTTTAAAATCATCAAGAATACCATGACAAAAATAGAACTCGTACGCCTAAAAGTCGCTGAATAGGGTAATTTTTACAGAAAAATTTCTTCATTTCCGACATTTTTAGTAATTTTGCCGACTGTTAGTCAAATAACTGAAAAAAAAGAAAAATATAAATAAATAAAAAAAACAAAAACAATGGCAGCAATTGGAAAAATCAGAAGCTGGGGACCAGTACTTGTATGTGTGATTGGTCTTGCCCTCTTCGCTTTCATCGCCGAAGAAGCGTTCCGTTCCTGTGAGGCAACCAATAATCAGGCACGTCAGCAGGTAGGCGAGGTGTTAGGTGAAAAACTCTCTGTACAGGATTTCCAGACACTCGTTGACGAGTATCAGGATATCGTGAAGATGACACAGGGACGTGATAATCTCACCGAGGACGAACTCAACAACTTGAAGGATCAGGTATGGCAGCAGTTCGTGAACAATAAAATTCTTGAGAAAGAAGCCGCTAAGCTGGGCTTGACCGTTACCGACGAGGAACTGCAGAACATCCTCAAGGAAGGTACTAACCCCATGTTGATGCAGACTCCTTTCGTGAACCAGCAGACTGGTCGTTTTGATGTCAGCTTGCTGACCAAGTTCTTGTCTGACTACAAGAAGATGACTGCAGCCAACAATCCACAGGCAGAGCAGTATCAGACTATGTATAAATACTGGCAGTTCATGGAGAAGAACCTCCGTGAGCAGACACTGGCTGCTAAGTATCAGACATTGCTTTCTCATTGCCTGCTCTCTAACCCCGTATCTGCTAAGATGGCATTCGACGCTAAGAATCAGGAGAGCAATATCATCCTGGCTTCTGCCGCATACTCTACCATCAACGACAACGACGTGAAGGTTTCTGATGCTGACCTCAAGGCTAAGTACGAGGAGCAGAAAGAGATGTTCAAGCAGTTTGCTGAGAGCCGCGATATCAAGTATGTTGATTTCCAGGTTCTACCTTCTGCCAACGACCGTGCTGCGCTGATGAAGACCATGAAGGAGGCTTCTGAGAAGTTGAAGAATGGTGAGGCAGCCGCTGAGGTTGTTCGTAAGGCTCAGTCACAGTTTGCCTATGCAGCGATGCCTATGAGCCGTCATGCTTATCCCAGCGATATCGCTGCAAAGCTCGATTCAATGGCGGTAGGTCAGACTACTGCTCCGTTTGAGAACAAGGGTGACAATACCCTGAATGTAGTGAAGCTGTTGGCAAAGACTCTGATGCCTGACTCTATTGAGTATCGTCAGATTCAGGTGGGTGGTGAGACAGCTGAGGCAGCTCATAAGACAGCCGATAGCATTTACACCGCTCTGAAGGACGGTGCCGATTTCGAGGCACTGGCTAAGAAATATGGTCAGGAGGGTAAGAGCGTTTGGCTTACTTCTAATATGTACGAGAATGGTGTGGTCGATGCTGACTCTAAGAACTACATCAACGCGCTGACAACACTTGGCGCTGGTGAGATGAAGAATGTTGAGTTTACGCAGGGCAACATCATCGTTCAGGTGCTCAACCGCAAGGCTATGGTTGAAAAGTATGATGCTGCTGTCATCAAGCACACCATCGATTTCTCTAAGGATACTTATTCACAGGCATACAACAAGTTCAGCCAGTTTGTCAGCGAGAACAAGACCCTCGAGGATATCGAGAAGAATGCTGCCAAGCACGGCTATACCGTACAGGAGCGTAGAGACCTCTTCAATAATGAGCATCACGTAGCGGGCATCCGTTCTACTCGTGAGACGATGAAGTGGATCTTCGACGCTAAGGTTGGCGAGGTGTCACCACTCTATGAGTGTGGTACCAACGACCACCTCCTTGTCGTAGCTCTCACCAAGGTTCATCCTGTTGGCTATCGCGATCTTGCTGATGCCAAGGAAATGGTGAAGATGGATGTTATCCGCGACAAGAAGTTCGAGATGCTGAAAGAGAAGTTTGCTGGTGTGAAGAGCATTGCTGATGCCAAGGCTAAGGGTGCTCAGATTGACTCTGTCAACCAGGTAACCTTTGCAGCTCCTGCGTTCATCGCAGCTACCGGTGCTAGCGAGCCTGCTCTCTCTGGAGCTGTCGCTGCAGCCAAGGAGGGTCAGTTCAGCGCCAACCTCGTCAAGGGTAATGGTGGCGCTTATCTCTTCCAGGTGGTTAAGAAGAACACTCGTCAGGGTGAGAAGTACGACGAGAAGGCCATGGAGCAGCAGCTCCAGCAGCGTGCCCTCCAGGCAGCCAGCCGTTTCATGGGCGAGCTCTACCAGAAGGCTAATGTCGTTGACAACCGCTACTTGTTCTTCTAAATGTGAGCATATCTTTTTAAATATAGAATCATTGGAGTTGACAGTTTCGGCTGCCAACTCTTTTGTTAAAATCATCACGATGGGAAAAATTATCGTTGCAGGCATAGGTCCTGGGAGTCCTGAAGATATCACTCCTGTTGTCATCGACGCACTCCGACAGGCGGATGTGGTGGTGGGCTACCAGTATTACTTTCAGTTTATCAGCCAGTACCTCCAGTCTTCGTGTGTGTGTGTCGACACGGGCATGAAGAAGGAGCGTGAGCGTGCCGAACAGGCGTTCGAATGGGCTGAGCAGGATAAGAATGTGGTGGTCATCTCTTCGGGGGATGCGGGTATTTATGGGATGACGCCGCTGGTCTACGAGATGCGTCGTCAGCGAAAGAGTGGAGTAGAGGTCTGCTCCCTGCCGGGCATCTCTGCCTTTCAGAAGGCCGCTGCCCTGTTGGGCGCTCCCATCGGACACGATCTGTGTGTCATCTCCCTCAGCGACTTGATGACACCATGGGAGAGAATTGAACAGCGTATCCGTGCTGCTGCCGTGGGCGACTTCGTGACGGCTATTTATAACCCGAAGTCGCATGGGCGCTACTGGCAACTGTATCGTCTGCAAGAACTGTTCTTGAAGGAGCGTTCTGCCGATACACCTGTGGGCTTTGTCCGTCAGGCAGGACGTGAGGAACAGGAGGTGCGACTGACCACGCTGGGCGCATTCGACCCTGAAGAGGTGGATATGTTTACGGTGATTCTCATCGGCAACAGTCAGTCGTATATCAACGACGGTAAGATGATTACCCCTCGTGGCTATTATCGTGAGCAGCTCGATGAAAGCAATAAGATTGGTCAGAATATCATGATTGCTTCATTCCAAACAATCGAGAAGATACTGGCCGAGAAACCACAACCACCACGTTCCTTAGGTCATCGGTGGGCCTTGTTGCACGCCATCCATACTACCGCCGATTTCGAGATGCAAGACCTTCTCTATACTGACGAGGGGGCTGTAGAACGGTTGTACCATCAGGTGAAGGAGGGAACGCTGAAAACGATTATTACCGATGTGACGATGGTGACCAGTGGCATCCGTAAGGGAGCTCTCCAACGGTTGGGTATTGAGGCAAAATGCTACCTGTCCGACCCTCGTGTTGCCGAGATGGCTTCTACCTTAGGCATCACCCGCACACAGGCGGGAATCCGTCTGGCTGTCGAAGAACATCCCGATGCGCTCTATGCCTTTGGAAATGCACCGACGGCATTGATGGAACTCTGCGACCTGATCCGTAAGGGGAAAGCCCATCCTGCCGGTGTGATTGCTGCTCCCGTAGGATTCGTACATGTCAGGGAGTCGAAGCACATGGTGAAACCCTTCAAGGATATTCCTAAAATCATTGTCGAAGGACGGAAGGGTGGCTCCAATCTGGCTGCTACTCTCTGTAATGCGATTCTTACTTTTGATGATGCTGAACAACTGAAACCCGGAAAAGACGTATGAAGTTTGTCGTCATAGGAATCACAGATGCTCCCGAGCCTTTCTTCTCTCCCGAGGTGAAGGATATCATCCGTCATGGGAAGGTCTTCTCTGGTGGCAGGCGTCATCACGAGATTGTGGCTTCGTATCTACCCGCTGGTGCCGAGTGGATAGACATCACCGTTCCTCTCGATGCTGTCTTCGAGCAATATCTCACCGTCAATCACTCACATCTTACCTCTCATCACTCACCTCTCACAATCATTGTCTTTGCCAGTGGCGACCCGCTGTTCTTTGGCTTTGCCAATACCATCCGTAGGAAGATGCCCGATGCAGAGGTGGTGGTCTATCCCACATTCAACTCGCTCCAGCTGCTGGCTCACCGGTTGTTGATGCCTTATCACGATATGCGTATCGTATCACTCACCGGTCGTCCATGGCCGTCCTTTGACCAGGCACTCATCGAGGGAGCGGGTAAGATAGGGGCTCTCACAGACAAGGAACACACGCCCGCTACTATTGCCCAACGAATGCTGGAGTATGGCTATAACCACTATATCATGTATGTGGGCGAACACTTGGGGCATCCTCAACAGGAACGCGTGACCACGCTTACCCTTCAAGAGGCTGCCAGTCGTGATTTCCTGATGCCCAATAGTGTGATACTGACGTCCGATGGTGCATCCATGAAAGCGCACCGTCCCTTTGGCATCCCCGATACTGATTTCCAGTTGCTTGATGGTCGTGAGAAGATGATCACGAAGATGCCTATCCGACTGTTGACCCTTCAGGCTCTCGAACTTCCTCAACGACGCGTGTTCTGGGATATCGGCTTCTGTACGGGTAGTGTGTCCATCGAAGCCCGTCTGCAGTTCCCGCATCTTCAGGTCTGCAGCTTTGAGATTCGTCCTGAGTGCGAGTCCATCATCCAAGAGAATGCCCGTCGACTGGGAGCTCCAGGGATTCAGATTCTGATGGGTGACTTTCTTGATACTGACCTCTCTTCGCTTCCCCGTCCTGATGCGGTCTTTATCGGCGGTCATGGTGGACGGTTGAAGGATATGATGGCGAAGGTCCTTACTGTGCTTTCCGACGATGGCGTGATGGTCTTCAATAGTGTCACCGCTCCCAAGGTGCCCACCGATAGTCGTCAGTTGTGGAATGAAGCGTGCGAAGCGTTAGGACTTCATCAGGATTCGCCTATCCATCTACAAATCAATGATTATCATCCTATAACGATATTACGATGCAGAAAATAGCGATCATACCTGTCAGCGACGAGAGCAAGACGCTTGCTCAGTCGTTGCTGAACCTGTTTCATGCCCCAAATCCTCAGGGCGAAGTTATCAACCGCTCCCTCGTGGGTGAGCGTTGGAAGGATTTCGATGCCTTCGTGTTCATTGGTGCGATGGGCATCTGTGTCCGCACAATAGCCCCTTGTGTCAAGGACAAGCACGAAGACCCTGCTGTGGTGTGTGTCGATAGTCTGGGAATGAATGTGGTCTCTGTGCTGAGCGGACATATCGGTGGTGCCAACGAGCTGACGCGTGACATCGCAGCGTATCTCGGTGGTCGTGAGGTGATTACCACCCAGAGCGACAACGCCGGTCTATGGGCTCTCGACACGTTCGAGAAGCGGTTCGACTGGCCTGTCGCCAGCGATAAGGATGACATGAACGATTGTATCTTCGCCTTTGTCAACCGACAGCCTACTGCCCTGTTGCTGGAGGCACGCGACGAAGGTACTGACTATCTGGAGGCTACGTTGCCGGAACATGTCACCGTCATCAATGATATCAGCGAGGCCGATGCCACGAAATACAAGCTCCTCATCATCGTTTCCCCCTTCAACCGTAGTGCTCCCAGTGGGATGCTCGAGTTGCACTTCGTTCCGATGGTGGGTACCATTGGTTTCGGACTGGCTCATCACCCTGAGGACTTTTTCAGTATCTACGACGAGATTGACGAGGCCTTTGCGCAGTATGGTGTCCTGCCTTGTGCACATAAGTACTGTACCATCGACGTGAAGGCCGACGAGGAGTTCTGTACGATGCTCGAGGAGGAATACGGCGAGGAGGTGGTGTTCTTCAGCGCCGAAGAGCTGGCTCAGGTCGATGTTCCTCATCCCAGCGATACGGTGATGAAACATGTAGGTACACCCAGCGTCTGTGAGGCTGCTGCTATCCTGGGTTCCAACAACGGTCAACTGGTGATTCCCAAGGTGAAAGGTAAAAACTGGACGGCAGCCCTCGCCATTGATGAGAATCATTTGCGTCGTCGTAGCGGACATATCGAGATTGTGGGAGCTGGTCCTGGCGATCCCGACTTGGTGAGTGTCCGTGGGCGTCGACTGTTGGAGCGTGCCGACCTCATCCTCTATGCCGGTTCGTTGGTACCCAAGGCGTTGACGGAGTGTCATAAGTCGGGGGCTGTGGTGCGTTCATCGGCAGATATGACGCTCGAACAGCAATGTGCCCTGATGAAGGAGCACTACGACCGTCATCATCTGATTGTGCGTCTGCATACCGGCGATCCCTGTATCTTCGGTGCCATCCAGGAACAGATGGCGTTCTTCGACCGTGAGGGGATGTCGTATCATATCACCCCAGGCATCTCGTCGTTCCTCGCTGCCGCTGCCGAGCTGCGCAGTCAGTTCACGATTCCCGAGCGCACGCAGACCATTATCCTGACGCGTGGCGAAGGACGCACACCGATGCCTGAGAAGGAACAGCTCCACCTGTTGGCGAAGAGTCAGTCTACGATGTGTATCTTCCTTAGTGCCTCCATTGTCGACGATGTACAGACAGAGCTCCTACAGGAATATCCTGAGAACACCCCTGTGGCGGTCTGCTACCATCTCACGTGGCCCGACCAGCAAATCTTCCGTGGTCAGCTGAAGGACTTGGCGAAAATCGTCCACGACCACCGACTGACGCTCACCACGATGATTGTCGTAGGCGAGGCCATCGATAACCGTGAGGGACTCTCGGAACTGTATGACAAGCATTTCACCCATCTGTTTCGCATGGGTGAGGCCTAATCACAACTCCAACAGATATGATACTGGTATTCGGAGGAACAACGGAAGGACGCAAGGCTGTCGAGGTGCTCGAGGAATCGGGCAACCGCTATTACTATAGCACAAAGACGGGTGAACAAGAACTGACGCTGCACCACGGCATCCGATTGGATGGTGCGCTCAACGACGAGGCGATGTGTGCTATCTGCGAACAACAACACATCCAGTTGTTGGTCGACGCTGCCCATCCCTTCGCCCGTGAGTTGCATACCACCGTCCTTGAGGTAGCGTCGCGTCTTCATCTTCCTGTCATCCGGTTTGAACGGATCTATCCTCCGCGTGATACCGATATCGAGTGGATTGACGACTATACCCAGGTGCCCAAAGATATCCATACCTTGCTTGCCACCACCGGTGTACAGAGCATTCGTCAACTGAAATACTTGGAGGAACAGGGGGTACGAGTCATCTATCGTATCCTTGACCGACAGAGCAGTCGACAGTTGGCCTACGACCAGGGGGCTACCGACGAGCAACTCTGTTTCTACGAGGAGGGGGGCACCATCACCGTCGATGCCGATGCCATCCTGATGAAGGAGAGCGGTGGCTCTGGCGGATTCGTGGAGAAGGTGACCGAGGCCCGTACACGAGGGATGCGTGTCATCGCGCTCAAGCGTCCTGTCTTTCCTTTCACCCATTGTGTCGACGGTCCCCATGGTCTGCGGAGAATGATTGAGCAACTCTTGCCCGATTTCTTTCCCTTGCACAGCGGACTGACAACAGGTACTTGTGCTACGGCTGCTGCAATAGCAGCTACAATACGACTTTTGAAGAATGAGACACCTCAGGAGGTTCCCGTATTATTGCCAGATGGTGAATCCATCATGGTTTCTGTCGGATATGGCAAAGATGATGCCTATTGTATCAAGGAGGCAGGCGACGACCCCGACGTGACCGATGGTATCGAGATTCATGCACAGGTGGAACCGTCGGATCACTTCGAGATTCTGGGCGGCAGCGGAGTAGGGCACTTCACCCTTCCTGGCTTCGACTTCCCTCCTGGTGAACCTGCCATCAACAAAGGCCCTCGTCAGATGCTGATGACCAATCTCTCACCTCTTACCTCTCACCTCTCACCTCTAAAAATCACCCTCTCCGTTCCTGATGGTGCAGAGATTGCTAAAAGAACGTTCAATCCCCGTTTGGGTATTGAGGGTGGCATCTCGATTATCGGAGTCTCAGGTATCGTGAAACCCTTCTCCGAGGAAGCCTTTCTCGATGCCATCCGTAAGTGTCTGACGGTAGCGAAGGCGAGTGGTGCCGAACGAGTGGTCATCAATAGTGGTGGAAAGAGCGAGCGTTTCGTTCATGCCCGTTATCCACAACTCCCGTCACAGGCGTTTGTGGAGTATGGCAACTATATCGGTGCGACGCTGCAGATGGCGCATGAGCTCGATATCCCCCGTGTGACGCTGGGTGTGATGCTGGGCAAGGCCGTCAAACTGGCTGCCGGTCATCTCGATACCCATAGTCGGAAGACCACGATGGACCTCGCTTTCGTCCAGTCGCTGCTCGACGAGGCAGGCATCTCCCTCGATATCCGTCATATCACCCTGGCACGCGAGCTGTGGGAGGTGATTCCTCCGTCACAGTTGCAGGCGTTTGCCACGACAGTCATCCGTCATTGTGCGCAGCATTGTCGACCGCTTCTTCCACAGGGCGAGCTCACCATCCTGCTCATCGACGACCAGGGACATCTCTATTCAGAATAACTCATTTACGACATGAAATACCAAGACCTCTTCATCGATTTCGACGATACTTTGTACGATACCTACGGCAATGCTACCATCGCCTTGCGAGAGACGTACCTTTTCTTTAACCTCGACCGTTATTTTACTGAGTATCAAGTGTTCAGCGATGCGTATTGGGCTGCCAATATCGACCTCTGGAAGCGTTATTCCAAGGGTGAGATCACGCGCGATTACCTGATTGTAGAACGCTTCCGTCGACCGTTGAGTGCGGGTGGAGAACAAGTGCCTCAGTCGGCAGATTTTTGCATTACGGTGAGCGACCAGTTCCTGGCGTTCTGTTCTTCGAAGTCGGGGGTGGTTGAGGGTGCCCACGAGCTGATGGACTACCTGCGTCGTCGGGGTTATCGTATGCATATGTGCAGCAACGGTTTCCACGAGGTGCAATACAAGAAACTCGAGGCCTGTGGACTGAAGGACTATTTCGATACGATTATCCTGAGCGAGGATGCCGGTGTCAACAAACCCTCGCCCCTCTATTTTGACTATGCCCTGAAAATGTCGGGTGCCGTTCGTGAGCACACGCTGATGATTGGCGACAACCTCCAGACCGATATCGTGGGAGCGCATAATGCCGGTTTCGATACCATCCTGTTCAACCGTTGGCAGGAGGCGCCGTCGGAGGTGCCCACGTTTACTGTCAGCACCCTGCGTGATATCATGAAGATTCTGTGATTATTCCGTCACCTCGTCCTTGCGTCGACGGAAGAGTACGGCAGCGATGACGGGGGCTCCCACGAGTGCAGTCACCGAGTTGACGGGCAGTGCCCCTTCGAACCCTGGCATTCGTGCGATGAGGTTACAGAGTAGTGCGAGTACCGCTCCGCAGAGGGCGGTGGCTGGCATGAGTGTGCGGTGGTCGGAGGTACGGAAGATGGCTCTGGTGAGGTGGGGCACTGCCAGTCCGATGAACATAATCGGTCCGCAGTAGGCGGTGACGATGGCCACGAGCACACCCGACGACAGAATCACCAGCATCCGTGCCTGTCGGATATTCAGTCCCAGGTTGGCGGCATAGCGGTCGCCCAACAGCATCAGGTTCATGGGTTTCACCATTGTGCAGGCCAGCGGCAGCAGTACGCACATCAGGAGGATGAAGAGCATCATCTCGTCGCCCGACACCCTGGAGAACGAGCCCAGTCCCCATACTACAAACGCCTTTACGTCTTCCTCTGGCGACAGGAATTTCAGTACGCCGATGATGGCATTGGCCAGATAGCCTATCATCACACCGATAATGAGCAGCGTCACGTTGCCCTTCACCTTCTGTGATATCCACAGGATGAGCATCATCACGGCAAGGGCGCCCACGATGGCAGCCACACTCATTGCCGCATCGCCTAAGTACCCCAATCGTGAGAGTGCCACACCACCGATACGTCCTGAGAGCAGTACCACGAAGGCTACACCCAGCGCCGAACCGTTGCTGATGCCCAGCACCGAGGGTCCTGCCAATGGGTTACGGAACACG
Source organism: uncultured Prevotellaceae bacterium (assembly GCA_900321425.1). Classification (GTDB taxonomy): domain Bacteria; phylum Bacteroidota; class Bacteroidia; order Bacteroidales; family Bacteroidaceae; genus Prevotella. The sequence goes on along the minus strand of ONWA01000012.1, from coordinate 2,155 downwards.
GTCTGCATCTGGAGTCCACTCACCGCCAGTCCTGCGCCTGCCATGATGGCGGTCAGCGCCTGTGGCAGTCTACTGCTATAGATGATGTTCGTCCATATCTCGTTCTCTTCGTTGCCCATGAGGATGCTGCAGATAGCTCCCATCGGGATGTCGACGGAGCCGATAAACAGGTTCAGGAGCATCAGCACGAGGATACCTGTCGCAAGGAGGAGAAAGAGTAGGAGAGGGCGTCGCATCTTTTCGGTGGTATTATTTCGGTGGATTTACGTTATTTCAGCAGTCGGTAGTATTTTCCTTGGTAGTCTTTCTCCACGAGTTCGGGGTGGAAGATGGCCACGAAGTCCTTCAGCAGCACGTCGGGCTCTACGGGCGAGCACTCGTAGTAGGCTTGTTTCTTCATGTTACAGTAGATCACCTTCTTCTGTTTGAATGCCTCGAAGAGTTCGTTGCGCGGTTCCGACGCCTTCAGTGCCTCGTAGCTGAAATCGCCCTGAAAGCTGTTGAGTATGCGCCAGTAGGTGGCCTTCGCCGCAAGGTTGTACATTTGTTCGAACTCCAGGTTCTCGCCTGCCGTCTCGTCGTCGTGTATCACGTAGTCGGCTCCAGCGTCGCGGAATATCTGTGCCAGGTAGTTCTTGCCGCCCACAGCATGCCACGTGCCACTATGCATCTCACCGCTGAACACCGTGGGGCGCTCCTGCTGTTGGAGTGCTGCCACCTTCGCTTTCAGCTCGTTATAGCGCTGTTCGATACCGTCGAACACTTGTTGGGCTTCGCGTTCCTTACCGATAAACATCCCGATAAACTTGATCCACTCTGCCTGTCCCAGTGGGTCGAGCTCCTTATAGCCCAGGTGGGGCACCAGGGTGATGCCTGTCTCTTTGATGGGCTCATAACCGCCCCGTTTGAAGGGTGAGATAAAGATGACGTCGGGGTTGGCAGCGAGCACCATCTCGGTGTCGAAGTTGCCCTCCATCCCGATTTTCACGATTTGTCCGTTCTTCACCCTTTCGAGGATATCCTGGTTATAGAGGTTCTTCGTGCCCGTCAGTCCTTTCACCACGTCGTGGGCATCGAGGGCGGTGAAGTTCGACAGTTGCAGGGCGGTCATGCAGATGGTTCGTTGGATGGGCACGCGCACCTTCGTATATCCCTCGGGCACGGTGATTGTATCGTTGTTCACCAGCGCGAAGTGGTCGTGTCGTCCCACGTCCACCAGTCGGACGTCGGCAGAGTCGCGCACGCTGAATCCCGTAGCATATTTCACCGTTACCACAGCCAGCGAGTCGGCATTCTCGCCGTCGGCTCCCTGTCCTTTTCCTTCCTTTCCCGTGCAGGCGCAGAGAATCACTAGCGCCGTCATTCCGTATAATAATCGTCTTTTCTTCATAGCTATATCAGATGATTTTTTGCCGAATCATTCGCTTCTGTTTTCATTCTGCCTGCAAAGGTACAAAATAGTCATTAAACAAGCAAATGATTTTTCGACAACTCATATTATCCAATCAAAAAAAGAGGACCGACAGTTCTTGTTGCCTGTCAGCCCTCTTACCTTTAAGAGATGACGCCGTCGTCGGGGTCGTTGTTACCACCGCCACCGGTGTTGTCACCACCGCCCGTTCCCGGGTTCTCCGGATTGCTTGGATTGCTCGGTGTCTCGCTACCGCTGCTGGTGCCACCGCTGTTACCACCGCTTGCAGGACTGTTGTTTGCTCCGCTGTTCTCGCCCTTGGCAGCAGCAATCTCCGCCTTGGTCTTGTCGGTCCAGCTGAGCTTTGCGTCCTTCTTCAGCTCATCGCGAGTGAAGTCTCCCGTCGACTGTGCCAGCAACTTGATGGTCTTCACGGCAGGACCCGTCTTCTGACCCTCTGCCAGCGTGCCGATAGAGGCCGAGGCCGTCTTGTCGTTCTCGGCGTCGTAGAGCGTCTCGAGGGCGTTGGCCTCCACGGTTGCCTTGAAGATGGCGAGGTTGTCGATCTTGACAGTGTTGCCCGACAATACCTGCTCTCGCACGCACTTCACGAAATCGATCAGGATACCGGTGATGGAACCCTCGGAGAACATCGTGTTGTGCTCCGACATGTGCTTCGCCATGTCCTGTACGCTGAGCGTCTGTTTGTAACTCACGCGGGCATAGAGCTTACCCGCCTGTTCA
>ONWA01000026.1 GCA_900321425.1 uncultured Prevotellaceae bacterium | reverse complement strand
GTTCAGCATACGGCATTTGCCGGTACAAGATAGGCTGATCTCCTATTGCTGCCTCCAGCCAGCAATACTGTTGCCTCCAGCCAGCAATATTGCTGCCTCCAGGCAGCAATAAGAAAACAGGCACCTTTGTACCCGACATCAGGCAGTTTTGTACCTAAATGCGGCGTATTGTGTACCAAAAGTGGCAGCGGACCCCTGAAATGCTGTAAAGTTGCACATCGTTCTGGCCCCTTGTGTTCACATAAGTGGAAAATTGTACAATTGTACTTATTAAACTATGACTTATTTATGTATGTTAGAAATTCTTGACCAGCCAGATGGCAAAGAAAAGGTCGTATACCTTGTAGACTCCTTTGTCCTGGGTGAGTAATCCCTTGTCAATCAGCGCAGGGATAGCAGATTTGACAGAATTGGGAGAAGTAAGACCGTGACGTTTTGTAAAACTGCCACTTGTGATATTTTCAGCACAACCGTCCTTGGCTACGGCAATCAATACACGACTCTGCTTTTCGGGCAACTGGTACATTAAGTCCTCATAGATGGTTGATGAAACAGCGATAATTTCATCCACGGCTCTACTGACATCATCTACAACGCATACACTTCCAGTTGTTGTTTGGCTGAACAACTCATTCATTACCCGTTGCATATAATAGGTAACTCCGTCGAACTGCTGGTAGAGATGGCTGACGACAGCATTGTCCAGTGTCTTGCCACATTGTTTGAAATGAGAAACACAGAACTCGGTATATCGTTCTAAGGGTAGACGATTCAGGTGATAAAGTGTGACACTCTGATAAAAAGGTCGTGCAGCGGAGGTGAAGATGGCACCCATCAACTGTCTTTGAGAACCTGAGAATACAAAATGAGCATTATTGCAATACTGTACGTGGGTGCGGAGTTCCGCCTCAATGTTCGGGTCGCCATACTTGGTGATTTGCTGGAACTCATCAATCGCAACCAGACAAGGGCGATCGGCCTCTTTCAGGTAGGTAAATATCTCATCAAGCGTTGCTGCTGGTGAATGAATGTCACCAACACTCATTGTCCATGATGGCTGTCCATTGATGTCAAAGGATATGCCAGAACGTACAGAAGAAAGGATGGCAAGAAACTTTTCCCACGTCTTCTTCCCTTTGGGCTTCAATGATTCGAGGATGGAACTTCCCAACTTAGCAACCATTTCGGCCACAGACTTGGTTGAGTAAATGTCAATGATAAACGTATAGTAATGGTCGGCGATTCTCTTTTGTGCAAAACAATGGCGCAGTAGGTCGCTCTTGCCATATCGACGAGGTGAAATCAAGGCGACATTGTTGCCGTTGGTCAAATAACGTATAATGTCCTCAGTTTCTTTCTCCCTGTCACAAAAATATTCAGCGCTTACGTAACCTGTAGTCACGAAGGGATTATCGATTTTAATATTCTCCTTTGCCATACTTCGTCACATTTATTGTGAGCAAAGATAGTGTTTTTCCATAAAATGGAAATCATAAAATGGAAAAAAGAGTAAATTGTTAGCTTTTTTTAGCAATCCCTCAGGATGAAGCTTTCCATTGTTTATACTTTTAATTTTTTGCAAAATAGCAACTTTATTGTTTATAAACAACAAAAACTCAACATTTTTAATCTTTATCCAGATGGAAAACTTCCTGCAGGGGAGTGGTAACGGGCGAATTGTCGGGGTTCACTTCCATGATGTCAGCCATCATGTCCCACCACCGCTGGGTGACGGGATCGACATGAGTGGTGTCCTGAGAACTACCCTCGCCGCTACATTCCTGATAGCCGAAAAGGAGGTTGGTGTCCTTGTCCCAGAAGATACTGTAGTTGCTGACACCAGCCTCCTTGATCATATCGACCAGCTCAGGCCAGATGGCTGCGTGGCGGCGTTCGTACTCCACCTCGCAACCAGGCTTGAGCTGCATCTTGAAAGCAAATCGTTTCATGTCCTTGTGTTATTCTACGGCCTCGTTGAACGCCATCTCGATGATACTGAGCTCCCATGCCCAGCGGACTGAACAGTAGTGTAAAACTCATCAGATAGTTGCTGAATGAAAACATTTGAGACGTGTCACACAACGCTGACACGGCTCAAATGTTGATGATATATGCCCAGGCTTACCGAAGCCTAAAGGTGAACGGCAGACTGTATTTGACGCGTACAGGCTTGCCACGGCGCAGGGCGGGCTCCCACTTCGGTAGCTTGTTGGCCACACGGAGCGCCTCCTTTTCCATCATTTGTTTGGCAAGGTTGCGTAAATTTGACTTCTCCAACGGCGAGAGTCGCTCGAACTTGGCCGACCGGATGTCCAGAATCTTGGAGTTTTCGATTTCCGTTTCAAGGACTTGGCCGTCTTTCTCTACGAAGAACTTCACAACAACCTTTCCTTCGATGCCGAATCGCTCAGCGATCTCTGGGTATTTGACATTCGCAGAGAGGAACTTCATGAGCATGGGCATACCACCGACGAATCGCGGCATCTTGTCCTGTCCGGCGAGCTCTGGCTTCACCAGTTCGATGGTCTTCAGTTTCTCTTTCAGCTTCTCGATCTCCACTGTCGCCAGCGCCACCTTACCGTCGGTGTCAATCAGGTACATGGTGGGAATCCAGTTGATATGGTAGTCTTTCGAGAGCTTGGTCTCTTTCCATTTCTTGAACTCACTCACCTGTCGCCAACGGATATTCTCCTTCTCCAGATAGTTGTTCAATGTCTCTTGGTTCTGATCGAACGATACGCCGATAAACTCCACACCTTTCATGTCGTACAGCTGGTGGAGCTTCTTCATCTCAGGGATATCCTTACGACAGTCGGGACACCATGTTGCCCAGAAATCGAGAACGACGCAGCGTCCCCTGAATTTCTCCAACGAGATGACATTCCCTTCATGGTCAATCAGGTCGGGTGCCACCGTACCCACGGGTAGCAGGTCACGCGCATAAAGAGAATCGGCATTTTGCGCTGATAGGGGTGTTCCCACCCCTATCAGACAAAATAAAGCAAAAAGAATAGTTCTCATTACTTGAGGAGAGCGTTACGTGTCTGAGCAATCTTCTCCTTAGCCTCAACCAACTGAGCCTTCAGTTCGTCAACAGTCGTAGCGTTGAGAACGGTGAGAGGTTTGATGGCCTCAGCAACAGGAGCCAGCTCAGCGTCGTACTCTGTCAGACGGTCGATAGCGTCCTGGATCAGGATGATGCGGAAGGTTACATTGGCTGCTGCGTCATCATTGAAGGCAGTAATAAACTTATCTGTATTCTGAGAAGTAGCATAGAGCTGCTCAACGAGTGAGGTGGCAACAATCTGCCAGAAGTAGTTGATACGTCCGTTCTCGTTCATGGCCTTGTAGAGATCCTCTGTGGTCTTGAAGATATCAGCAGTATCATCGATAGCCTTGAAAGAAGGATCGTTGATGTCGGCAGCCAGCTTGGTGATGGCCTTGTCGTACTCGTCGACGTTCATGTCATACAACTTGGCAATCTCCTTGTCAACCTGCAGCGCACTTATGACACGATACTTCTCTGCCAGTGTGGTGGCGTTCTCAGCAACAGACGGGTTGAGCAGATAGTCGGGCTTCACCTGCTTCTCCTCATCGGTCAGCTTAAGACTACCGTTCTTCTCCATGATAGGAAGCTGCTTGAGCTTGCCCAGCTCTGATGCGAGGCTGTCGAAATGCATCTTGATGCTGGCCTCAATCTGCTCCTGTTCAAAACTCTTCAATGAGTCAGCACCTTCATTGTTCTGACCACTCTTCTGTCCACCGCATGAAGCGAAGACGATTGCTGCGAATGCTACAGCGAGAATTGATAATTTTTTCATCGTTTTTTGAATTTAATTATTAATAAATTATGTTTCTATTGATCTTTACGTATAAATCTTCCTGGGCAGTCGTTGTACAACAGTATCATCACAATCAGACTCATCAGCAGCAATACGGACATATTGAACCAAAGGGTCTTGATGTGCCATTCGCCAACGATCTTCTCACTACTATAGAACGGAGCTCGTCCGATATGACTGCTGGGGGTGAGGAACACGGGTACTGTACGGGGTACGACATAACCGTCGATGATGTCCAGCAGGCGCCCCTGGTCTGCACCCATCATGAAGTCTTCGAGTTTCAGGTTATAGTGATCCTTCTTCAACTGGAGCACGGCCTCCTTACTCGTCTTGTGGATGATGTCCGCCATGAGCTTATCCTCGTTGAGGGTGACCTTGTTGCCTCGATCACTCAGGATATCCTCTGCCTTTTTCATATAGGTCTTGAGACTCTCGTAGGAGTCATCGCCGTGATAAAGGGGCATATTACAGAAGGCACTAACGAGTGGCAGGTTCTTATGGATGACATCCAGATGTCCAGGATTGTAATCTTTTCCCTGCTTGTTCTCATCATTCATCGTCTCCAACTGCGACTGGAGCTCATAGAGGAGACCTATATTATAATATTGAATCTCATACTTTTGCTTGTTCAACGCATAGAACGGCTTTGAATACAGGTTGTCTGTAAATGAGGTGACTGCCAGTGCCTCGTAAGCCCAGCGCGATGGGATGATATCACCAATTACAGGCACATTGCCTGTCGTGCTCTTAGGCGTCAGGTCAGAGAAGCTCACCACCAGTCCGCAGAGCAGGATTTGTGGGATCAGCAGGATAGGGATGCTGATATAAATGGCTACGATGGAACTCAGGCACTGCGACAGCAGCAATCCTACCAGGTTCGACAGGAAGGCGGTGACGAAGAGGATGAGCCACCATACCTCAAAGAGTCCGTGCAGTCCCATGATATGATTACCGATGACGATAAAGAGGAAGGTCTGCAACAGGGAGATGAGGGCCATATAGACAATCTTCGAAGAGATATAGCTGCCATACGATAGCCGTAAGAACTTCTCGCGCTTCAGTAGGGCACGGTCCTTGATAATCTCCTCTGCACTGCCACTCATGCCGATAAACGTAGCGACGATGACCGACATGAAGAAATAGCTCACCAGGTTCTTGTTGTTCATCACCGAATAGCCCTCGGGGGGTGCATAACGGGTGAGTAGCGCACAAACCATCGCCAGCAATGGCGCCTCAAGGAGGGTGATGACGAGGTACTGCAGATTGGTAATCTTCGTCCTGAAATTACGTCTGAGGAAGATGGCAAATTGCTTGAGACAGTTAGGCTTCTTCAGGTCGGAAGGCGGTACCTCACTAACCTTTGGAGCCGTATATGCACGACGGTTCTTCAGATAGAGCTCATGCCATTGCTGAGGTGACATCTTACGCTCATCGGAAACCTCGCCACTATGGCTGAGGGCTTTCTCATCGATGATGTTCAGTACAATCTCAGGATTGACATTTCCACAGGTAGGACAAGCACTGGTCTCGGCATCGGCATAGTTGGCCTCCTGCTTGAAATAGGTAATGGCATCGATAGGATTGCCGTCGAAGACAGGGTAGCCGCCTCTGTCCAACAGCCACAGACGGTCGAACAACTTATAGACATCGCTCGATGGCTGGTGGATATTGACAATTATCAGCTTGTCCTTGAAAGTCTGCTCCTTGAGCAGGTTGATGACTTTCTCTGTATCAGCTGAAGAGAGTCCTGACGTTGGTTCGTCGAGGAACAGGACAGCTGGCTCACGGATCAGCTCCAGGGCGATGTTCAGACGCTTGCGCTGACCGCCAGAGATATATTTGTTGATGGCTGAACCAACCTTCAGGTCTTTGGCAGCCTCCAGACCCAGGTCTTTCAGGGTCTTCATCACGCGTTTGTCAAGTTCCTCGTCGGGCATACCATCGAAGCAGAACTTAGCGGTGAACCACAGGTTCTGGTAGACGGTCAGCTCCTCGATGAGGAGGTCGTCCTGTGGTACGAAGCCAATCAGGTTCTTGGCCTCTGGCTCTTCAATAGAATGACCATTGATGGTGATCGTTCCCCCTTGAGGATGCAGTGAACCATTGAGTAACGACAACAAGGTCGACTTACCCGTACCTGAACCTCCCATGACTGCCAACAGTTCTCCCTGGTGCAGACTGAAACTCAGGTCGTGCATACCATTGTCGCTATTGGGGAAACGGAAATTGATGTCGCGTCCGCAGAACTCCACCTGTCGACGAACCTGATGTTCACTGCCGTCCTTCTTGTGATGGGCATCCACAATGGTAGAGTAGTAGAGCGGCTTACCGTTCTTTCCTTTGAGGACACTACTCTGCAACCATACCTGATAGGTGCCTGACAGCACAGGAACGTCGTTGAGCAACACGGTATCTAAACCGGTGTAGGTGAAGATGAGCAGTCCACTGACGGGGTCGAGCAACGTCTTCAGCTGTCCGTCAGTACCTTCTATCTTGTGAATCAGTACATGCGCCGTCTCTTTGTTGTTGACGAAGTCCTCGAAGTCATGGAGCTGACTGTCTGGGATGTTGAAGATATTAGCGATGGTTTTGAACATCGGATGCTCCACACCGTCTTCGTAGTCACAGAACTCCATGAGTCGCAATAGGAGGAGAGCTTCTTCCTTGGCGATGATCTTTCCATGAAGACTGGAACAGATGCCAGCTATCACGGTCTCTGTATCCAGATCGTCAGTCATCTCATAGGCTCCCCGCATATCGCTATACAGGTCGAGGTAGGTTTCGATATTTCTGATACCGAAATGGTGACGAAGGTAATTCACAAGCATATTTTTTGCTCGTGATTCATCCACCTGCTCTTCCTTGCCAAACAAGGCGAAAAGGCTGAGAAAGCCCGATAAAACTATATCAGTCATTAGTTCTTAGCGCGCACTGATCTTACAAATAAAAAGAATTTGTCTGCAAATTTATGAAAAAAAGCAGAGTGCCCACCCTAAAGAACGTTAAAAAACATCAATTAAACCGATATTCTCTTCCTGCCACCGTTTCAAAGTCGTAAAGATAGGTCTTTTTTAGGGTTGTTGGAGTGAGTTGCTGATTACCGTTGATAAGTGGCTTGGCAATCTCTGGAACCTGGAACAGTGGATTGGGATTTTTCCCTTTCGCCACTTTCAGACCTTTGCCCTTGAGGGGCACCAGACTGCGCAGTCGACAGGTGCCTCCATGACGGGAGCGTACGACGACCTGTGTCAGTCGACCTTCTTTCCAGGCGAGATCGATCTCGAATCCCCCACGGGCCACCAGTCCTTTGACATTTCCTTCCTTCCAGACGGTAGGGAGGGCCGGCAACAGATAGATATAGCCATCATAGCTCTGCAGAAGCATCTCTGCGATGCCTGCCGTACAACCGAAGTTGCCGTCGATCTGAAATGGTGGGTGGGCATCAAACAAGTTGGGATAGGTGCCTCCCCGTTGTTTGATGGCACCGAAGATAAGGAAGGTGTCGGCAGTGAGGGTCAACTGATCCTGAATGAGCTTATAGGCATGGTCACCGTCCAACAGTCGCGCCCATGAGCATACCTTCCATCCCATCGACCAGCCCGTTGACACGTCGCCACGGGCGATGAGTGAGGTACGTGCAGCCTCCCAGAGTACGGGGGTACGGTAGGGAGAGATCTGGTTGGAGGGGAAGAGTCCGAAGAGATGGGAGAAATGACGATGATCATCCTTGGGGTCATCGAGGTCGTCCAACCACTCCTGTAGCTGTCCCCAACGTCCTACCTGCATGGGGGGAAGCAGGGTGAGCTGCTGTCTGATGGTGGTCAGAATCTCCTGATCTTGGGTACTGTTCAGGATCTTCGCTGCTGCCAGCACATTGTTGAAGAGCTCGAAGACAATCTGGTTGTCCATCGTTACACCCGCATCCAAGGCGGTACCCCTACCTTGGCCACCGTGCTCCGGCGATTCACCAGGACAGACGACGAGGTAGGGAAGGGTGGGATGCTGCTGCAGGGTCTGCGTATAGAATCGTGCTGCCTCTAGCATGATGGGATAGATCTGTGCCAGGAACTGTTGGTTGCCTGTGTACAGGTAGTGTTCCCACAGGTGTCGACAGATCCATCCTGAGCCTGTTGACCACAGTCCTGTCTGGGCATGATCGACGGGTCCGGTGATGCGCCATTGGTCGGTATTGTGATGGAGCACCCAACCGTCAGCACCATACATCTCCTTGGCTGTCTGCCGTCCTGTCTCACTGATCTCACGGATGAGTTTGAAAAGCGGGGCATTCATCTCCGTCAGATTGGTCACCTCCGACGGCCAGTAGTTCATTTCCAGGTTGATGTTCGTGGTGTATTTCGAATCCCATGAGGGGTACATCTTCTCATTCCAGATGCCCTGTAGGTTGGCAGGGTTGGTATTATCGGGCTGTGACGAGGAGATGAGCAGGTAACGACCGAACTGGAAGTAGGTGGCTACGAGATAGTTGTCTGTCCTGTTGTGAAAGAGTTCCACACGCTTGCTGGTGGGTACCTTGGCATAGAGGTCTACACCTAAGTCGAGGGTCACACGGTCATAGTATCTCTTGTAGGTCTGCGTGTGCAGGGCCTTCAGTTGGTTGTAGCCTAATTGAAGGGCGCGATGCATCCGTTCCTTCGATTGCACCACCTCGTCGCCTGTGATATCGCAGTAGCTCCTCACATTGGTGCCTACGGTGACGTAGACGGTAGCCTCATCGGCACCTGTCACGCTGATGGTTCCATCCGCCTGTGAAATTTTTCCTCCCTTGGCATCCACTGCGAGACGCCCCTGAAAACGTACCTTTCCTTTCAGTCCTTCGTGTTTGGCAGAGACCCCTAACAGCGTAGCCTCCAGACCCTCACCGCCCACTAGTACATTATCGTGTGGCGAGGTCATATTGGCGGTGAAGGTGATCATACCAGGTTTACTGGCTGTCAGGTGGACGGCAATCACATGATGACCACCCAAGGGGGCGATGACCTCACGCTGATAGTCTACACCATCCTTCTGGTATTTCACCAAGACCCGTGCATGGTCAAGATCCAACTCTCGTTCGTAATTGACGTAGTCAGTATGCCCTGGCATAGCGATATATAGGTCGCCAAAGGGCTGGTAGGGCATACCCATATTCTTGTTGGCTCCCACGGGCATCACCTTGTCGTTAGCGAGCCGTTCCGCCTCTTTATATCTGCCCTCAAAGATAAGTTGACGCACTTTAGGCAACGTCTCTTTTGCCTTTGGATGGATTACTTGGTTGGGCTGTCCTGCCCAGATGGTCTCTTCGTTCAGTTGGATATGTTCTACGGCTGGGATGCCAAACACCATTCCTCCCATCACACCATTGCCGACGGGCAATGCCTGTGTCCAGGTCATTGCAGGTTGATCATACCAGAGCTTATACTCGTAGGCTACGAGTTGGAGCGATAGTAGGGCAGCTCCAATCAGAACAGTCAGTCTTTTCATTTATACAGGGATTTGAGGGTGTCATCAGGTTCAATGGTAATCTTGTCTTCGTCGAGCTTCGAACGATCCAGTCCAAACACGTCAATGAAGAAGTCGTAAACGGCCTTCCGTTTGTTGGGTCCAAAGTCGTGACGTTCCTTGGGGAGATGTACGTTACGTACCTGTCCCTGGGCATCGTAGAACCCATAGATCCGTTGCAGATAAGGGAACTCAATCTCTGGTACAGAGGCGGTCCAGTCGCCACCATCGCTGACAATCAGCATGGGTTTGGGGGCCATCACTGCAGCCAGCTCAGGTTCGCAGGTGCCTCCTCCTGCCAGTTGTACGGGCTTACCGCTCTCACATGGACAGCCACCGTCGAAATGACTGGCGAGATGAACGACAGGTGCTGAGGCTGTCACACGGTCGTCAAGGAGGGAGAGCAGTACGGTATGGGTACCGCCACCACTACCGCCACAAACACCTACGCGTGCCGGGTCGATATCCTTACGGTTCTTCAACAGATAGTCGAGCAACACATAGCCACAGGCAGCCTGATAGACGTGTGCCCTACTGGTATGATGGGCCTCTGCGCCCACCTCTTTCTCACTCTCGCCCCATCCGTAGAGGTCGAAGTCCACACAGACGGCTCCCATCCGTGCCAGGGTACCCAGTCGCTGTTGCTCGTCCTTGCGATAGCGGAAGGGCCAGTGACCGTCAGGACAGACAATCAGGGGAAATCCCTTCTGAAACTGTTTATTCTTCCTAAAAGCCTTCTTGTCAGGAGCGTAGATGGTACCAAAGAGGTGTTGACCAGGGGTCAGTTCGATACAGATATTCTGTGTGGTATAGCCATCATGCTGACGGACCTTGGAGAGTAGAGGTGTCAGCACACAGGAGTCGAGGAAGGCATCCAGCTCCAATCGTTGGCGCACCTCTCGTCGCAGAATGTCACGACGTGCTTCCCACTCTGTCTTGTTATGATAAAGGGTAGAGAGGTAGTCGAGCATCATCTTCCCTTCCTCTGTATGGCGACGGGGGTATTCATAAGGTTTGATCTTATAGAGTTTGTCGCTCTGTTTCCACCAGTTCCAGTTGAAATACTTACAGATATTGTCGAGCGTCATCTCGAGCGAATAGGGACGCACACGGAAGTCGGCATGGGGAAGAACCACCCCAGCAGTGTCTACATTGTACTTGAACTTCACGCCAAAGCGTCGACTGATATCCGTCATCACATCACTGACAGGACGCTTAAACTGGTTCTCGAAGGTCTGTGCCGGGGTTGTCGCAAAGGCTGATCCCAGCGTGAGGGTAAACAATAGTCGTTTCATTGTTGATGGGGATTGATGGTTTCTTGATAGGTATGATCTCCTGCCGTTACATGCTTCGTCTCACCTGAATAGGGCATGATGATGTCCGTCGACAGGTGTTCAGGCACGTGGATGGTCAGGTGGAAAGTCTGTTGTTGGATACGCCATTCGCAGCGCACGGTACCCTGCGGCGTCTCCATACTCCCTCGGCACCAGGAGAGGTCGCCAACAGGATGAGGGGCGATGGTCATCTGGTTGCCTTGTCGCCAGAGACCTAAGAAATAGGGCACGAGTAGGTTGTTGAGATGTCCCATCATGAAATGGTTCATTGAGGCTCCATGCTCAGGGTTCCATTGTTCTGTGAGGGTGGTATGACCAAGTTTAATCTGATAGCCATAGCCAGGCACCTCGTCATGGTTGAGCATCTGGTATAACAGCTCCTGCTGACCGTTGTGGATGAGGGCATTGAACAGATAGCGGTTGCCTACGTCGCCCGTGGTCAATCGGTCGCCATGGGCATGGATATCCTCGATCAGTTGTTGGAGCACTTCCTCGCGGTCGCCTGCTGGTACCAAATCCATCTCCAGTGCGATGGCCTGTGCACACTGACTGCCTGATGCAAAACGATGGGTGTCGGGGTGATAGAACTCTTTGATGAATGCCGCCTTGATACTGTCGGCACGGGGCTCGCCCATCAGGTGGTTCCACCAGTAGTAGTGGGCTGTCGAGACAAGGGGCATGGGGGTGTTCTGCGCAAAGCCAGCCCGTCTAGGTCCGTAGTCATACCAGTCGCCCAGTCCCTGACGGAGGATATAACAGGAGTCCTGTGTCGCCAGATAGTCTACATACCGTTTCATCTGCGGACGGTATTGTCTGACCATACGGTCGTCACCATAGAACGTCTGGTAGAGGAAGGGTAGTGCGATAAAGGCTCCTCCCCATTCGGGCGACTCCAGGAACGGGGGTGCCCACGACCCCTCGAACACACAGAGGTTAGGGGCGATCTCCGGCAGCGCTCCGTTGGGGAACTGTGCGTCAGCGATGTTCTGCAGGGTCTGCTCCATCATCGACCGACAGTCGTAGTTGGCTACCAGTCCTTCGCCGTTGAGCCAGTCTTGTTCCAACCATCCCAGCTTCTCCCTATGAGGACAGTCGGTCCACACCGCCTGCCAGTTGCTCCTGATGGCCCTGTCAATCAGTCGGTAAGCATCGTTGAAGAGCAGGTTTGAGCACTCGAACGTGGCGGTCTTCCTTGCACTGTTATAGACGAAGCACGACTGTATCTTCGTGATGACAGGTAACTGTTGGGGGTTGGCATCGCCCTCCATCACGGCTCCGTCTACTTGGATATAACGGAAACCATAATAGGAGAAACGGGGGTGCCACTGCTCAATCTTCGACACCATCGCACGCCCCTTACGGTACTGTTCACCACGAAGGGTGTAGGTATAGTAATGAGGACGTCCTGTCTGTTTCTGGTTGACCCGTCCTTCTGGGGTCAGCGTCTCACCGACCGTCAGTCGGACGCACTGTCCAGCCTTTCCCTTCACAGTGATCTCTGGGAAGCCCGACAGGTTCTGTCCCATGTCCAATACGAGGGGAGCGGATTGTCCGTCGGGAGTATTTGTCACAGCAATTCTTCGTTGTACGTCAAAGCGTTCCATGATCTTGACGGGCTCAGCGATCTGACGGCGCAACACACCCTTAGGCGCCTCCTGGACAACAGCTGTCTTCCAGTCTTTCACCCTGATGCGTGCGTCGTAGTCCTCCCCTCCGTAGATACTGTTGAAGGTCGTCTCGCTATAGGCATATTTCCAACTGTCATCACTGACGATATCCTCTGTCTTTCCGTGCGTATATTCGAGGTGCAGACGGAAGAGGAGGGTGGGAGGCCCGAATGAGATCTTCATCTTCGCATAGCGCTTGCCCTGTTCGTTGTAGAATCCGTTGCCCAACAGCACCTTCAACTCGTGGGGCATACGTCCCTTGAGGGGTTGTTTCAACTGTTGGGTGACATCATAGACATTATAGAAGATACTCTTGTCGAAGTCGCTCCAAAGAGGTGCAAATACGGCATCACCCACCTTCTCGCCGTTGATGGTCAACTCATAGAAACCCAGTCCACAGATATAGAGGGTGGCCCGTTTCAGCCGGTCACGGATACGGAGGTCGCGTTTCAGGTAGATACTCTTCTGTGAGAGGGTATCGACAGTCGCCCATGCCGCTTTGACGGCCGGCTCTTTGAGCTTCGCCCCCGTGAAGTTCCTACCCTGTGGGATATGAGCCTGTTGACGGGTCATCGCTCCTATCCACTGGGCTGATCCGAAGTCTCCTCCTGACTGGGCAAAGATTCCCAGCGTACTGAGGAGGACAAAACCACCGACAAGGATTCTTCTCTTCATCATCATCTGTTGTTAAAAGGCTTGTTCCACCATCAGTTTTCCGAGGTCGTCACGCTGTGCCACACACTGTCCGTCGATATACATACGGAGTCCTTTTCCTACATGATAACGACTGCCGTCACGATCCCATACAATGGCGATGTCATGACCATGGTAACGGACGCCGTCCAAACAGAACCATGCCCATTGATCCTTGGGTATCAGTGGGTTGACCTCTAACGTGTTGTCTGCACGGGGGCGTAGTCCCACCAGTCCGCTGATGATCAGGTCACAGAAAGTAGAGTGGTTATAGTAGCGTGAACGCTCCTGATCGCCTTTGAGCCAGTAGCCTGTCACCTCGTCAAGATACTCACCGATATAGGGGAGTCCTCTGTGTGAGTGACACTGTACGTATTTCTCCAGTTCAGCGAAATAGACGGAGTCGTTGATGACAGGTTGCCGGTAGTCGTTGAGGTAGTTGGCCATCGCCGTGAGGGTCTGTGAGGTGGCAAACGGCCATACGGCACCGTCCCACTCACACTTGCCCACTCCGTGACTGCGGAACTGTGGGTGTCTGCGCTCTGCCGTCGTCTGTCCGCGTGGAGCTGCGAACCCCTCAGGGTCAGCAGCCTGTAGCCAGGCGATACCGTATTGAGGATCATCCTTTGCCATCTTCGTGTACCACGGCATAAAACCGATGGCTTCCCTGACGTTGGCGGAGGAGTCGATACGATGGGTCTCAAAGAACTGTTGTTTCTCGTTCCACAGCTTCTGGTGTACCTTCTCTTTCAGGTCGTTGGCCTTGTCGAAATAGGTCTTGGCTTTCGTGGCGTCTCCCGACAACTCAGCGATATGTCCGATCGCCATCATATTGCCATACATATAGGCATTGATCGACGGGCGCAGGTATTTCTTCTTTCGTCCACCACTGATGGTCTCTTCCATAGCGTCCTGTACGTCTGCCTGCCAGTAGAATCCACCATCGCGCGTATGGGTGGTTTCCCAGTGACGGAACTCCTCTTCCAGGTCGGGCAGCATCGATACGATCCAGTCTTGACGGCCGTCCACCTCATAGCGTCCCCACAGGGAGTGGGCAATCCACGAGGAGTAGTTATGGAGTTTCTTCATGGGTTTGCCCTCATTGCCCCTGAACCAGGTGTTCATGATCTGGTCGAGGTATTTCGGGTCACGGATCCACCGGCTCTCATGGATATGATGTCCTACGCCTGAGGCGATGAGCTTGTACTGGTCGGCATAGTTACGCTTCACGAGGAACTCGGTCATCGCATACCCTACGGGTGTCTCCTCAATATGTTTGCGGAGCGTCCACCAACGGTAATAATAGGTCTGCTCGAAGTTCTGTTGTGGACAGTCGAAGAGGGGGATATTCGCCTTCATCCAGTCCCAAGCCTGTGTGTTGGGAATGGCCTGTTGGATATTCTCGTCCTCCATGTGGTTGAAGAAGTCCACATAGTGCTGGTAGTCCTCATAGCGCAGGAAGGCGTTATGTGCGTTGTCATCGTTGGATGAGGTCTTGACGTTGGCGATGCTATAGGTAGCCAACGGGTCTGTATCGCCTGCATGGTCGAGGGTTCCGTCCCAGTCGGCAGGGGTGTCGATGGTGGGGAAGAAACGTTGTCCTCCTGTACGGAACATCACCCGTTCGATGCTCTGTACTGGGGCGAAGAACATCCGCTGTCCGGCTTTCTTGCCATCGATGTAGACTTCTATCAGACGACGACTGACAGACAGGATGGCTTCGATATGATAGACTTTATTGGGTTCGTATTTCCCTAATCCGCCATAACGGGCACCTCCCTTGCAACGGATTTCTCCTTGGTCAGTCATTTCAATACGTGAGCAGGCGGTTCCCTGTTCGTCGAGAAATTCTATCTGCAGCAGTCCGTGGCGGTTCTGTCCTGCCTTGAGGTCGAACGCTACCTTGAGTTCGCGTGTGGCAGGGATCTTGCGCTCCACACGGGCGTAGTCGAAGGGGTCGGAATCGGCAAGGGTGAGCCAGCCGTCAGCCACACTGACAGGTGCCATCACCGGTGAGTAGATGTTCCATGCCTTGAGGTCGGCCAATGACTGTACCTCAGCAAACTGGTCGTTGGCATGGGCATGGGCTGCCGTCTGCACGGGCACAGGGATGTGCGATACCCAGATATCCTCTTTGTTCACGGAGAAGGTCACCCACAGGTCGTTGTCTTTCGGGGTACCATTTCCCTCCAGGATACCACGGGTATACTGAGGACCGTAGCTCTTGTAGTTGCCACCATAGCGCATGGGCGGCACCTCTCCAAAGACGAGGTTCAGCGTGGTATATTCCAGTCCGTCCTTACTGAGGGAGATACCTAAGGGCCAGCGATATTCCGATGGGTTGTAGATAGTGGCATACGAGCCGTCCGACAATCGTTGTCCCCATATCTTCGCATTGCTGTTGACGAAACCGCGGGCGCGTTCCACGGGCTGTGCCCATGTCTGTCCTCCGTCACTACTGATACTGGTCAGCGCATGTTTCCAGAGCGAGGCAATACGTCCGTCAGGTAGGGTGTAGTCACAATAGGCCTTGTACTCCTTATGCAAAGGGATGAGTGGGTCGTTGCGGTCTGCTTCTTCTACCCATTGCATCCTGAATCGGGGGTTGGCGAGAATCTCCTCACAGGCTGTGCGCAGAGCCTTGTCGCCCTTCGTGTACAGAGGGAAACACGTGTTCTTTCCCACAAACGTACGATAGCTGTTGTTCAGGTAGATGAAGTAGATCTTACCGAAGCTGCCGTCAGCCTTCACCTCACGGATCACGCGTCCCATGCCGTTGCCGTCATTGGGGTCGTCTTTCTTGTCAAAGGCGACACCATAGTTGCCGAGGGCATAAAGACGACCGGCTTTCGACACATACCAGCCCACACGCTGGTGCATGATGGCAATCAGCTGGTGGGCCTTGTCGTCACGGTTGGGTTTCATATAGCCTTCGGGCACTTCCACTTCTGGGAAGATGACTTGTGGCTTCGACCACGAATAGCCGTCTGGCGAGGTCTGCAGCAGGGTGTGCGAGGGGGGCACATGCTCATCGGCAGGGTCGCAGAGGTAGTGTACATAGAACGCCCCGTTCCAATAGGCCATCATCGGTTGATGGTTGTACGTCCATCCGTTGCCGTTGGTATCCGATGGGTGCTCGCGGTTCGCCCTGAGAATCTGGATGTTATGAACACCAACGACGGGCGATAGGGCTCCGTCGTGACGGTTGGGGTTACTGAGTGTCGTACCGGTATAGTGTATGCGGTCTTGTGCTGTGGCTCCCAAGGCGAGCGTCAGTGTGATCAGTGTCAGTAGTCTTCTTGTCATGTCTGTTGTTTCTCTTTATGGTTTGGTTTGTTGCAGTAGTCGTTTTACGTCTCTTTTGGGGGCCTTAAAGATGGTGCCGTGCTTATGCAGTGGGGGTACACTGACACGGTCGCTGACATCCTCGAAATGGATGAAGTCCTTGGTGAACGAGGCTCCGAAATCGCCAATGCGGTAACGGTCGTAATAGATATAGTAGCCGTCTTTGGTCTGGGCGACCGTCGGTCCTTCCATAAACTCTCCCGTGAAAGGCTTGGAAGCCTCACCCCACGGACCTTCTGGATGCTTGGCAAAAGCCACCTTCACATTACGGTTCGGACGGGTATTGTCCTTGAGCACCATCACATAGTCGTCCTTGGCTCGCTTGAGCAACACGGCATCAATGCTACTGAACCCGGGGTCTATCAGTAGTTGTGCTTTCGAGAAGGTCTGGAAATCCTTGGTCGTCACATAATACAGACGATGGTTATTGTTTTCGTCCTCGATGCCCTTCTCAAACTTAAACGGCACGCACGACGCCCATACGATCATCGCCTGCGAACGGTCCTCGTCCCAGAACAGCTCAGGGGCCCACACATTAACGGTGCTGGTATCTTCCATCACCTCGATGAACCGTTCTTCACTCCAGTGGATGAGGTCTTTCGATGAGGCATAGCCAAAGCCGCGGTCACCTCTCCATGATGAGGTCCACACCAGATGGTAGGTGCCGTCAGGGGTACGGATGATGCTGGGATCGCGCATCACCCGTTGTTTGCCGACCTGTGGGGTGAGCCATACACCAGCCACGGAGTCCCAATGGACGGCATCCTGACTATAAATGAACCGCAGACCGTCAGTGGCTGGCTCATGAAACGAGGTGGACACATACCATTCTTGGGTGCAAGACTCCAACAGACAGACACCAAGGATGGAAAGTATAAAAAGGGTGATTTTTCTCATGACGTACATTATTTAATAAAGGACGAAAACAAAAACACTTTGTCATCATCTTTGAAAAATCAGCGTTAAAAAGCCAAATTCTTTCGTTTTCTGTGGTAGATTCCTTATCTTTGTACCCCGAAAAGACCAAAAGACCACGCATGAGAATATCTGTCCTCCTCATCCTACTGCTCCTGCTGACGGGCTGTCGTCAACAGGTACCCTCTTCCTTTGTGACAGAGGTGCTCAACGGCTATACTCCTGTAAAGAACCAGGGGAAAAGTCAGACCTGTTGGGCATATGCCATGCTGGCGGCCATCGAGACGGAGCATATCATGCGAGGCGACTCCGTCCATCTCTCCCCTGCGTATGTGGAGATGCGGATGACAGAAGACCGTCGAGCACCTAAGAGTAAACGGGGGATGGGACAGACCCTCCTCAACCTCATCCAGCGCTATGGTATCGTGGGCTATGACGCGATGAAGACCGTCGACACGCCGGCCCCTCGTTGGGTGTTCCTCTATGGGGCACAGTACACCCCTGTAGAGTTTGCGCATAGCGTCTGTGCTCCCGACGAGTATATCGCCCTGACAACAACTGCGAAATATCCTTATGGAAAGGAAGTGGTATTGGAGGTGCCCGACAACTGGGAACACAATCGGTTCTTGAATATCCCTGCCGACTCCTTACTGGCGCATACCGCACGGGCCGTACGCCAGCATCATGGGGTTTGTTGGGAGGGAGATATCAGCGAACGGGGTTTCTCGTTCGAGGCCGGTATTGCTGACCTCTCCCTGATCAACGGGCGGACTACCGACGACCACTGTATGAGTATCGTAGGTATTGCTCATAACCCAGAGGGTAAACGGTTTTTTATCCTCAAGAACTCATGGGGAACTGATAATCCCTATGGTGGACTGATGTATATGTCGTTCGATTATTTCAAGGCGAAAACGATTGCTGTTTATTTGACAAAAGAAGCCTTTTTGAGTAGCCGATGATTACTGCAGAGGAATTGTTTGAACGGTGCCATGAGTTGGCGATGACCACCACACCGTCTCCGCATGACAACAGACGGATGCACGAGACGCTCGTCTTAGCGTGTGCTGAGGGTGTACGTGATACCGGCATGGGCTTTGGTAATGTGTTCTCGCAGGTGGACTACCTCTGTAAGCGCTATGGGATCTCTGTCTCCGACCGTCAGGCGATACAGACGATGCGTCGTCACTCGAACTGTACGGAGGCGCTCTCGAAGGAATCGCTCCTCTATGACCTGAGGGCGCTGTGCCTGCTGATTTCTGCCGTATTCCAGACCACTATCCCCAGTACGTTGGTACCGCTGTTACCCACTGAAAACAAACCCCTCCATCACACCCCACAGGTGAATAGCCGTTACCTGCGTTGCATCGTACGGTCGTGGGATGATACCTTTATATATGTCACCGTTGATGAGGACAACAGCGAATGGCGGGTGGATATCACCCATACGGCAGAAGGGGTGGACCTGAGCTACCTGAGACCATTGCTGTGGGAGGGGATGCAACTGAACCTGCTTGATGCACATGTGGAGGGATCGACGATCACCCCACAGTTGGTGGTCGTAGAACCCGACTTCCTGGTAGATATCAGCACCATCGCTGCCTGCTTCACCGATTATGGTCACCATCCAGTAGCGTACCTCATCAACCAACTGCGCGAACGGGCGAACTCTCAGGCGATCCTCTTAGGAAACTTTGCGGGCAGTGCCCTTGACGATATGATCAACCACGAGGAGATGCCTGTGGACACCACTATCATGAACGCGTTCCAGCAACAGGCGCTTCAGTTCTGTACCTGTCCTGGCTTCCACGCCCAACAGTTCCTCTACGATGCCCGTGAGCAGGTGAACCACTTGAAAGAAGTGGTCGATGTCCTGTTCAAGGAGTATGAGAAAGAGAAGGCGATCCTCGAACCGTCGTTCGTCTGTGAACGACTTGGACTGCAGGGACGTGTCGACCTGATGACCTCCGATGGTCGGTTGCTGGTGGAGCAGAAGTCGGGCAGGAACATCAAACTCGAGTGCAGTCGTGGCACGGACACGATGGCCTATCGCGAGGACCACTACGTACAGCTGTTATTGTACTATGGTGTGCTGCGCTATAACTTCGGACTGGGCAGTCAGCAGACGGACATCCGACTGTTGTACTCTCGCTATCCGGCTCGCGAGGGACTGTTGGTGGTGAACTTCTACCAGCAGTTGTTCCGTGAGGCCATCAATTTCCGCAACCAACTCGTGGCACAGCAGTATGCCATCTGTCGGGAGGGTTTTGCATCCCTGCTGGCATCATTGTCACCAGATACCCTCCTGACCACTGGCCATGAAGACCATTTCTTCCAACAGTATATCCGTCCGCAGACGGAGGCAGTGACGGCCCCCCTGCATCATCTCTCACCCTTGGAACATGCTTATTTCACACGGATGATGACGTTCGTCTATCGCGAACAGCTGCTCTCGAAGGTAGGTAAGCAGGAGGGACAGGGTGGGAGCGTGGCCGACCTTTGGAATATGCCGTTGCATGAGAAGATAGAGACAGGGAATATCTTCCTTGACCTGACGATGACCGATCGTAGACAGTCGACGGACTATAGCGGCTATGACACCCTGGTGCTACGTCTCCCTCCCCAGGAGATGCTGCCCAACTTCCGCAGGGGTGACATGGTCTATCTCTACGACTATCCTGCCGATGCCGTGCCTGATGTGCGAAAGCGTATTCTGTACAAAGGTACGCTTCAGGAAATCACCCCCGATAGCGTGACCATTCACCTGAACGACGGTCAGCAGAACGCCTCGTTCTTTGCCTTCGACAAACACTGGGCCATCGAGCATGGGGCGAGCGACCTGTCTACCAACAGTGCCGTGCGCAGCCTGCACCATCTGATGACGGCGCCTCAGCCGCGCAAAGCCCTACTGTTAGGACAGCGACCACCACAGACGGACCCCTCGCAGACTCTCTCTCACAGCTACCATGCCAGCTACGACGAGATACTGCTGAAGATTCGTCAGTCGCAGGATTATTTCCTGTTGGTGGGTCCTCCGGGTACGGGTAAGACCTCGATGGCGCTGCGATTCATGGTGGAAGAGGAGTTACAGAGCACCCCTGATGCCTCACTCCTGCTGATGTCCTACACCAACCGGGCGGTCGATGAGATCTGTGGGATGCTTGTCGATGCCGGCATCGACTTCCTCCGTCTGGGTAACGAGACCAGCTGCGACCCCCGTTTCCGACGCTGGCTGCTGGACGAGGCCATCCAGTCGCACCCCAAGCTGTCGCTCATCCGTCAGCGCATCCTCCAGACGCCTGTCATCGTGGGTACGACATCGATGATCCAGTCGAAGCCATTCCTCTTCGACCTGAAGCACTTTACGATGGCCATCATCGATGAGGCCTCACAGATTCTCGAACCCAGTCTGGTGGGCATCCTTGCCGCCCACCGTCAGGGCACATGCTGCATCGACCGTTTTGTGCTGATAGGCGACTATAAACAGTTGCCTGCCGTTGTCCAACAGGATGAGGCGGATACTCGTGTTGACGACCCGCTGCTGTTGGCCATCGGAGTCAGCGACTGTCGGATGTCGCTGTTTGAGCGTCTCATCCGCTGGGAAGAGCACCATCACCGCAGCGACTGTATGGGCATCCTCCGTCGTCAAGGACGTATGCACCCTGAGATTGCTGCCTTCCCCAATGAGAAGTTCTACTTCCGTGAACAGCTGGAGCCTGTGCCCTGTGAGCACCAGTTGGAGACGTCGCTTTCCTACCGTGCACCTTCGCAGGATGCCCTTGACGACTTGTTGAAGGCTCGTCGTGTCATCTTCTTCCCCTCTGCTCCCAATGCCTCGCTGACCAGCGACAAGGTCAATGCGGATGAGGCCCGTATCGTGGCGAAGCTGCTCAGTCGCATCTATCGTTTCTATGGCGAGCGGTTCGATGCTGACAAGACCGTGGGTGTCATCGTGCCTTACCGCAACCAGATCGCGATGATCCGCAGGGAACTGGCGAAGTACGACATCCCCGTGTTGCAGCAGATATCCATCGATACCGTCGAGCGCTATCAGGGTAGTCAGCGCGATGTCATCATTTATTCCCTGACAGTACAGCACCTCTACCAGATGGACTTCCTCACGGCCAATACGTTAGTGGAGGACGGAAGAGTCATCGACCGCAAACTGAATGTGGCGATGACCCGTGCCCGTAAGCAACTGCTCATGGTGGGGAATACCTCGGTACTGAGCTCGAATCCCCTCTACGCAGAACTGATAAATCGCTATTTTCAGAAGCCCTAAACTTTCTTAGTAATCAAGGTGCCTGCTTTCTTAGTAATCAAGGCACATGCTTTCTTAGTAATCAAGTTTTCATCTGATTAATATAGTGCAAAATTTGGTGATTTCCACGAATTGCTGTACCTTTGCCAAAAATTTGAAAGCATAAGAGAAATATGAACCTGATAGCTGTTGTAAGTCATGGAATGGGTGTGATGCCCCTTTGGTCGTGGATTGTCTTTTATATTCTCGTTTTTCTGATGTTATTGGTCGACCTGAAATCCTTTGGAAAGAAGGGTCAGCACGAGGTGAGCATCAAAGAGGCGCTCCAGATGACCGCCGTATGGATCATCGTGTCGCTGGTGTTCTGCGGACTCATCTACCTGTTCTATCCTGTCGACAGTCATGAGAAAGCCCTCGAGTTCCTGGCAGGCTATCTGATAGAGAAGTCGCTGTCGATGGACAACCTCTTCGTGTTCCTGATGCTCTTCTCGTTCTTCGGTGTGGAGCGTAAGTACCAGCACGAGGTGCTCTTCTGGGGTATCTTCGGTGCCTTGGTGCTGCGTAGCGTCTTCATCTTCGCCGGTGCCGCGATGGTAGAGCGCTTTGAGTGGATACTGGGTCTCTTTGGCCTGTTCCTGCTCTATACGGGAGCGAAGATGTTCGGACATAACGACGAACAGGCGGCAGATCCCTCACAGAACGTCATCGTGCGCCTCTTCAAACGGTTCTTCCCCGTCACCGACCAGATGGCTGGCGACAAGTTTTTCGTGCGGGAGGTAACGGCTGACAAGAAAGGGCGTCTGTTGGCGACACCGCTGTTCATCACCCTCTTGGTCATCGAGACCACCGATGTGGCTTTTGCCGTCGACTCGATACCGGCTGTCTTCTCTGTCTCTCGCGACCCCTTCATCGTACTGACGAGTAATATCTTCGCCATTCTGGGTCTTCGTGCCTTGTATTTCGCCTTGGCAGCAGTGGCGAAGTATTTCACGTACCTGAAGTACGGACTGGGTATCATCCTCATCTTTGTGGGTGTGAAGATGCTGTTGGCCATGAACGAGTATGTCAACGCCTTTGGTGCATGGATGGGACAGCAGTGGGAGATGCCCCATATCGAGATTCCTACCGTCTGGTCGCTCTGCTTTATCTTCTTCGTGCTCATTTCCAGCATGGGCTTGTCGGTGCTCGTCACGAAAACGAAGAAATAGGCGTAGCTCCCTGATACACTAAGTTTTCTACGAAAAATTTGGCTGTCTGCATATTTTCCCTTACCTTTGCAAGGTAAAACCGAAGAATTTATGCAAACAAACAGCCATTTGTCAGTATTGATTCACGATCAGGCGAAAAAGTACGGTGATCGCGAAGTGCTCATATATAGGGATTTTGGGGGCACAGCGTGGAAGTCTTATTCCTGGAACCAGTTCTCTGCAACGGTCAAGCAGGTATCGAACGCCCTGTTGAACCTCGGGGTGAAGGTGCAGGAGAATATCGGTATCTTCTCCCAGAATTCCATCCAGTATCTCTTCTGCGATTTTGGAGCATGGGGCATCCGTGCGGTAACCATCCCCTTCTATGCCACCAGTTCCGAGCAGCAGATTCAGTTTATGATTACGGATGCCAAGATACGCTTCCTCTTTGTGGGCGAGCAGGAACAGTACGACAAGGCGCACCGTGTGATGGGAATGTGTAAGTCGCTCGAGCGCATCATCATCTTCGACAAGAACGTACGTATCGCTGAGCACGATACCAATGCCATCTATTTCGACGACTTTCTGAAGATGGGCGAGAACTATCCGCGCCAGTCGGAGGTTGACGTCCTGCAGAAGGCGGCCTCGTTCGATGATATCGCCAATATCCTCTACACCAGTGGCACGACGGGCGATTCCAAGGGTGTTATCCTGACGATGGGACAGTATCACGCTGCCTTCGAGGCCAACAACAGATGTGTGCCTGTAGGCGAGAAGGACCGTGTACTGAACTTCCTTCCCTTTACCCATATCTTCGAGAAAGGATGGAAGCTCCTCTCGCTGACAGAGGGAGCCACGCTGATTGTGAACACTTATCCGCAGGAGGTTCAGAAGACA
>ONWA01000025.1 GCA_900321425.1 uncultured Prevotellaceae bacterium | reverse complement strand
CTGATTACTTTTAGTTTTCAAACCTTTTTTGTTTGTCATTGAACCCACCTTATTTTATATTATAATACCTTTGCACCATCGAAACTGAAACAATAACAAATAAAACAAGATCGAATATGAAGAAATTTTTTACCCTACTGATGCTCAGCATCTTGACAGTAATGAACGTAAATGCCGCAGAGACGACTCTGTGGGAAGGAGATTGGGAAGTAAACTGGGATTTACCCGATGGTGATGAGCATCGTGAGTGGAAACAACTGGGACAGGCAGACTTTGCTGAAATGGAAGTTGGACAGAAACTTTACTTTTATCTGACCATTGTTTCAGGGGCAACTTATCATAAATATAACTTCGACGACTGGGGTTGGACTGCACTGCCTGGTCATGAGAATGAGCACGCAACAGATTTTGGCTTCAACAGTGACAGTAAGATTGAGTTTATCGTAACTCAGGATATCAAGGATGCTATTGCAGCTAATGGTTTCGCTATGCACGGATTCGGATACCATGTAACGAAAGTCACCAAGGCAATTGCAGGAACCGAGCCTGAAGAGCAAGATTTATGGACAGGTAATTGGGAGGTTAATTGGGATTTGCCCGATGGTGATGAGCATCGTGAGTGGAAACAACTGGGACAGGCAGACTTTGCTAGCATGGAGGCAGGACAGAAACTCTACTTCTATCTGACCATCGTTTCAGGGGCAACTTATCATAAATACAACTTTGACGACTGGGGCTGGACTGCACTGCCTGGTCATGAGGACGAGCACGCAACAGATTTTGGCTTCAACAGTGATAGCAAGATTGAGTTTATCATAACTCAGGATATCAAGGATGCTATTGCAGCCAATGGTTTCGCCATGCATGGATACGGATACAATGTAACGAAAGTGACTAAAGAGGTTATTCCTAGCGCCATCAACCAGATCACTTCCACTCCCACACAGGATAACAAGGTATATTATAACCTCGCCGGCCAGCGCGTAGAGAACCCAGGTAAGGGCCTCTATATCGTGAACGGGAAAAAGGTCATGATGAAATAAGCTGCCATCGAGGCATTAACGAGACTAGGTTTTTCATAAGTATTAGTAGTTTGTTTTTTAGAAAGCATGAGAATTTCTTGCTTGACAGTAGTTTGTCTGTTGGCTGTGTCCGGATGGGCGCAGCCAACATCTCGTCAATGGAACAGTGAGGTAACCGCAGGATGGAATCTGGGCAACCAGTTGGAATGTGCTGCTCCTGGACAGGATGGAGAATCCACCACCATCAGTAACCCCGCCAACGCCATGGACGCAGAGACCGCATGGGGAAATCCCAAAGTGACTAACGCAATGATAGCAGCCGTCAAGGATGCCGGCTTCAACGCCGTCCGTATCCCCATACGTTGGCAATGTCACATCACCGATGCTGCCACAATGGCTATTGATGCCGCATGGCTCAACCGTGTCAAGGAGGTTGTGGGCTACTGTCTGAACAATGGCATGAAAGTCATCATCAACACACACCATGACAAATGGCTGGAGAGCAGACCTACCTATTATTACCAGACGGACAACAACACCAAGCTCAGTCTCTTATGGACACACATCGCCGAGGCCTTCAGCGACTACGACTACGATGTGGCATTCGCTGGAACCAACGAAGTACATGTACCCAACGTCTACAATGCACCGACACCTGAGAATCTGAGCGTACAGAACACCTATAACCAGACCTTCGTCAACACCGTACGTGCTACAGGAGGTAAGAACCTAAAACGTCACCTCATCGTGCAAACCTACGACTGCGACCCCGACTTTGGTATGTATAACGGCGATTTTATCGTTCCTACCGATATTGAAGGCAACGGCAACGACTATCTCAGCGTAGAGGTACACTATTACAAACCATGGGAATACTGCGGTAGCACAGCATATTATTACTGGGGTACAGCGTATAGCGGCTACGGCAACATACCTACCAGCAACGAACAGACGATGATCAATGCTTTCCAAAGGATGGAAGACATCTGGGACTCACAGGGACTGGGTATCATCATCGGTGAATGGGGCGTAACCGACCACTGGGACAAGACTACCAGCATGAACAGTATCCGCAAGAACATCACCTATTACTGCAAGACGTTGGTCAGTGAGGCACGCAGCAGAGGATTCGCCACCTTTGTATGGGACAACAATGCCTTCGGTAACGGTATGGAGAAATTCGGCATTTTCGACCGCCACAACAACATGAGCCTAAGAGCTAGTTGGACATTGGAGGGCATCCAGCAAGGTGTGCAAACAGGCATCAGCGACATCACCGTTGACCGTAATACCACAGAAAAAATTGCACGTCCATTCATCAAGAATGGCAAGATACTTATCAGAAAGGATGACAAAACCTACAACCTGCTGGGACAGCCCATAGAAGTTGGACAATAAAGAAGGTGAAAGGAGGTTTAAAAATTATCAAAAAGAGGTTTGAAAACTGACAGATTATTGTTTTCAAACCTTTTTTGAACAACTTCAAACCACCTTTATAATAAATAAAAGTACTTTTGCATCGGAATTTTCAATAACGTCAAAAAACTCTATTCACAATTTTATAATTTCAAACCTAACTAAAGCACAATGAAGAAAAAAACAATGCTTCTATGCCTGCTCGGAGCAGGTATGATGTGGGTGCCCAACATGGCAACGGCTGGTACTAACCGTACGAGCATGGGTGTCATGGCACCTGACGACGAAGTGACGGGTATCGTTTCAGACGCCAACGGTCCTCTGATCGGTGCCACCGTGAAAATTGTCGGTTCTACTACAGGAACAGTGACTGACTTTGACGGAAACTTCAAAATGGCATGTAAGCCAGGTACCATGCTGGAGATTAGCTATATCGGCTATGTCACCCAGCAAGTGAAAGCACAAAAAGGAATGAAGGTCGTCCTTAAAGAGGATGGCAAGATGATCGATGAGGTGGTCGTTACCGCCCTCGGTATCAAGCGCGAGCGCAAGGCGCTCGGTTATGCGCTCTCTGAGGTAAAAGGTGAGGAGTTGACCAAGGCAAAGGAAACCAACGTTATCAACTCTTTGGCCGGTAAGGTAGCTGGTTTGGTAGTCAACCAGACAGCAGGTGGTGCCTCTGGTTCCTCTCGTGTACTCCTCCGTGGTAACACAGAAATCAGCGGCGACAACCAGCCTCTCTATGTCATTGACGGTGTGCCCTTGGACAACACCAACTTCGCCAGCGCAGGAACTTATGGTGGTTATGACCTCGGCGATGGTATCTCTGCCATCAACCCCGATGATATTGAGAACATGACCGTATTGAAAGGTCCTGCCGCATCAGCACTTTACGGAAGCCGCGCCTCACACGGTGTCATTCTGATCACGACCAAGAAGGCTGAAAAAGACAAGATCTCCGTAGAATATAATGGATCCATCACCATCGACAGTCAGTTGGCTAAATGGGACAACACACAGCAGGATTACGGACAAGGATGGAATGGTAAGCTATTGCTCTCTGCCACCTCTGGTACGAACAGTAGCTGGGGTGCCAAGGCAGATGACCGCCTCGTAAGATACTTCGACGGCGAGGAGCGTCCGTTTATGATGTATCCAAACAATACAGCCGATTTCTTCCGCACAGGTTTCACCATGCAGAACTCAGCCATCGTCGGTGTGAACTCAGGTAAGACCAGTGCTCGTTTCAGTTTTACCGACATGCGTAACAACGACATCCTGCCCAACAGCAAGATGAACCGTGACAACTTCAACCTGCGCGTGAACACATCAGTTGGTCCCGTAGACTTCGACTTCACTGGTAACTATACACGTGAGGCTGTGAAGAACCGTCCGGCACTGGGTGACTCACAGAGCAACGTTGGTAAGAACCTGATGACACTGGCAGGCACCTATAACCAGGCATGGTTGAAGCACTACCAGAACGAGGATGGCTCATACGCCGAATGGAATGGTCGTGACATGTATAACAAGAACCCATACTGGGATCTCTACAAGAACAGTAACACCTCGAAGAAGGACGTGTTCCGCTTTACCGGTAAGGCTATCTGGAACATCGACTCACACTTGAAGTTGCAGGCTACCATCGGTACCGACATTACCAACATGAACTTCGAGGACTATATTGCTCCCACTGACCCTGCCAATGCAGCAGGACAGTTGCAGAAGTCTACCTTCAACAACCGCACGCTCAACGCCGAGCTGCTCGCACTGTACAACAATCAGTGGGGTGACTTCGATTTCAACGCTACCCTCGGTGGTAACATCTTCAAGGTAAACAACAAGACCACCGTTCTCACTGGTATGAACCAGCAGATGAAGGATGTCATCGCCATCATGAACTATGAGGAGCAGAGCATCCAGGAGTACAGCTACAAGAAGCAGATCAGCTCACTCTTCGCCAGTGCCAGTGTGGGCTACAAGCACACCTACTATCTGGAAGGAACACTCCGTGGCGACAAGTCGTCAACCCTTCCCATTAACAATAATGTATATGTATACCCCTCTATCTCGGGTAGCATTGTTTTCTCAGAGTTCTTCAAGAATAAGCGCATCATCAACTATGGTAAGTTCCGCGCATCTTGGGCAAAGGTAGGTAGCGATACCGACCCCTATCAGCTCGCTCTGAACTACACCACCGGTAAATATAGCTATCCTGGCTACACCATTGGTATGATCAACAATACCACACAGCCCAACAAAGATCTAAAGCCGACAATGACCAACTCCTTCGAGCTCGGTTTGGAGATGAAGTTCTTCAATAACCGTTTGTCATTGGATGTCACCTACTACAACCAGCGTTCTAAGGACCAGATTATCGGTTTGGCCTCCTCTTCTACCTCTGCTTACGACTATCGTCTGATCAATGCCGGAGAAATCAAGAACGAAGGTATCGAGATTGCGCTGAACGGTCGTATCATGCAGCATAAGGACTTTGCATGGGATGCTGGACTCAACTTCTCCAAGAACACCAACAAGGTGCTCAACCTTGTAGACGGTATGGACTACTTTGAAATTGAGAAGGCCCGCTGGTGTAACGTAACCGTTGGTGCCGAGGTAGGCAAAAACTACGGTTCCATTCTCGGTCCCGACTTCGTACGTAACGAAATGGGACAGGTTGTGATCGACC
This sequence comes from uncultured Prevotellaceae bacterium, assembly GCA_900321425.1. Lineage (GTDB taxonomy): Bacteria > Bacteroidota > Bacteroidia > Bacteroidales > Bacteroidaceae > Prevotella. The sequence goes on along the minus strand of ONWA01000025.1, from coordinate 41,967 downwards.
CTGAAAACGGTCTGCCTAAAGTCGACAGTAAGCTCCGCACACTGGGTAATGCCTCATGGGACTGGACAGGTGGTTTCTACACAACCTTTACCTATAAGAACTTCCGTCTTTCCGCCGGTTTCGACGTGAAAGTGGGTGCCGACCTCTTCTCCATGTCAATGCGCTCAGCCTTCATATCCGGTAAGGCACAGGAGACCGTTGCAGGTCGTGAGGAGTGGTATCGCTCTGAGGAACGCCGCATGGAAGCTGGTATGACACAATCTGAATGGCGTGCTTCCGGCAATTGCGAAGGCTACATCGTTCCTGGTGTCATCGACAATGGCGACGGTACTTACAGGGAAAACAATATCCCTGTCAATCCTCAGGACTACTGGACTCATGCAGGTAACTATGCACCCAGCACGTTTATCTACGACAACTCTTACATCAAGTGCCGTGAGATCACCTTCGGCTATACCTTCCCCGAGAAGTGGCTGGGTAAGTTTGTGAAGAGCCTCAGCGTCAGCTTCGTGGCACGTAACCCATTCACCATCTGGAAGAACATCCCGAACATCGACCCCGACTCTGGCTACAACACATCAGGTATGGGTCTTGAGTACGGATCACTGCCTTCACGCCGTAGCTATGGTTTCAACGTGAATGTGAAATTCTGATGAGAAAGAATTGAAGAATTGAAGAATTGAAGAATTAAAGTTAAGACAATGAAAAAGATATATATTGTACTGTTTACGCTGCTTGCAACGGGGATGACACTCACCTCCTGCAGCGATAAACTCATGCAGGAATTGAATACCGACGAGACCAAGGCGGCTTATATCGATCCTAATGCACAGCTGACTACTGCCTTGCTGCAAACCTACGGAGACTTCCAGACGATGGATACCTACCGTAACTATATCTGCGGTTTCACACAGCAGTTCGCTGGAGGATGGAACGTCACCAACTTCGCCGGATGCAACAACTACGACGATACCATCGAATCACTCTGGAACAAGTTCTACAACGTAGGTATCAAGAACCTCGTAGATGCTATCTACAACACGGAAGACAAACCTAACGTTAATGCTGCTCTCCGTATCACTAAGGTGTATATGTTGTCTATCCTGACCGACGCCTATGGCGACGTGCCCTGCTCTGAGGCAGGTCTCGGCTACATAGGTGGCATCGCCAACCCCAAGTATGACACTCAGGAGGAGATCTACGACTACTTCTTCGAGGAGCTGGCAGATTGTGTAGAACAGCTCGGAACAGGTACCGACCGTATCAGCGGCGACGTGACCAGTCTGGGTGGCAGCATCGAAGGATGGAAAAAGTTTGCCAATAGCTTGCGTATGCGCTATGCGATGCGTATCTCTGACGTCAAGCCCGAGAAGGCAAAGGCTGAATTTGAGAAAGCCCTTACTGCTAACGGCGGTTATATCACCAATGCCGATCAGGATGCTTTCGTGAAGTATATCGACGTACCTTTCACTCTCTATGATGGTGCCAAGGATCTCGACTTCCGTGCCAACGCCTTTAGCGAGACCAACTATGGACAGGATTACAGCTCACCAGCTATCATCTGTGCAACCCTGTTCAACCTGATGCGTGACAACAACGATCCACGTACCTATCGCATCACCCGTCACTATGACAACCTGAAGCGTGGTAATACCAAGCCCGACGAGTGGACCATCGACCTGACGGATGAGTACATGGCTTACCTACAGAAATACGGTAAGGAAGACTACGCTTGCGAAATAGGACACTCTTGGTATGCACCTTGGCCAACGAACATTCCAGAAGTAGGTCAGATTCCTACCCTTGAGGACTTCCCAACAGTTGCAGCATTGGCTGAACAATATCCTACCGCAGGTTTCTTTGCCACTGGTATCAACGACAATGCCCGTCTGATCTTCCCATGGCTGTCTATCGAGTTCGAGCGCCCCAACTGTCCTGGTTTCCTCATCTCTTGCGCAGAGGTTCACTTCCTGCTGGCAGAGGCTAAGAGCAAAGGATGGGCCGTTCCCGGTAGCATCAAGGAGCACTACGAGGAAGGTATCAAAGAGGCTATGCAGATGCTGAACACGCACTACCTGCCTGCTACACAGAAAATTTCCGATGCGGAGATCAGTGACTATATCACCAGTATCGAAGCTAACGACCCACTGGGTACCAACGCACGCGAGGCTATCAACACACAGGCCTATATCCTGCACGTGATGAACCCCTCTGAGGCATGGGCCAACCTGCGCCGCTCAGACTATCCCGTACTCCGTGACCGCACAAAGATGGAGAAACTGAGCGACTTCACCTATCCTGATCCAGACCTCTCTACTCCCGACCGTCTGCTCTATCCAGTACTCGAGGAGCGCTATAACAAGGCACGCTATCAGGAGGCTATCGATCGCATGGGAGGTAAAGACGACTGGCACCAACGTGTATGGTGGGACGTTAAGCACGGTAATTTTGAGTAAATCCATATAAATGTATTATCATCATGAAAAGTTCAATGATCAAACATATCAAGAGCCTTGCGCTCACGGTTCTTTTCGTCCTTCCGATGGCAGTAGCATTCACTAGCTGCTCATCCAACGACGATCCGTACTTCTCAGCTAATGAGAATGACTATCCCCGCATTCTGAACTCCGACCTGGAAGGTGAGTTCCAGAATGGTGTTCCTCCTATACTGAAGGAAATCTCACGTACTGAGAACTTCGAATACGAGGTGACTGTTACCCCTGCCCACTACACCACCGTCACATGGTACATCGATGGTGAACTGGTACACGAGGGAACTACTATCGACATGCCGCTGCTGGCAGGTGAGCACCTGTTGAAGATTGTGGCTACAACCACCAAGGGTCTGGAGACCTCTCGTACCCGCAGAGTCATCGTAAACGCACTGCCTGATGACCCATCTATGGCCACCGACGCCAAGTCACGCTGGTTGACGATTGGTAAGACCAAGAGCATCGACTTCGAGAATGTAACCAGTGTTTCCAAGCTCTTCATCGGCACTGTTGAGGCAACAAACGTATCATTCGACAACGGTAAGGTTACCTTCGATGTACCTTCTATGCCAGAAGGTGTATATCCCGTAACCCTCGTTACAGGCGATGGTCAGCGCTTTGGCTGCGGCAACGTTACCGTCAGTCTCGACGACTACGTTGATCCAGGTATCAAGGAAACCACGATTTGGGAAGGTGATGTCGACATCAACTGGGGTGACTATAATGTATTCCTCAGTGCCGATGACTTGGCTAATGTGCCTGTAGGTGCTACCGTTCGCCTGGTTTATGAGATCATCGAAGCTGATTATCACGCTCTGCGTGTTACCAACCAAGACTGGTCACAGGATATTGTTCCTCAGATTGACGGCTTCGATTCCCAGCCTAACCCATTCGAGTTCGAATACACTGCCGACGCTAAGGCTATTGCCGATGCCAAGGGTATGCTCATCACCGGCTTCGGCTATAAGTTGACGAAGGTGGTTATCGTCGAGGGTGTTGCTCCTGCAGAGACTACGCTGTGGGAAGGTGGAACCGATATCGTCTGGGGTGACAGCAACGTATTCCTCAGCGCCGATGACTTGGCTGATGTTCCTGTTGGTGCTACCATTAACCTGTATTTCGATATACCAGAAGCTGAGTATCACGCTCTGCGTGTCACCAACCAAGACTGGTCACAGGATATTGTTCCACAGATTGACGGCTTTGATTCCTATACCAGCCCCTTCGCATTCGAATACACTGCCGATGCCAAGGCTATTGCCGATGACAAGGGTATGCTCATCACCGGCTTTGGCTACAAGTTGACCAAGGTGACGTTTGCTAAGTAGGAGAATATACTTTTAGGCTCATGAGAACCTTGATATCAATTTTATTTACGGTGGTCTTTGCATCTTCAGTGGGTGCAAAGACCACTTTTTCTCCTCAGGACTTGGAACGACTGTTGCAGCACATGACCCTACAGGAGAAAGTAGGACAGATGCTACAACTCAATATCGATGTCTTGGGACACGAGGAGAACGGACAGTTTGTACTCGACAAAGACAAGCTGGAGCGTGTCTTCCTGCAATATAAGGTAGGCTCAATTCTCAACGCTCCTGGCGCCGGTCCCTATGCACAGACACCTGAGTGGTGGCAGCAGACCATCCGCACCATCAACGAGTATGCCATTCGCGGCACAGGCATCCCGTGTGTCTACGGTCTCGACCAGAACCACGGCACTACCTACACGTTAGGTGGTACACTCTTCCCGCAGAACATCAATATGGGAGCATCATTCAATCCTGCGCTGGCTCGCAAGGCAGCTACCATCACCGCCTACGAGACCCGTGCGTCGAACTGTCCGTGGACGTTCTCGCCTACCGTCGATCTCTCACGCGACCCCCGTTGGCCCCGTGTATGGGAGAACTTCGGTGAGGACTGTCTCGTCAATGCAGTCATGGGACGGGCCATGGTAGAGGGATTCCAAGGTACAGACTCCGTACATATCGACCGCTACCATATCGGCACTTCACTCAAACACTATATGGCCTACGGCATCGCCCGTACCGGCAAGGACCGAACACCTGCTTACGTACCGGAATGGGAGTTGCGCGAGAAACATTTCGCCCCATTCCTCGCCGGCATTCAGGCAGGTGCCACCGCAGTGATGGTCAACTCCGCCTCTGTCAACGGCATACCGATGCATGCCAGTGCCAAGTACCTCACCCGTTGGTTGAAGGAAGAGACAGGCTGGGACGGTATGATCATCACCGACTGGGCAGATATCGACAACCTATGGAAGCGTGAGAAGGTGGCTGTAGACAAGAAAGACGCCATCCGTATCGCCATCAATGCAGGTATCGATATGTCGATGGACCCCTATAGTCTAGAGTTCTGCGACCTGCTCATCGAGTTGGTCAACGAGGGGAAAGTCAGTATGCAACGCATCGATGATGCCGTGCGCCGCATCCTCCGTATGAAATGGCGCATGGGACTCTTCGACCAGGCCAACACCACCCTGTCCGACTACCCTGAGTTCGGCTCTGCAGAGCATATAAAAGTAGCATTCGAGGCAGCAAAGGAGACGATGGTATTGCTCAAGAACGACAACCACCTCTTACCGTTCACCTCACCGCTGAAACTCCTCGTCACCGGTCCCAACGCCCACTCCATGCGCTGTCTGAACGGCGGCTGGAGCTACACATGGCAAGGAAAAGACGCCGACCGGTTTGCTGCCGACAAGCACACCATCCTCGAAGCCCTTCAGCAGCGCTTTGGCGAAGCGAACGTGAGCTATGCGCCAGGCATCACCTACAACAACGAGGGAACTTATGCCGACGAGACAGTAACCGACGACACCTTTGCAGACGTACTGACGAAAGCGCGAAAGGCCGACGTCATCGTGGCCTGCATCGGCGAGAACTCCTATACAGAGACACCCGGCAACCTCAACGACCTGCGACTCTCGGAGAACCAGCGCCGTCTGGTGAAGGCACTGTCTAAGACGGGAAAGCCTATCCTGTTGGTTATCAACAGCGGACGTCCCCGTATCATTGCCGACATCGAGCCGTTAGCTACTGCCGTTGTCAACATCATGTTGCCTGGCAATGAAGGAGGCGACGCACTGGCCAGTCTGTTGGCAGGCGACGATAACTTCTCCGGTCGACTACCCTACACCTACCCTCGTCATCCGGCATCGCTCACCACCTACGATTTCCGTGCCAGTGAGCAGTCTACCACGATGGAAGGAGCCTACGACTACAATGCCTTCATCGATGTGCAGTGGCCTTTCGGCTATGGACTGAGCTATACGACATTCGAATACAGCAACCTCCATGTCGACAAGCCATTCTTCACAGAGCGCGACACCCTCACCATCACCGTAGATGTACGCAACACAGGCAGCAAAGCCGGTAAGGAGAGTGTACTGCTCTACAGTCGCGACATGGTAGCCTCGATCGTTCCAGAGGGCCGCCGTCTGCGTGCTTTCCAGAAGATCATGCTACAGCCGGGTGAGCAGCAGACCATCCGGTTCACCCTACCCGCCCGAGAGTTGGCGTTCGTTGGCGAAGATGGCCAATGGCACCTCGAACCAGGCGAATTCCAAATACAAATCGCTCATCACTCGCAGACAATTGTTTGCGAGTGATAGCGCTTGCGTAAACGTTTACGCAGATTTTTCATCTTTTTTTTTTACAATCCGGTACACTGAAAGTACTTTTTCTGTACATTTGCTCCGTCGTAGCTACGCTACCAATAACATTACATTACTTTAATAACTATACAATATGCGAAGACTCTACTCATTTATTTTAACCTTATTGTTCGTACAGTTTGCCTATGCACAATGGCCCGCAAACTATGGTGGTGTAATGCTTCAGGGATTCTATTGGGACTCCTATGAAGATACTAGATGGACCAATCTGACCGCTCAGGCAGATGAACTCTCCAAGTATTTTGATTTGATCTGGGTACCAAACTCCGCTAACTGTGTATCCCCCAACTCCATGGGCTACTTGCCAGTTTACTGGTTCGATCACCGCAGCTCTTTCGGAAATCGTGAGCGCTATGTCACAGAGATGATTGCAGCCTTTAACGCAAAAGGCACTAAAGTCATTGAGGACGTAGTCATTAACCATAAGAATCCTGTGGGCAAAAACGGATCTTGGATAGACTTTGCCAACGAGACAAAGGTGGGTCCTGTAACAGGTGAGACATACACCGTCACCTGGTCGGGTGCCGATATCTGCAACAACGACGATGGCGGACACGTGAAAGCCGAGGGCTGGCCCGTCACAGGTGCCAACGATGAAGGTGAGGATTTCAGTGGTTCTCGCGACCTCGACCACACCTCTGCCAACGTACAGAAGAACTGTATCACTTACATGACATACCTACTCAAGGAAATGGGATATAGCGGTTATCGTTTGGATATGGTGAAGGGTTATAGTCCCTACTACACCAAGATGTACAACGAAGCTACTCATCCTGAGTTCTGTGTAGGCGAATACTGGGACGGCAATGCTGAGACCTTACGCTGGTGGATTAACGAAACCGGTAAGACCTCTGCCGCTTTCGACTTCTCACTGAAGTTCACCATGAATGCCGCTATCAGTGGCGGAAGCTGGGACGCCCTCTCCAACAAAGGTCTGGCAGGCGATCCTAACTACTCACGCTATGCGGTGACCTTCGTAGACAACCACGACACCTACCGCGACGAAAATGGTGAGCGTATGCGCAACAATGCACTGGCAGCCAATGCCTGCATCCTCGCCCTTCCAGGTACTCCCTGTATCTTCCTGAAGCACTGGAAACTTTATCCCGAGGCGATTGCCAACATGATTCTGGCACGCAAGGCCTGCGGCATCACCAACCAGAGCAGTATCACCGAAGGTACTTCTGCCAACGGTGGCTATACCATCAAGACACAAGGCAGCAAGGGCGCCGTCCTCTGTCTCTTAGGCGGAGCCAACTACCCCAACCTCGTTGCTGAGGGATGGAAACTCATTGAGAGCGGTGCAGCATTTGCCTTCTACGTGAGCAGCAATATTACCGTCGAGGGTCTGGTAAAGCACGAGGAAGATGAACCTGTCGCACCACAAAGCTATACCGTTTATGTTCAGGCAACGACAGCCCCCAACCTCTATGCATGGGATGCCAATGGCACAAAACTGAACGGTGATTGGCCAGGCACACAGATGACGGAGACAGCCGAGGTAAAGGGAACCACTTTCTGGAAGAAAGCATTTGGCGAAGTAACTGGCTTGAAAATTATCTTTAATCAGGGCGACAAACAGACGGCAGATATCCCTGTCAATTCACCTAACAGCTATTTCACCTACGACGGAAGCACGGGTTACAAGGACGTAACGAAGGATTACGACGAAGGTGGCGTTAAGCCTTCAGGACCCGTACCGGCTTGTGCTACCGTAAAGCCTGGTCACCTCTATATCTACTTCAAGGCCAGCGGCAGTTACAAGGTGCCCTCCGTTTGGGTATACAATGACACCAAGAACTTCTGCTACGACAAGAACTGGCCAGGCGACGAGATGTACGTTGTCGGCACCGATACCGATGGAAAGACCATCTACTGCTGGGACGGCGGCGAGATGCCGAGTGCTTCTCGTGGAACGACGACAGCTGCCAGCGACCTGCCCACCAACGTCATCTTCAGCAACGGAGGGTGGCCAGAGACCATTAGCTTTGCTTTCGACAATGGAGGCTATTATACCTCAGCGGGTGAGCAGGGCAACGTGGTTACAGCTATTGAAACCATCAAGGCCGACAACCAACCTGTAGCCGATGGCAAGACTTACAATCTGCAGGGACAGCAGGTGAACACCAGCTATCGCGGCATTGTCATCAAGAACGGAAAGAAATACTTTAACAAATAATTAAAACATTTACATTATGAAAAAGATTTTTACCCTAATCGTTATGGCGATGATGGCAGTGGCAGCACATGCTGACATCACCATTTACGTGCAAGCAACTACGGCTCCCTACCTCTATGTATGGAATGGAGCAGACAATGGCAAGTGGCCAGGTACACAGATGTCAGAGACGGCTGTGGTCAAAGGAACAACTTTCTGGAAGCAGACATTCGCGGGATCTGGTTTCAACATCATTTTCAACAATGGAGCAGGTATTCAGACAAAAGACATCACTGGAATCATTTCTGATCGTTACTTTACCTTTGATCCGACAAATTCGAATCAACAAACTAATTGGACTGATGTAACTAAAGAATACGGTGGTGAGATTCCCGATGCAACGATTACTTCGCTGAAATTAGCAGGAAACCATACTACTCCTGCTTGGGGAGAAGGAGCTGTGGAATTCACAGAAGTAACCCCAGGAACAAAGTACACCATTACGGTTGACTTGACAGGCATAACCTGTGCTGATAAGGATGAAAAGGGAGCCGATATCAACGAAGGTTTTTGGCACTTTAAGCTCATTGCCAATGGCGGAACATGGTTTGGCTATAGTTCAGTAAACTTTGACGCCCAGCCTACTTGGCTTAAGCAGGCCATTTCCGACGACAACTTCGAAGTTGATCAGGAAGACGCAACGCTTACTAGCCAGAAATTTACCATCACTGCTACATGGGGCGGTGGTAAGCAGGCTGGTGAGAACTGGACGGTGAAGTTCGAGAACTCAGGTGCTACTGGCATCAGCGACGTGAAGACCGATGCTGCCAACAGCAAGGTTACTCCTATCTACAACCTCAATGGACAGCGTGTCAGCGGCAGTAGCCGTGGCGTGATAATCCAGAACGGCAAGAAAGTGCTGAAATAAAACACTTACCTCACAGGGACCTCCCCTGTGAGGTTTACTCAATACCAACTAAAGAAATTGATATCTAACTAATAACCTAAAAAATTATGAAGAAACTAATCACATTAATCCTTCTCCTTGTGGGAGGAGTAAGCATGGCTAATGCTGCATGGTATGTCGTTGGCGACATGACAGGATGGACACCTACACCAAGTGCAAGCATCACTCCTATGACAGAAAATAGTGGCACCTACGTTTCTGAATTCGTCATAGATGGTAAAAAATATTTTTGTATTGCTGATGGAGATGGTTCAAGTTGGGACGATTTTCATGCAAATCACAGATATGCATTAGCTGACCAAGAAATAACATTGGATGAAAATTACACTTTAGTAAAAGGAAACAATAGTCTTAACATTACTGGTGATGGTAGCACATATCGTTTCACTTTCGTAGAAAGTACAAAGACTCTTACTATCACAAAGGTAGATTTTGCCACAATTAGCTCGATTGTAATTGCCGGACAATACATCAACGGATGGGATTGGACTGGTGATGATAAGATTACATTAACTCGTGTTGGAGAATCAAATGTGTACACCGCTGATTTCCCATGTACTGCTGAGACTGGATTCGGTTTCCAAGTAAACAACATATGGATGGGATATAACGAAGTTGGTGCAGAAAACATCACAGCTCCTACTGGATGGATTACAAATGCAGAGGACAACTTTGTATTAAAGCATAATCTTCCTACCCATTACGACACATATACTGTCACGGCTACTTGGACACCTAATTCTAAGCCAAATTCTGGCTGGACAATTGAAATTGCAGGAAAGACCAAAGATTTGAAACTTCAGTTTGCGAGTTCAGAAGCAGACTGGTTTAAAGATAATGCGTGGGTTCGCGTTGAAGCGTGGAAAAATGGTGGAACACATTATTTATATGACGTAGAAAAGCCAACTGATTTGAAATGCACCGTATCAGTACCAGACAATGTAGATTATTGGCAACTCGTACGTGGTTCTGGTGAAACAACATGGAACACAGCGGGTGAAACTGAATATAAAAACGCTGAGGATTATATTTTTACGTTTTCATCAATTTCCGATGGTTACACACCTACTTCTTCCATCATATTCAAAAACATGTCTATTATTGGCAACCTCACAGGTGACGGCTCTTTCACCATTGGACAGGAAGTTGAGATGACAAAAGTAAGTCCAGACATCTCTTGGGCATTTGAAGTTGGTGCAAAAATAAACATTTACTTCAGTCTTGAACCAACCGCAGAATATCATTCCTATAGATTTGACGACTGGGATTGGACTCCTCTGCCCGGACAAGATAAAGTTGATGGAGTTACAGAAGGATGGGTCACCTTAACTGTAGACCAAGATATTCATGACGCTGTGGCTGCAAAAGGATTCCGTATTCATGGACACGGCATCTACGTAAAAAAGGTAACTAAGGGAGAAAATGCTGAAACAGGAGATGTTTTATGGACAGGTAAGCACTACGTTTCATGGCATGCTATAAATAATAGTGCAACCAGAGAATGGGGTAACCCAGATACGTACATCTTGACAGTGGATCATTTCTCTGCCGCAGCACAGGCATACGAATATAAGGCGATTGCCAATCACAAATACGGTGTCTATGAGTTGCCTGGTTCTGCCAGCAACAATAGCTATACATTTAATGAGGCCGGTGATTTTGAACTGACTTTCAGTGTTAACAAATATAGTCATAGTTTGGTTCTTGAAGCTAAAAAGTGGGTTTCAGCAGGAGCATCTGGCTACGCAACATTCTCATCTAAACACTCACTCGATTTCACAGGTCTTGCCATCAAGGCTTACAGAGCAGAACTTAATGAAGGTAAAGTGGTTCTGAAACAAGTAAAAAAGATTCCTAACAATACTGGTGTTATGTTGAGTGGAACTGGAAATGTTTCTGTTCTTGTTTCAGATGTAGGTACAGGTGACTTTGGTGGAGGTGTAACTAACCTATTCAAAGCAACTGATGGAAAAAGTGATATTGCCGGTTCTGATACCGATCCTTACAACTACGTATTCTCTACGAGTCCTAAATTGGGATTCTATAGACTGGCAACTGCACTGGATAAAGAAAAAGTAAAGGTTGGTGGTGCTTACCTGCACTCTGACACAGAATTGGCAGCTGAAGTAGGAAGTTCACGTGTAGGCTGGATCATTGATGGAGAAGAAACAACAGGCATCAATACCGTTGAGCAGACACAGCCAACTGTTGAGAACAAAGTTGTTTACAACCTGAATGGTCAGCGTGTGATGAACCCAGCCAAGGGTCTGTATATCGTGAATGGAAAGAAAGTAATCATCAAATAATGGAGGACTTAGCTATGAAGAAAATATATTTGCAACCTGAGACAATGGTTATCAACGTGAACCTAGAATCAGCTATGCTGTTCGGTTCTGGCGGTGGCGACACAATTAATGGTGGTGGAGATAAGGGTCCTTTTGACCCAGACCATCAAACCATGGGCTCACGTGGTGGAAGATACGACTGGGACGACGAAGACGAGGAAGAGGATTATTAATCCCCTACTCCAACAAGAATATAAAAAGAATCATCGCTCTTTTTCAGGGCGATGATTTTTTATGGGGAAATATTTGGAAGTAACAAATATATTCTTTATTTTTGCAACAAGATACATCAAGGTATATGAAAACGACTGCTGATATTTTAAACATTCTAAGGGACTTTAAACCTACTGCGGAACAAAAATACGGAATAACGAAGATAGGTGTGTTCGGTTCTGTTGCACGAGGAGAGCAAGCAGATAATAGCGATGTAGACATCTGCTACGAAGGCAAAACCCCATCTCTTCTAACGTTGGATCGTATTCAGTCAGAATTGGAACAAAGATTAGGCTGTCGTGTTGATATGGTTCGTATAAGAAAAGGCATGAATGCATTACTCAATCAGCGAATAATAAAAGAAGGAATCTATGTTTGATAAGGAATTAGTTCTACTAAGTTTATCCCAAATAAAGTCGGCTATTGAGATGATCATTAAGCGTGCTTCTTTTGTCAAGGATCCGAATGATTTTCTTCTCACCCAGGATGGAATGCTGCGTCTTGATGCTATATGCATGAACTTGATAGCTTTAGGCGAGTCTGTAAAAGGAATAGAAAAAATAACAAAAGGTGAATTGCTTTCCAAATATCCAGAAATCTATTGGGGAGGAGTAATGCGAATGCGCGACAAAATAGCACATCACTACTTTGAAATAGACACTGATGTGGTGTTTAAAACATTAGAGGAAGATATTCCTACAATGCTACCTGTCATTGAAAGAATGATTTCAGACTTGCAAAAATGACGAGGAAGAGGATTATTAATCCCCTACTCCAACAAGAATATAAAAAGAATCATCGCTCTTTTTCAGGGCGATGATTTTTTATGTTCATTTGCAAAGTCCTTTGTTTTCATTTGAAAGCCTTAAGGTTTTCATTTGAAAGTCTTAAAGGTTTCAAATAACTCACTTAATTAGCCTTCGTTTTCAAGTGAGAAAAAAAATTATCTCAATTGATTACACTTCGTTTTCAAGTGAGATATTCTTCGCAATCACCTGCTCCACCACCTTGGGAAAATACTCCATCTCCAAAGTATGCTCCTTCTCGGCTATCGTGTCGACAGAATCATCGGGAGAGAGGGCTACACGATACTGGGCAATAATCCGCAGGATGGAGGTTGACGATGCGACGCGGATAGGCATCGATGAGGAAGTTGGGCACCAGCGGAAGGAAGCCAGCCAATACGATGAAGTCGACCTGATAGTCGCGCATCAGCTGCATCATCTTCTGCTCGTCATTCAAGTCGGCCTTGGGCATCACCGCCGTAGGCACACCCAACCGCTCTGCCCTGACGAGGGCATAAGCCTCGGGCTTGTTGCTGACCACCAAGGCGCAATTCACTTGCTTATCACTAAAATAGCGAATCAGATTCTCACAGTTCGAGCCACTTCCTGATACAAAGATGGCGATGTTTACTTGCTTCATATCGTTATGCATTGATTTCGTTTAACATGATCTCGATGAGACGCGGCACACCATAGTCCTGGATATCCGCCTCACGTATCCAGATATAACCGTCGGGCAACGACGGGCGCTCCTCCACTTCCCACAGATAAAAGTCAGCATAGAGGATGCGATGAGTCAGCACGTGCTTGACGTTCTTTTTGAGCGGTGAGAGGTGAGCGGTAAGTGGTGAGAGGTCGTCGAACACGACAGGTTCCCACAGTCCTTGCCAGATATCGCCCCCACCCCTTCGGCGGATGGCGGTATACCCCTTGCAGCGCACATAGACATAAGCCAGATGGCGCTCCTGTATCTTCAGCGTCTTCCGTTTGACGGGCAACAGACTGACGGTCTGCTCACGCAGGGCCACGCACGACTCCGCAAGGGGGCACTGCAGACAGCTCTGGGGAGTGACGTGCGGCACACACTGCAGGGCGCCGAAGTCCATCATCGCCTGATTGAAGGCAGCCGCCTGGCCCTCAGGCAACAGCGACTGTGCAAGAGCGGCAAACAGTTTCTTCCCTTCGGTGCTGTTGATAGGCGTATGAATACCCTCATGACGCGCCAGCACACGATACACATTGCCATCGACCACCGCTGCCGGCAGTCCGAAAGCGATGCTTCCGATGGCGGCAGCCGTATAGTCGCCCACCCCCTTCAACGAGCGGATGCCCTCGAGAGTGGTGGGGAAGCCCCCCATCGCGACGATCTGTTTCGCCGCCGTATGGAGGTTGCGCGCCCTGCTATAGTATCCCAGTCCCTGCCACTCACGCAGCACCTCGTCCTCGGTGGCGGCAGCGAGCGCCTCGACAGTAGGCCAGCGGTGCATGAACCGATGCCAGTAGGCCTCACCCTGTTGGATGCGTGTCTGCTGGAGGATAATCTCCGACAGCCAGATGGCATAGGGATCACGCGTCTGTCGCCAAGGCAGATCCCTGCCGTTGTCGGCATACCAGCGTAGAATTGTATGGGTGAAGTGGTTCACGATGCTCGTCTCTTTTCGTAGTTAAGGTTCGCAGAGCGCCAGACAGACCAGATCCTGGAAGTTCTTGCCCTGACTATTGCGTAAGACGCCCTGGTTGATGATGGCAAAACACAGCTGATGTCCGTTGTCGGAGGTGCAATAGCCTGCCAGCGAGGAAATGCCCGACAGGGTGCCCGTCTTGGCACACACATTACCAGCCGCTGCCGTATTTCTCATCCTTTTCGACAGCGTGCCACTCTCGCCAGCCACGGGGAGCGTCGGGAAGAGAAACTCCCATACTTGGGCTTGGTGGTAGGCATAACGCAACAAACGGACTTCCAACTCCACCGACAGATAGTTATAGAGCGACAGTCCGCTGCCGTCGGCAATCCGGTAGTTCTGGGGATTCAATCCCAACCGGCTGATCAGCTGCTTGATAACAGCACTGGCATGACGCGCCTTCGCCGGACGGTTGCCTGTAGCCGCCGCTATCTGAAAGAATACCGACTCGGCATAAAGGTTATCACTATCCTTCATCATCCGCACCAGTATCTCGTCGAGACCATGATAACGGGTACAGATGATACGTGCATCGCTGGGAGTATCGCCCTCGATGAGATCCGATTCCACCACGATGCCAGCCTTCTGCAACTCTTCGACAAACCGTTCCACAAAACAGTCTTTCCTACTGATAAGCAACGGCGAGAGCACGGGATTGTCGTCGTCCCAGCACCAGCCCTCACCCAGACGGTCGGAGCCCGTCATGGTCTTGTCGGCAACTATCGTTCCTCGTAAGGTATCGACACCTAAGGACTGCAGACTCTCCACAAACGCCAGCATATCATCGTGATTGAAGCGCGGGTCGAAACCGCCCACACAATAGATATCGCCTTGAAGAACACCGTCGTCAACGGTTCCCAGATATGCCAGTGACGTACGGAAGCGATAGGAGCCACCCAACAGATCGATGGCGGTGATGGCAGTCAACAGTTTCATGGTTGATGCCGGACGGAGCGTCTGTCGCTCATGATAACGGTAAAGCACACTGTCGGCAGTGAGGTCGTAGACCATCAGTCCCAGCTGCGTTGTCTGTAACATCGGTAGGCTGACAAGCGAGTCTAGTCGGTTCTGCACATTCAGTGGCCAGGGAAGAGAATCATTCTCTTCTGTCTGCGCCCACAGGGGTGAAGAAAGTAGGGCGAGGACGAATAATATCACATATTTTCTCATTCTGCTTGCAAAAATACGAATAATTTTTGTACTTTTGCAACGTTTAACGTAGAATCTTATGGTTTATAAGTATGACTTTCTGATTATCGGTGGCGGCGTAGCGGGCATGAGCTATGCCCTGAAAGTGGCCAGAGCGCACAAGGGAAAGATATGTATCATCTGTAAAGCCTCGCTCGACGAGGCCAACACCTCGTTTGCCCAGGGCGGTATCGCCTCGGTGACCAATATGAAGGTGGACAACTTCGACAAGCATATTGCCGACACCCTGATAGCAGGCGACTATATCAGCGACCGCAAGGCAGTGGAACAGGTGGTGAGGAATGCACCCGAGCAGATAAAAGAGCTCGTGAACTGGGGTGTCAACTTCGACAAACAAGAGAATGGCGACTTCGACCTGCACAGAGAAGGCGGACACTCGGAGTTCCGTATCCTGCACCATGCCGACGATACGGGCGCAGAGATCCAGCGCGGACTGATGGAGGCTGTGCGCAACCATCCCGATATCGAGATCAAGGAGAACCACTTCGCCGTGGAGATTATCACCCAGCACCATCTGGGCGTGAGAATCACCCGTCGCACGCCGCACACGAAGTGCTATGGCGCCTATGTGCTGACACCAGACTCCAGTAGGGTGGACACCTATCTGGCGAAAGTCACGGTGATGTGCACCGGTGGCTGCGGTGCCGTATATATGACCACTTCTAATCCCGTGATCGCCACCGGCGACGGTATCGCGATGGTGTATCGTGCCAAGGGAACGGTGGCCGACATGGAGTTCGTGCAGTTCCACCCCACCGTGCTGCATAACCCCACCGAGACACACCCCGCCTTCCTCATCACCGAGGCGATGCGCGGCTATGGCGGTATCCTGAAACTGCCCAACGGTGAGACGTTCATGGAGAAATACGACGAGCGACTGTCGCTGGCACCCCGTGACATCGTGGCACGCGCCATCGACAAGGAGATGAAGATTCACGGACTCGACCACGTCTGTCTCGACGTCACCCATAAGAATGCGGAGGAGACGCGTCACCACTTCCCCAATATCTACCAGAAGTGTTTATCCATCGGTATCGACATCACCACCGATTATATCCCCGTACGACCAGCCGCCCACTATATGTGCGGAGGTATCAAGGTCGACCTCAACGGACAGTCGTCTATCAACCGTCTCTACGCCCTGGGCGAGTGCTCCTGTACGGGTCTGCACGGCGGCAACCGACTGGCGTCGAACTCACTCATCGAGGCAGTGGTCTATGCCGACGCTGCCGCCAAGCACAGTCTGGAGCATATCGACGAGTACGAGTTCAACGAACAAGTGCCGGAATGGAACGATGAGGGCACGATGACCAACGAGGAGAAGGTGCTTATCACCCAGTCGGTGAAGGAGGTGAACCAGATTATGTCCAACTATGTGGGCATCGTACGCAGCGACCTCCGTCTGCACCGTGCCTGGGACCGTCTGGATATGCTGTACGAAGAGACGGAGAACCTGTTTAAGCGTGTGAAGGCCAGCCGCGATATCTGTGAGCTGCGCAATATGATCAACGTGGGCTATCTCATCACCCGATGGGCACTGGAGCGCAAGGAGTGCAGAGGACTGCACTTCACCACCGACTATCCCGTGCATGCCTACGACAAGAAGAACTAATATCAAGAAAACAACAAACAAGGAAAGCAATGGAATTGCTTCAACATATACAATACCCTGACGACCTGCGAAAGCTTGACATCCGTCAGTTGCCCACCGTCTGTGAGGAGCTGCGTGAGACGATTGTCAAGGAGCTGTCGGTAAACCCCGGTCATCTGGCGTCGAGTCTCGGCGTCACGGAGATTACCGTAGCGTTGCACTATGTCTACAATACGCCCGAAGACCGCATCGTATGGGATGTGGGACATCAGGCATACGGACACAAGATCCTCACAGGTCGTCGCGAACAGTTCTGTACCAATCGGAAATTGGGCGGTGTGATGCCCTTCCCCTCGCCGAAGGAGAGTGAATACGACACCTTCGCCTGCGGACATGCCAGCAACTCGATCTCTGCGGCATTGGGAATGGCGGTGGCGGCACAGAAAAACCATTCTAACCATCACGTGGTAGCTGTCATCGGCGACGGAGCGATGTCGGGAGGATTGGCGTTCGAGGGCCTCAACAATGTATCGTCCTCACCCAACGACCTGCTCATCATCCTCAATGACAACGATATGTCGATCGACCGTGCTGTGGGAGGTATGGAGAACTACCTGTTGCATCTCAACACAAACGAGACCTACAACCGGCTGCGTTTCAAGGCGGCACGCTGGCTGAACAGCAAAGGACTGCTGGGAGAGAACCGCAAGAACGGCATCATCCGACTGACCAATGCGGTGAAATCTGCCATCAGTCACCAGCAGAATATCTTCGAGGGAATGAATATCCGCTATTTCGGACCCTTCGACGGACATAACATCGAGGAACTGGTACGTATCCTCCGACAGTTGAAGGACATGAAAGGACCGAAGCTGTTGCACCTGCACACCGTGAAAGGCAAGGGCTACCAGCCTGCGGAGGAGTCGGCTACCATCTGGCATGCGCCAGGTAAGTTTGATCCTGAGACAGGCGAGCGTATCGTCAGCGACACCAGTAATATCCCCCCGAAATATCAGGAAGTATTCGGTAAGACCCTCCTCGAACTGGCGGAACGGAACCCGCACATCGTGGGAGTGACCCCAGCGATGCCTACCGGCTGTTCGATGAATATCATGATGAAAGCCATGCCCGACCGTACCTTCGACGTAGGTATCGCCGAGGGACATGCCGTCACCTTCTCCGGAGGAATGGCGAAAGACGGACTGCAACCCTTCTGTAATATCTACAGTGCGTTTGCACAGCGTGCCTATGATAATATCATCCACGACGTGGCACTGCTCAGTCTGCCCGTAGTGTTCTGTCTCGACAGAGCCGGACTGGTAGGCGAAGACGGACCCACACACCACGGTGCGTTCGACCTGGCGGCACTGCGTACGATTCCTAATCTTACCATTGCCTCACCGATGAATGAGCACGAGCTGCGCCGACTGATGTACACGGCACAGCTGCCCAATAAGGGACCGTTCGTCATCCGTTACCCCAGAGGACGAGGCGTACTCGTAGACTGGAGATGTCCGTTGGAGGAGGTCACCGTAGGTACAGGACGGAAGCTGTGCGACGGCAAAGACGTGGCTGTGATCACCCTCGGGCCTATCGGCAACGATGTGCAAGAGGTGATAGATGAATTATCTAGAGATTCTAGAAATTCTAGAGATTCTAGAGATTCTAGAGATTCTAGAGATTCTAGTGATTCTAGAGATTCTAGAAATTCTAGAAATTCTAGTGATTCTAGTGGCGCCACCCCCTCGATTGCTCATTACGATCTCCGTTTCCTCAAGCCGCTCGACGAGCAGCTGCTCCATGAGATAGGACAGCAGTTCAAGCATATCGTCACCGTAGAAGACGGTGTCCGCAACGGAGGAATGGGAACAGCAGTCATGGAGTGGATGAACGATCATGGCTATCAGCCACGTTTCACCCGTCTGGGACTGCCCGACACGTTTGTGGAGCATGGTAAGATAGCAGAACTGCGTAAAATAGTAGGACTAGACAACGAAAGTATCAAGAAAGCGTTATTATCATGAAAATCATCATTGCAGGCGCTGGCGCCGTAGGTATCCATCTGGCACGACTGCTCGCCAAGGAGTCGATCGACTGTGTACTGATTGATGGTAAAGAGAGCCGACTGAACCGTCTGGGAGAATGCGACGTCATGACCTTTCAGGCACAGCCAACCAGTATCCAGGCCCTGAAGGATGCCGGCATAGAGAATGCCGACCTGTTTGTGGGTGTTACCCCCGACGAGAGCACCAATATGACCTGTTGTATGCTGGCACACGCCTTGGGAGCGAAGAAGACAGTGGCGAGGATTGCCAACGACGAATATCTGTCGCCGACCAATCAGGAGTTTTTCAGAAACATGGGTATCGACTCACTCGTCTATCCTGAGGTGCTCGCCGCCATTGATATCACCAACGGACTGAAGATGTCGTGGGTGCGACAGCGCTGGGATGTGCACAATGGTGCCCTCGTGATGTTAGGTATCAAACTGCGTGAGAACTGTGAGATTCTGAATATCCCCCTGAAAAAGCTCTGCGGACCTGATGATCCCTATCATATCGTAGCCATCAAACGAGGTGATGAGACGATTATCCCCAGTGGACTCGATGAGTTGAAAGTCTACGACCTCGCCTATTTCATGACAACACAAGAGTATATTCCCTATGTCCGAACAATCGTAGGTAAGGAGCACTATACTGACGTGAAGAACGTCATCATCATGGGAGGCGGTAACACGGCAGTAAGAGCTGCCCTCACCACACCCGATTATATGAACGTGAAGATTATCGAGAAAGATGTGGAGCGCTGCGAACAGCTGAACCAGTTGCTCAGCAACAACACGATGATCATTAACGGCGATGGTAGAGACATGGAACTCCTAAACGAGGAAGGTATCAAGAACACACAAGCATTCGTGGCACTCACAGGTAATGCGGAGACCAATATCCTGGCTTGTCTGACAGCTAAGCGCCTGGGGGTTCGTAAGACTATCGCGATGGTGGAGAACCTCGACTATGTAGACATGGCCGAAGAGTTGGATATCGGTACGATTATCAATAAGAAGACAGTGGCAGCCAGTCATATCTACCAGTTGACGTTAGGAGCCGACGTGAAGAATATCAAGTCGCTGATGCTCGCTGACTCGGATGTGGCTGAGTTTGTGGCAGCCAAGGACTCGAAGGTAACCAAGAAACCCGTAAAAGACCTCGGACTGCCATTCGGTGTCACCATCGGCGGACTGGTAAGAAACGGTACGGGTATGCTTGTCAACGGTAACTCACGTATTGAGGCAGGCGACTCCGTCATGGTGTTCTGTCATGAGCAGAAATTGAACAATATCGAGAAATTCTTCCAGGAAAGCACATTCCCATGGTAAACTACAAGATTATCTCCAAGATTATCGGGTCACTCCTGTTCATCGAGGCATTCTTTATGTCGTGGTGCTTGGGCATATCGTTCATCTTCAACGAGGATGACCACATGGCTTTCCTCATCTCTATCGTCCTTACGATGGCAGCCGGATTCCTATTCTTGCTGTTTGGCAACCGCTCAGACAATAGTCTCAGCAGACGTGATGCCTATATCGTAGTGACAGCCGTATGGATGATTTTCAGTATCTTTGGCATGCTGCCTTTCCTCATTCATGGCAGTATCACCGATCTCTGTGATGCTTTCTTTGAAACGATATCGGGATTCACCACCACTGGAGCGAGTATCATCGACGACGTAGAGGTGTTGCCCCACGGCATCCTGTTCTGGCGCTCACTGACCCAATGGATTGGCGGACTGGGAATCGTGTTCTTCACCATCGCCATCCTACCATCGTTGGTAGGTGGTAGCGTGAAGGTGTTTGCGGCAGAAGCCACAGGTCCTATCAAGGCTAAGATGCATCCCCGACTGACCACCACAGCGAAATGGCTCTGGTCTATCTATCTGTTGCTGACCATCACTTGCGGTATCTCCTTCTGGTTGGCTGGCATGAACTGGTTTGAGGCACTGAACTACTCGATGACGACGACGGCTACAGGAGGTTTTGCTATCCATAACGAGAGTGCGGAGTTCTTCCACTCGCCCACCATCGACTATATCGCGATAACCTTCCAGTTCCTCTCGGGCATCAACTTCACGCTACTCTATGTCAGCATCTTCAAGATGAAGTTAAAGTCGCTATTCAAAAACTCCGAGTTCAAACTCTATATCAGTGTGGTACTCATCGCCACGCTCTGGATAGCCTACCTGCTGTTCACCCGTATGGACTACGACCTGGAGCGCTCGTTCCGTTGTGCACTGTTCCAGGTAATCTCGTTTATCACGACAACAGGCATGTTCAACGACGATGCCGGCACATGGCCCCACATCACGTGGGTGATTCTGGGTGTTGTGATGTATCTCGGTGCCTGTGCAGGCAGTACCAGTGGTGGATTCAAGTGCGTACGCGGCGTCATGCTGTTGAAGGTGGTACGTAACAATTTCCGTCAGATACTGCATCCCAACGCTGTGCTGCCTGTGAAGGTCAATGGTCAGAATATCCCCCAATCGAAACTGATAGCACTCTTTGCTTTCTTTACGCTAACCATTCTCATGATACTCTTCACAGCTACCGTCATGATTGTGGCTGGCATTGACAATACCAATGCCATCACGATCTCACTCAGCTGTGTAAGTAACGTAGGACCGACATTAGGCACGCAGATAGGACCTGTCATGTCGTGGTCGTCACTACCCGATATCATCAAATGGCTACTCTGTCCACTGATGCTCATGGGACGTTTGGAAATCATGACAGTACTGGTGCTGTTTACACGCAGTTTCTGGGAAGACAACTGATTACTGGGAAGACAGATAACGACGGATATCCTCCTGTACGCGATGAAAGGGCGGCGACATCATGTATCCTGTGTTTTTCTTCAACATCACCTTGATATCCTGTAGGGAGTTCTCATAGCACGACATCTCGTTGTGTTTCTGTACTCTACGGGCAGAAGCATGGTATATCTCGTTCTGTCGCTCCTGACGAAGCATATTGCACACCTTGCCGAGCATCGGAGAGATGACGGCATCGAATAAATGATGCCCTTGTATATATAAATAGGTAGTCTGGGGAGTGACACCCAACGCCTTGATCTCTTCCTTTAAGGCCAGATATGTCTCTTTCGCATCGGGGAAGAGCTGCTGCAATTCGCGAATCTTCACCCCGACCTTTCTCCGCATATGATTGAGTGACCGTTCAGGGTCCTGCACATTGAAACCTCCCAAGTCGGATATACGATTAAAATCGCTGAGAGAGAACTGCGGATGATGACCATTGCGATAGAGCATCACTGACCACACGAAGAGGGGAAACAGAATCTCACTATAACGACTGAAGAAATCGGTAAAGTCGAAGATGCGATGATCGTTAAGGGTCACCGATACGCAGACGCTATGCAACGAGGGTGCGTAGCACTGATAATTCTCAATAGCATAGACATAGGTATGGAAGACATAGGGATTGTCAAGGACCTTACGCGACTGATCGGTAGCGCCCTGCAACAGATAGTCGTAGTCGGCATCGACACACGCAATCATATCCGGTCCGACAAGCTTTCCCACGAAGTTCATCAATACGGATTTCTTTCCTCTTAGCAAGTTATCTTTAGAGGGGAGCATCACCTCGAAATAACGGGTATCGTCCTCCAGTGAATCCAGTACCGTCCGCCAAAAGTAAACATCGTCATAGCTCTCCACGTAGGCCACAATCCTACGGCGTGCTTTCTTCGAAGTCATCCTGTTGGCTGCTTCGAAATAACGGCTATTCAGATTATCTTTTAACAGATGGGGCATAAACGGGAAACACTATATGGATGAGAAATACTGACTTTACTATACGGTGATATCGCTGACTTCCGTCACGCTATCCATCCAACCGTTCATGATGACTGCTGGTGAATGCGTCGTCAGCACGATCTGTACATGAGGGTTCAGGTCCATAATCATATCGATGAGGTTCTTCTGCCATTCGATATGCAGACTGATTTCCGGCTCATCCATAAAGAGCACGTAAGGCAGATTGTCCTCGATAAGGACAGTGAGCAAGATGGCCAATATCTGTTTCTCGCCACTCGACAACTGGTAGGGTGTCAGTTCCTCGCCGATCTGTGTGAACAGGATCTCGTTCTTGGTACGAATCAGCTGTTTGCCTGTCTCAGCAAACAGACGGTCAATCATATCCTGGAACTTCTTCTTCGGTTCGGATAGCTGTTGGGCACGGACAGCTGCATCGGCATCTCCACTCTGCAAAGCCTCGATAATTCTGTTGCCGATATTTACCTGATAGTCGAGGTATTTGCGCTGCAACTGATACAATTGCCAGTCGAGTTCTGTCGTCACTGAGGCATCTACCACCTTACTCATCAGGTCTGACGACACCAGAGGACGGTCGAAACTCCTGATGGAGTCGTAACGTATCCATTTAGCATCCTCAGGTACTACCTCAATACGGACGCCCTTCAACATATGACTGGGGAACTCACCGCCCGAGGACAGTCCTTTGAGTACTTTGTTCAGGATGGTACTCTTCCCCACTCCATTGATACCACTCAGGATATTCACCTTCGGGTCAAGGTCCCACACGATATGTTTCTTCCCGCTCCATAGCGAGTCGATTTCAATCTTCTTGATATATTCAGCGTATTTTGGCATAACACTATTGATTACGGGGTTATGAATGCTTGAGGATTTATTCGAATTATACAAAAGGAATGATATGAATCTTGGGCGAGTCACTCTTGTTTCTGCCTGCCTCAATCACGACATCCTGCTTCAAATCTGCCAGGAATTTGGCTTGATCGGCAGCAAACAGAGTCTTCAGATAATAAGATTCCTCAGGAATTTCCAGTACCACATCACCAGTGTAATATTTCGTCTCATCGGCATTGTCG
Organism: uncultured Prevotellaceae bacterium; assembly: GCA_900321425.1. Lineage (GTDB taxonomy): Bacteria > Bacteroidota > Bacteroidia > Bacteroidales > Bacteroidaceae > Prevotella. The sequence goes on along the minus strand of ONWA01000025.1, from coordinate 17,911 downwards.
TGGCGATTCTTCTCCTGCTCTTCAATGATGCGTTGACGAGCCTCCGACTCATAGTCTTTCTCGCCTTTATACCAAATCATACCAATCAGTTTGGTAATCTCGCCTGTCAAATAATAACACTTGAATGTCAATGTCTGCAAGTCACGTACTTTGGTAGCATAGTCAATCTGCTGCGATTTTAGATGCTCACTGATGACTGACAATTCAATATTGTAGTTACGCAACATCACGAAAAGCTTGTGCACCAAATGGTGCTGTTCGTTCTCCTGATAAAAAAGATTTAAGTGCACATCATCCAGATTCACGGCCATCTTCAGTAGATGTTCCTCTGAGGGATAACCTCTGAATTTATCACCGTCTTTCTCTGCCTCGAGTTTAATTCCCAATGCCAATGATACCACATAATTACGATAAAAATGACGAATCATGTCTGAGAGCAAGGATTTCTGCTCTTCCAAGTTCAATTTACTGGTATTTCGCTGAGTCTTGGTCGTATTCTCTTCCGTTTTCTTCTGAGCATTATAGGTAATCCATCCTATTATCAACGATGCTAAAGCTACAATAAAAGTAAAAATGCCAAAACAGTTCCAATCATCATACCACCAATGCTGACGGGTATTATTCTCCACCTGAAGAATGGCTCCATATTCATTAGACATATCCGCCTCGGTCTGTTCTTGCAGTTCTGCCTCCCGTTTTTTCATCTTAGCCCTAATGGTATCTCTTTCAGCTTTGGCCTTTTCTTGGAGCGACCGAATAGCCTTTAACTCTTTAAATAAAGAGTCGTTGGGAATCTGTGCATACTGATTCTCTTCTTGCTGCATCTGATGATTGTTCTGTGCAACTAAACAGGCAGGAAGAAGACAGATAAAAACAAACAACAAATACTTTCTCATTAGTTATTGATTTTTGAATTCATCGCAAAACTAAACAATTTATTTCAATAAAACAAATCTTATCCAAAGTTTTTCTCCTTTCAAAATAAGATTTCTTTTTGCCGATGTCGCTCAAAATCACTACCTTTGCAGCGAAAAATGAAAAAAATGGCAGAAATGAATCAAAACAAACCACTGATTGCCCACCTCTCGATGTTTGGGGCTTGTGCTTTTTGGGGACTGATGGCTCCACTGGGAAAAGATGCGATGACCCATGGGGTTACAGGTATCGACATGGTTACATTCAGGGTTGTTGGAGGCTGTATCCTATTCTGGTTGACCTCCTTGTTTGTCAAGCACCAACACGTACCCATCAAGGACAAGCTGATGTTCATTGGTGCTGCCATTTTCGGACTACTGTTCAACCAGTGTTGCTATACGATTGGTCTGAGTATTACCTCACCGATTAATGCCAGCATCGTAACCACCTCCATGCCTATCTTTGCCATGTTGCTTGCAGCCATCATCCTAAAAGAGCCTATCACAGGGAAGAAAGCATTAGGAGTACTGATGGGATGTAGTGGCGCACTTATCCTGATTCTGACCAGTGCAGCCCATGTCGACGCTAAGGTAGGTGATATCCGTGGCGACCTGCTCTGCTTAGGAGCCCAGTTCTCGTTCGCGCTCTATCTGTCGCTGTTCAACCCACTCATCCGCAGATACAACGTATTTACCATCAATAAATGGATGTTTCTTTGGGCATCATTGTTACTTGCCCCCTTCACATGGAGCCACGTAGCAGCCATCGACTTTCCACATGTTCCACAACGAACCTGGTGGGAAGTAGGATATGTGGTATTCTTTGGCACCTATCTGGGATATATCCTGACGATGATTGGACAGCGTACACTCCGTCCGACGGTAGTGAGTATCTACAATTATGTACAGCCTATCGTATCGGTGACTGTCAGCATCCTCACCGGTCTGGGTATTCTTAAATGGAGTCAGGGACTGGCAGTTATCCTTGTCTTCGGCGGTGTATGGCTGGTGACGAAGAGCAAGAGTCGCCGTGATATAGAGAAAATGAAAGAAGCATCCCGTTAGGAATGCTTCTCACCGACATGCCATGCTTCGGCAACGTTTATATAGAATATAAGTGTACTATAAGCGGGTATCACACCAGAATCGCTGGTGCCATAGCCCAACTGATAGGGAATATACACTTTCCATGTGTCGCCGACATGCATCTTCTGTAATGCTGTTGAGAATCCCACAACCATAGCATTAACAGCAAACTTTCTGGGGACAGCCACACGTGCATTGAAATCAGCCCAACTGTCACCAGAGAACGACTGGTCGAAGACATAGCCATTGGGGTGTTCCTCTGTGGGAATCAGATGACCGAGATAATGCACTCTTACGCTATCGGTATAGAGAATACTACTCGTACTGCTTCCTGTGGAAAGGATTTCTGCATAAACATAATCCTCATCGTCATCGGTAACCTCATCAGGTTCAACAACCACCACCTTGTCCTGCAGATTTTTCTTGAGTCTTACCCATGCTGTAGGATTAGCCTTGTACCTCTCTACCAACTCATCCATAAACTCATCGTTCTTGGAGAGCCAGTTGGTAAACTCACTACTAGTCGTTTCTTCCTCAGTCTCACTACAAGACACCAAGGAGAAAGTGGAGAACAGGAGGAAACAGAAAAAAACAATTACGCTCCCCTTCATCGTGATTCTTCTTTCTTTCATTATTGAAGTTTCTTTAAGAGACTGGCAATGCTCACCTTGTCTTCGATGATGCCTACCAAGTCAGAAATATTCACGCGCTCCTGCTCCATCGTATCGCGGAAGCGGAGTGTTACCTTACCATCATTCAGAGAGTCGTGGTCGACAGTGACACAATAGGGTGTACCGATAGCATCCTGACGACGATAACGCTTACCGATAGAGTCTTTCTCGTCATACTGGCAGTTGAAATGGAACTTCAGGTCGTTGATGATCTCACGTGCCTTCTCAGGCAGACCGTCTTTCTTCACCAATGGCATCACAGCCAACTTCACAGGAGCCAGTGCTGCAGGCAGGTGGAGTACAGTACGTGTCTCACCATTCTCCAGTTTCTCCTCGTCGAAAGAGTGACACATAATAGAGAGGAACATACGGTCAACACCGATAGATGTCTCAATAACGAACGGAGTATAGCTCTCGTTGGTCTGAGGATCGAAGTACTTAATGCTCTTACCAGAGTATTTCTCGTGCTGCGACAAGTCGAAATTGGTACGAGAGTGGATACCCTCCACCTCCTTGAAGCCGAATGGCATCTTAAACTCAATATCGGTAGCAGCGTTGGCATAGTGAGCCAGCTTGTCGTGATCGTGGAAACGATAGTTCTCTGCGCCGAAGCCCAGTGCCTGGTGCCACTTCATACGGGTCTCCTTCCACTTGGGGAACCACTCCAGTTCTGTACCAGGAGCAACGAAGAACTGCATCTCCATCTGCTCAAACTCACGCATACGGAAGATGAACTGACGAGCCACAATCTCATTACGGAAAGCCTTACCGATCTGTGCGATACCGAAAGGAATCTTCATACGTCCCGTCTTCTGCACGTTCAGGTAGTTCACGAAGATACCCTGAGCCGTCTCAGGACGCAGGTAAACCTTCATTGAACCATCAGCAGAAGCACCCATCTCGGTAGAGAACATCAGGTTGAACTGACGTACGTCGGTCCAGTTGCGTGTACCGCTGATAGGACAAACGATCTCCTCGTCGAGAATAATCTGCTTCAGTTCGTCCAGGTCTGGTCCTTGCATAGCAGCAGCATAGCGTGCATGTAGGTTATCGCGCTTCTCCTTTGTCTCCTTTACGCGCTCGCTGGTCTCCATATATTTCGCCTCGTCGAAGCTGTCGCCGAAACGCTTACGGGCCTTCTCCACTTCCTTCTGAATCTTATCGTCGTACTTGGCAATCTGATCCTCGATGAGCACATCGGCACGATAGCGCTTCTTAGAGTCACGGTTATCAATCAGGGGATCGTTGAATGCATCAACGTGTCCGGAAGCCTTCCAGATGGTTGGATGCATAAAGATAGCGGAGTCGATGCCCACGATATTCTCGTGCAGCAGTACCATCGATTTCCACCAATATTCTTTGATATTGTTCTTCAACTCTACACCATTCTGACCGTAGTCATAAACAGCTCCTAATCCATCGTAGATATCACTGCTGGGGAACACGAAACCATACTCCTTGCAGTGGCTTACGATTTTCTTAAATACATCTTCTTGTGCCATAATAATTTTGCAAATTTCGAAATTTGACTGCAAAAATACGACTTTTTTCGCACACTCCATCTATAAAAGGTGTGAAAACTTACAAAAATGCGAGAAAACGCCCTATCAACGGGTCAGTGAGAACTTCAGTGAGACTCCAAAATCCTGCGTTGTCGTAGGATAACTGCTCGATGAGAGCAACGGAGTATTGGTCTGTCGGTCATAGAAAGCACTCAGTGTCATCAGACGGGATAAGGTATAGTCTGCCATCAACGATATTTTCAGTGCCGTATTACCACTGGAAGCACTGCTGGCCATCGTCGCGATATCGCGCGTGATAGCTGCCTGACGACGATAGGACACATCCAAACGGATGTTCAGGTCGTGGTTGACACCAGTCTTGCTCCGCGTCGTACTGGTAGACGATGCGTTCTGCTGGTTGTTACGGTTCCTACCACGCTGTGCATTACGGATCTTACGGTTGTTCTTACTACCGAAGAGGTTGAAGTCCTGAATCTTATAGCCCAGACCAATCACAAAGTCCTTGCTCAGCGCTTCATTGATCTGCACACTGGTCATCGACAACGTAAGCACACGTGTCTGACGATACTCTATCTTTGCCGTCAGTCCGTTATTGAAGGTCATATCCACACCCAACAAAGGCGAGAAGGCTTCGTTGATACTTACGGTAGAGATGCTATACTTGGAACTTGGAATCAGATTGCCTGTGGATGTCTCCTTGATGAATCCCAGATCGCCCATATACTCCAACCATGAGGAATAGGTATTGTAACTACCCACAGAGAAGATACTCTTATAGGCATGGTTGATATTGAAACTCTTGAACGTATCACGGAACCAGGGGAGTTTCACCAGTCCGGTATAGCGGACGGTCCAGTTGGGTAATAACCGTTTCAAGGTAGGGAACAGATCCAGGGAGCCGCCTCCACCCATCGTATAGGCATCCAGGAAGGCTGGGATCATCACGTCTGCACTGTACTTATTGACCGATCCTTCATAGGCAGCACCAGCATATTGTGCCTCCACCCTTTCGCGGTAGGCATCGAGTGAGTTACAGAACTTCTCAAACGTAGCAGAATAGTACCCATTGTTAGCATCGCCCATACCTCCGAAGGCAGTACCTAAGGAGATGGTTGTCTGCAGGAACGAACCCGACTGACTGGTGGGTCTTCCCTCATACATATACTGGATACTCTTCGCCTTGTTCACAGTACGTGTTGCCGTCAGGTCAATCTTCAGGTCGCGCACGGGTTCAAGGGAAGCCCTGATTTGTAAGTCCTCCGTGGCATTTGTCGTTGCCGGCGTCGTCAGCTCGCCATCCGTACGCAACCATCCGTTGTCCAAACACTTGTCAATATAATCCTCACCAACGAATCCGAAGGCGAAGCCAAGACCTGGTGCCATCACCCCACCCGTGCGCTGTCCGAAGATATCGCCGATATTGGGAGTGAAGCCAGGAATATTCATCGCGTATTGGTTACGATAAGAGACGCTGATATTACGCGTCATCATCAGGAAACGCGAAGCTGCCTGTGCCGGTTTGTACCACCACTGCTCCTCCAGAGGTGCCTTAGGTGTGACACTGAGTTTCAGTGCCACCGTATCGCGGGTCTTGATGAGAATCTTATTCTCGTCGAGTACCTTATATTTCAGGTTATAGGGTTTACCATCCTTGGTACGGGCTGTCACATAGATACGCTTTGACTTCTTGTTATGGGCAATCGTCAGGGTGGTATCCAGCTTCAGCACGATCTCCTTCTGGAAGGTATTCTTATTGACAGGAAGAGCCGCCTTCTCTTTGGCATCATCCTTAGCCGCCTGTGCAGCCTTCGGGTCTTTCTTCTGATCTTTCTGCGGATCTTTCTTATCCTTACTGTTCTTCTTGTCCTTCGTGGTATCCCTCTTCGTTGTCTGTTTCTTCTGAGGTGTAGACTGTCGCTTGTTGTACAAATCATTTACCTTCTTCAAGAACGGCACGTGATTATAGAGATTCACCATATTAAACGTACCGTTGATGTTCAGATTACGGTTATTCGTAATGGTATTTCCTAAGGATGTTCCGTCCTCACGTTCCGTACCTCTGATCCAGTTATAGGAAGCAGTATAAGAAGCATCGCTGTTGACCCAGTCGAAGATCGGCAGTTTGTTCAACGGCAGTTGATAGCTGGCGGTGAAATTCTGTCGGTAGTCGAGTGGCTTACCCCAGTGTTTGATACTCTGCCATACAGAATCCTTCCATGCCTGATATTCATCGGGATAGAGGTCTTTGTTGACAGGCACGTCGGGCTCTTCAATCTGTGCTCGTGTGGCAGAGTTGAAGTTCATGTGCAGGTTCTTGGTAAGGTCCCAGCGCAGCGAGAAATCTCTGTTCCACAGGAACTCCGACGAATAGGTCAGTGGCATACGCTGGTTCTCCGCACTCTCCAGGTCACGTTCCTGCAACTCAGTATAGCGGCGTGTCATTTCCGTATTGAACGCTATACTCTGCGGCAGATAGTTAATACCAAAGGCCTTGGGGAAATTCAGCCACTTAGACTTTCCTTTCACTTTCTTGAAAGGTTCCCATGTCTTGTAGACAGGCGAATAGGCATAGTTGAGTGCTCCTCGCCAGTTGGCCTCCCGCTCATAGACCGTCGTATGTCCTGTGGTATTACGGTCATAATGACTATAAGAGAACGAGAAGTTGGCTGGGTCGTATGGCATAGGCCGTTTCGACTTGATTCCCACGCGGGCATTGGAAATAGAGAAGTTGGTGGTCTTTGTCTTGGTAATAGCGATGGACTCTATCGAGTCGCGCTCAGCACCAGTGGCAGCATCCAACGCATCCGACAACAGGATATCCGTATCCAACGGGTTGTACTTTGGTTTGGTGATTTCCTCTGAACGAGAATAATAGACGGGGATAGATACCTTTGCCTTGTCGGGGAAGAACTTACCCATCTCCATATTCGTCGTCAGGTTATACGAACGAGTATTGTCCTTGGCACGAGCTGCCACACCGTCTTCCAGTCCTCCAAAGCCCTCCGTCACAATCTTTCCTGACAGGTTGACCGTAGCGAAATCACTTAACTGCAGATTCAGTGTTCCAGCAGCAGCCCAACCGCCGCTATTGGTGTATTCCAACAGACGGAGCTCATTGACCCATACCTCACCAGAACGTGAGCCACCCTTGATGTTTCGTACGCCGACAACCATCACCTGTACTTCGCCCAACGACGGATTACCCAAGACGCTCATCTTATTGTTCGGACGGTTCGGATCATATTCGGAGTACACCTGATTATAGCTACCCGTACCAGCGGCTCGTGCGACGTTACGATTCTTCTTCAAGTTGGTGAGCAGCGACAGTTCGATATCCAACATATTCTCCTCCGGCCATACAATCTTTCTGTCGGCGGTGGAGTTGTTGCTATATTTCGAGGATTCAGGCGTCACCTTCAAAGGAATCTGGTACTCATAATAGTTATTGCGATAGTCGGTACCCAGACGGATGAATACCGCCAGCTCATCATCATCCAGGTTAGGATCGCCCAACAGACGGTTAGCGTGTACAAACATCTGGATGCGCTTATACTGACGCATATCGAGACCCGTCTTCTTATAGACCGCCTTCGACTCGTTATGGGCAAGATTCTTCACCACGATACGCATGGCCTGCTCATTGTCCTGTACGATCTGTGGCTGTGAGGGGTCGGTGATACGACTGATACCTGGCGGCATGATATAGTTCACCGGAACCTTATCATTGTTCTCCTCAATATTCACTGCACTCATCTCCAGTTCGCCGTTGCCTGATACATTATCCAACTGACGGTTGTAGATACGCCATTCACCACGTACCAAGTCCAGGCTACCCATACGCAGTACGATAGGATGACGGAAGCCCGTCATATACATACGGAGGAAACGTACTGACGACAGGTTACTGATACCACCTTTACTTATACCGTTACGCAGAGGAATACGGTACTTATACCAGTTGACCGTCTCTCGATTACCGTTACGCAAGGTCGCTATATACTCCCTTCGGTCGATAATCAATGAGTTATTGGGGGTAATCTGATTATTGTTATAGTCAGTGAGGGCTTGCATATCTATGGGCACCTCATACTCATAGTAACGCTCATACTCATTCAGCGTGAAGTCCTGGTTGATATCCTCCACGTCTGGTCCTGTCTTATAGGATGTATCATAACTCTCCTGGTTCATCTCCGAGTCGGGTGAGTTACCCTGAGGCATATTGATACGCTTATAGCGGTCCAGAATAGAACGGCGTTCCTCGTCGTAGTCACTTCCTCGACTATAGTGATAGTTATCATTGGCAGGGTCAAGTACCCACTGCTGGTAGGTTTCATCGTCCACCATTCCTCGCACATTTTCCAGCCACTGTCCATAAGCACCATATTCGCGCTCCTCTTCGTCGTTCAGTCCATTGAATCCCACATCCTGCTTAGCACGCGAGCCGCTGGTAGTAGCGAAGGCATAGGTCTGGGTGGCCTGCAATGGAATCTTACCCCACTGTGTCTCCTCGAAACTCGGTGTATCGTCGACAGGCATACCACTCTCGTAGAATTTCTTTCCGTCGCGCAACACATCCTCGCTGATCTCACCCAGGTTGATAAACAGTTTACCGTTAAACTCCTCAGTCGCGCCAAATTCCTGACGGGTATAGATAAATGGATCCAGCATCCAGAACTCCAGATACTCGATATTGGCCTGCTCGAAATCGTTGGTATCCAGACGACGCATCATACCACCCCATTTCGTTTCTGGGTCCGTCAGCGTACCATTGAAATTGAGTTGTGTCGTCAAGTTATACGGACCACGCTCATCGGGATAGAAAGCCATATTCAGGATAGGCAGCGTCGATACCGAACCACTATAGGTCGACTGGTCGCGGTTAGGATAGAGTTCCTTGACATAGACCTCACGCACATAGTGATTGGACAGTTGGTCGAGGTCGCTCTTGATATGCGACGGGGTGAGCGACGAACTGCTACGTGTGAACAACGGGTCGATATTATACCATGCCAAGAGGGCACGGTTGTAACCGCTTCTCACACCCATCTTATCGTCATAGTCGGCAATGGTTGATGGAACGCTGGAGATGATCCACGACTTCGGATCACTTACGTCGATGCCATTTTCATTGTTCTCGAAGTCATCGATATAGGAAGCGTTGCCCTGTGTCTGACGCGACTTTCCTGCAATCAGATGTGCGAACTCTCCCGTGAAGGAGATATGCGACGGTTCACGCACATGGAGGAACGGTATCTTATTCAACATATCGGTCAGCCACTGACTCTCTTGTTTCCAGTTCATGCTCACTCCCCACAAGGTGTTGTTCAGTGGTTCTGTACCCATCTGCACCTTCGATACGAGTGGTTGTTCCTGGAGGTGCTGGATGGTACCTGCCATCTGGAAGTTTTTCGAGAAGTCATACTCCCAGTTCAAGCCGAGCATCGTTTTTCGCTGCATACCATATTCCGTGTTACTCTCCAGACTGACATTGATGTTCGTTCCTGCATCAATCAGACTCTGATTCAGGATGGTCACCTCACCAGCAGAGTAGTCTACCGTATAGTCGGAGCCTTCCTGCAACTGGACACCGCCCGCAGTGACGACCACCGATCCCTGGGGTACGTTATAAGCACCCAACGAGATAACATTGGCTGCCGAGCCCTTGTATTGTCCCACATAGATATACCTGCTAGACTTCTCCGATTGCTTGGCTGCCGTCTTGGTGGTGTCATACAACTCTTGGTAGATGTATTTCTGATTAATCTCATCGACATCAAACGGTTGGCCTGCCTTCGCATACTCTTCGCGCAACTTCTCCCGCAGATAGTCGCCAAAAGGTTCTGCAGCGGGGAAGAACACACGTCCGTTGTTGACGGTATATCCTTCTACAAAGTCAAAGAAGCCGTTGGAACGTACCTTATTGTTATTATCCAGACGGTCGCAGCCCAACAGTTTCAACAGGGTGGTATTCATCACCGCCTGCTCAGGAATATAGTTGAGATAGGTACCTGCCGTATCGTTCTTCAGTTTGATGTCGAGTTTAAAACGAGTCTTCTCCAACGTAGAAGCCAGGAAATATACGTTCTTCATCATCAGGTCCCAGTTGTACTGCGACGGTCCTGTGGCGGTATTTCTCAGCGACTTGACAAAGAGCGCCTTACCGACATCCGTCAGGTCGGAAGCGAACTCTCCCACCTGATAGGTCGAACCCATATAGGTGTACTCATAGGCGATCGCCAGTACCTGGTCTGTCTGCAGTCCAGTCTTCAGTGAGACAAAGCCTAAGGCGTTGTTCACAGTATACTCTGACGGTGAGAGCAGACGTGCGCCTGCCAGTTTCTCGTAATCGAGTCCACCTGTGAGTCCATAGTTATCGAGTACAGTACCTACCTTGTCTATCTCACGGGCACCATCCAGTCCCACCAGAGTGGAATAGGCACTGTTTGCCTCATTACAAGGAACGGGTAGTGGGTTCAGTGTCCACTTCCCACTGCGGATCTGCATATTCTCACCCAACTCAGGCAATGCGATGATATTTCGGCTGTTCGTAGAGGTTCCCGACTTATTGGTCACCCAGATCTCCACACGTTTGATGGTGATACCTGTATTGATATCAGGGAGTGATGCCATCGCACGATCGTAGATAGAACGGAAATAGTCTGAGAGGAAGAAGTGACGGTTTTCCTCATAGTCGGCGGCACTCATCTCGAAGCTGGTCATCTGTGTTCCTCCCTTGGACGAGACACTCTTCGAGGTAGAGTTCTTCTGCGAGAAGACCGTCTGGAGCTTCAGTTTACCAAACTGCATATCGGTTCTGACACCAAACAGCGTGGAGGCGCCACGTACCAGCGAGTTATTGGTAGGGAAGGTGACACTACCCAACTCCACCAGTTTGATGATCTCATCTTCTTTTCCTTCATACTTCAGCTTCAGGTTCTTCGTATCAAAATCGAAGGTAGCATCGGTATTGTAGTTGAAGTTCATATTGACCTTATCACCCACCTTACCGTTGACGCTCAGATTGATCTTCTCATCGAAATCGAAGGTCTTGGTATTTCGGTTACGCTCAGGCAGTGAGGGGTTATCAATATTCTTCAGTGTCACACCCATCTTCAACTCGGCCGTTCCTTGCGTCTTGATACGTACGCCACCAGGACCGAAGATTTTTTCTGCGGGACCTAAACTGAAGTGCATATCCGTGAAGTCAAACTTCTCCTTTCCTTTGTTCTCCACGAATTCAAAGCTCTTCTTCCTGAAGAACTCATGCATCGAACGACGTTCCGACCATTTCCTGTATTCGGCGGGTGTCATCAGCAATGGTGCATTCAGGTAGGAATCGCCCAACTTCGAGCCGACGAGGTACATATCCAACGAGTCGATATACTCTACCTGCTGACGGATATTGTCAGGGGTCTTCAGATCCAGGTAGGAAGAGTCCAGGTCATTCACCGTGACAGGAATGGTACGTTTGATTTTCCAACGGGGATGTAACAGAGAATCGGGGATGTTTTCATCGTCATCCAATGCCACAGGCTGCGCCTTAGGCACATTCTTTTTCTGTGTCTTACGATCCTGTGGAGGTATCGCCAAGGCTGTGATACTCAACAGGATAAGCAGGAAATAGACGATTCTCTTTTTCACCGCCGTTTACTTGATTTGCTTTAATGCCAGTTTGACAACGGTTTCTACTGGGGCATCCGGCTGTTCACGAAGGATAGCCACCACCACCTTCTGACTGGGAGCAGGGGCAAAGCCCAACATCGTCAACGCTCCTACAGCCTCATCCTTCACCTGACTGTTGACGGGAGCCTCCGTGAGTCCACCCACAGGAATCTCGTCAGTGATTCCCAATGCCACAATCTTGTCGCGCAGGTCGACAATCAAACGCTGGGCCGTCTTCAAACCTATGCCCTTGATACCTTTGATGATTCGTTCATTACCCGTTGAGATGGCATGACATAACTCACTCACGCTCAACGACGAGAGAATCATACGAGCGGTATTGGCGCCTACGCCACTGACCGAGATCAGCAACTCAAACATCTCACGCTCCTTCTTGTTGACAAAGCCAAACAGCTGATAGGCGTCCTCACGAATGGACTCATAGACATAGAGTTTCACTTCACGCTTGCCTTGAATGGCACTATACGTGTTCAGTGAAATGCTCAAACCATACCCCACCCCTGCCGCTTCTACCGTAGCAAGAGCAGGCGTCAACTCTGTCAGTTCGCCTTTTACGTATTCAATCATTGCAATAATTTGTATATATACAACCTTATTAACGTCGAAATACATCTATTTATTGTATAGGCTATGAAAAACATCTGATTATTTAGACGAATATTCCCTATTTTGATGATAACAGACAGATTTTTCTTATTTTTTCCGTCATTTTGTTAGCTAATTCACAAGAAAAGTGTACTTTTGCAACCAAATTGCGAATAAAAATAAACCAAACACATAAGAAAATGAAAAAAATCAGAGCAGCCGTCGTGGGATACGGCAACATTGGAAAGTATTCTCTGCAGGCATTGGAAGCAGCCCCCGATTTTGAGGTGGCAGGTATCGTACGTCGTCAAGGTGCAGAGAACAAACCCGCTGAACTAGCCGATTATGAGGTAGTAAAGGACATCAAGGAGTTGAAGGATGTAGACGTAGCCATTCTGGCCACCCCTACCCGCTCTTGTGAGGAATATGCCAAACAGATATTGCCATTAGGCATCAATACCGTCGACTCGTTCGACATTCACACCAACATCCGCGGCTATCGTGAGCGACTGATGGAGCTGAACAAGCAGACGAATACCGTCAGCGTGATTGCGGCAGGCTGGGATCCAGGTTCCGACTCTATCGTCCGTACACTGATGCAGAGTCTGGCTCCCAAGGGACTGAGTTACACGAACTTCGGTCCTGGAATGTCGATGGGCCATAGTGTTTGCGTACGTTCCAAGGCTGGTGTCAAGAATGCGCTGTCTATGACTATTCCTCTGGGCGAAGGCATTCACCGTCGTATGGTCTATGTGGAACTGGAAGACGGCTACACCCTGGAACAGGTCACCAAGGACATCAAGGCCGATCCTTACTTTGCCAACGACGAGACCCACGTCTTCCAGGTAGAGAGTGTGGACGATGTCCGCGATATGGGACATGGTGTCAACCTGGTACGCAAGGGTGTCAGCGGAAAGACCCAAAACCAGCGTCTGGAGTTCGTCAACAGCCTGGTTGCTATACGATGATAGAGCTTCCTGTCATCGATATGCTTCCAGGCGATCGTGCCGACTTAATCGAACATCTTGTATAATATAATAATGGATAAGAAACTAAGAATCGCATCACGTTGTGTAAGGGCTGGCTATCAGCCCAAGAACGGTGAACCCGTAGAGGTGCCCATCATCCAGAGTACGACTTTCAAGTACGACGACTCTGACGAGATGGCACAGTTATTCGACCTGAAGAAAGAAGGTTATTTCTATACTCGTCTGCAGAACCCCACCAACGACGCCGTAGCCGCTAAGATCGCGGCCCTCGAAGGTGGTGTGGGTGCTGTACTCACCTCCTCAGGACAGGCAGCCAATTTCTATGCCTTGTTCAATATCTGTGAGGCAGGCGACCACTTTGTGACGTCGAACGAGATCTACGGTGGCACCTATAACCTTTTCGGAGTGACCATGAAGAAGCTGGGTATCGACTGTACCTTCGTATCGCCCGATGCCAGTGAGGAGGAGTTTCAGGCTGCCTTCCGTCCGAATACGAAGGCATTGTTTGGCGAGACCATCACGAACCCTGGCTGTGCTGTCCTCGATATCGAGAAGTTCGCCAAAATCGCCCATCGTAACGGTGTGCCCCTCATCATCGACAACACCTTCCCCACACCCATCAACTGTCGTCCGTTCGAATGGGGAGCCGACATCGTCACCCACTCCACCACGAAGTATATGGATGGTATGGCCACACAGGTGGGCGGATGTGTCGTCGACAGCGGCAACTTCGACTGGATGGCTCATGCCGAGAAGTTCCCTGGTCTGTGTACCCCCGATGAGTCCTATCACGGTCTGACGTATGTGAAGGCTTTCGGAAAGATGGGCTATACTACCAAGCTGGTGGCACAGCTGATGCGCGACTTAGGAAGTATTCCTGCTCCACAGAATTCTTTCTTGCTGAACTTAGGATTACAGACACTCCACCTGCGTGTGGCACAGCACTGTAAGAATGCGCAGCGTGTGGCAGAGTTCCTGCACGACAATCCGAAGGTGGCATGGGTACACTACAGCGGACTGCCTGACGATCCCAACTACGCCAAAGCACAGAAATACCTCCCCAACGGGTCGTGTGGCGTCATCGCCTTTGGTCTGAAGGGCGACCGCGAGACGGCCATTAAGTGGATGGACTCGCTGCAGATGATCAATATCGCCACCCATGTGGCCGACAGTCGTTCGTGTGTGCTCCACCCTGCCAGTCATACGCACCGTCAACTCAGTGACGAACAGCTTCGTGAGGCAGGTATCGCCCCCGATTTGATCCGTCTGTCGGTAGGTATCGAGGATGTGGAAGATATCCTCGACGACATCAAACAGGCACTCGCGAAAATCTAAGCATTCACCCTTTTTTTAACAAAAAGTAAGTAAAAGTCCGAATTTTTTCGGGCTTTTATTTGTTTTGTATTCAGATTTTTCCTACATTTGCACTATCCAATTAACAATTTGTACCGATTTACAACCTAAAATAATTAAAGAACACTATGGAAGTTGAGAAAATCATGCAACAGCTGGAACGTAAGCATCCAGGCGAAGCAGAGTATTTACAAGCAGTAAGGGAAGTGTTGGAGTCTATCAAGGACGTGTACAACCAGCACCCTGAATTCGAAAAAGCAAAGATTGTTGAGCGTATTGTGGAGCCGGAACGTATCATCACCTTCCGTGTGCCCTGGGTCGACGACAAGGGCGAGGTACAGGTGAACATCGGCTACCGTGTACAGTTCAACAGTGCCATCGGTCCGTATAAGGGCGGTCTGCGTTTCCACCCTTCCGTGAACCTGTCTATCCTGAAGTTCCTCGGTTTCGAGCAGACGTTCAAGAACGCCTTGACCACACTCCCGATGGGTGGTGGCAAGGGCGGTAGCGACTTTGCCCCTCGTGGCAAGAGCGATGCCGAGATCATGCGTTTCTGTCAGGCGTTTATGACAGAGCTCTATAAGGTGATTGGTCCTGATATGGACGTACCTGCCGGCGATATCGGCGTGGGCGGACGAGAGATCGGCTATCTCTTCGGTATGTACAAGAAGCTGACCAGCCAGTTCCATGGTGCCACCCTCACAGGCAAGGGACTGGAATGGGGCGGTTCTATCCTCCGTCCTGAGGCTACGGGCTATGGTGCGCTCTATTTCGTCAACCACATGATGAAGGCTCATGGTCTCGATATCAAGGGAAAGACGGTGGCGCTCTCAGGCTTCGGCAATGTGGCATGGGGAGCTGCCAAGAAAGCGACAGAGTTGGGTGCCAAGGTCATCACCATCAGCGGTCCTGACGGCTATATCTACGACCCTGCAGGTCTGGATGCTGAGAAGATTGAATATATGCTCGAGCTTCGTGCCAGCGGCAATGATGTCTGTCAGCCCTACGAGGACGAGTTCCCTGGCTCACAGTTCTTTGCCGACAAGAGACCTTGGGAGCAGAAAGCCGATATCTACCTGCCATGTGCTACCCAGAACGAGCTCAACGGTGCCGATGCCGACGCGATCTTAGCCCACAAGCCATTGTGCGTGGCAGAGGTATCCAACATGGGCTGCACAGCTGAGGCAGTCAACAAGTTCATCGCTGCCGGCCAGCTCTTCGCCCCAGGCAAGGCGGTCAATGCCGGCGGTGTGGCTACCTCTGGTCTGGAGATGACACAGAACTCCATGCGTATGTCGTGGAGCGCTGAGGAGGTTGACCAGAAATTGCACCAGATCATGTCGGGCATCCACGAGCAGTGTGTGAAGTACGGCAAGGAGGGCAATTATGTCAACTATGTGAAAGGTGCTAACGTCGCAGGCTTCATGAAGGTAGCGAATGCGATGATGGCACAAGGTATCATATGATGAAAAGGATCCTTTTCATATTACTATTCATCACCTGCGGTCTTACCCCGTTGCTGGCTCAGCACACGCAACGGGGCAAGGCCTCGTTCTATTCCCAGAAGCTTCATGGTCGCAAGACGGCGAGTGGCGAACGCCTGCACCCCGACAGTCTGACGTGTGCCCACCGCAACTATCCCTTTGGCACAAAACTTTTTGTCTATAATCCCGTCAACGGTCGTCATGTGATTGTCAAAGTGACCGACCGCGGTCCTTTCGTACGCGGACGTATCATCGATCTCTCCTGGCGTGCCGCCAAGGAGTTGGGCATCTTAGCGCAAGGAGTGGCTACGGTTGTCGTCCAGAAGGCAAGCATCCTGAGTTGGAGACCAACGACCAGGTCAACAAGGGTCTGATGCCTTACTGGCAGGATGTGACTACCGACAGCGTCAAGAAGATGATTGCTCCTTCTGCCACCAAGGAGATGAAGGTCAAGAAGAAGTAATCAGCGCTTTCGTGTCTCGATGCGGAACTCCTGTGCCAGCTCTTTCAGCTCACGGTTGCCTTGGTTCACAGACACGCGGACGACGGCATCTCCGTTCTTCAGTTTCTGATCACCTTTCATAAAGGCAGTATAACGGACACCTTTCTTCGCTTCGATGCTTCGGATGAGGAGATTGGGAGTGATATGGATATGCTCATTGCCTGTCAGCTCAGTCACTACCGGCTGCACATCGTAGAGTGTATAGCCAGAACGGTTCATCACCTCGAAAGTGATTCTACACTCCTCCCCTGCTCGCAGTATACCGTCGTTGTCGGCATCGATGATACGGACATGACGGATTTCCAAGGGCACCGTCGCCGAGGGTTGTGCGTCGAAGGAGATACGGTCGTCACCACCGTTGTTCGGGTCGTAACCGCTCTCGTCACGATTGGAATAGCTACCACGCTCATATCGTCCGTCGGAATAGCTACCACGCTCATATCGGTCGTAGGAGTAAGCGCCCTGACGACTGCGCTGATAAGCCTCATAGCGCTCACGCTCTTTCTTGTCGGCCTGCTGACCGATGGCTGCGCCAGCCATCGCACCACTGGCTGCACCTATCAACGTACCGACATCTCGGCCGTGACGACCGCCTGCGATGCCGCCGATGGCCGATCCGAGGATAGCACCCAACGAACCGCCGGCAACGGCTCCCTGTCCTTCATAGGTTGCACAACTGCTCAAAAACAGCAGACTGACCAACACACAAATGATACCTTTCTTCATAACTCTTCTTTCTTTGGTTGCTGCAAAGGTATGACTTTTCCCCTCTCTCCCCAAAAGGATTTCCCCATAAGTTGTTAGGGGAATCCCTAAAGATGAAAAAATAAGGGGCGCCCCATCAGGACGCCCCATCTCACCTCTTACCTCTAAGAGATCACTCCGTCGTCGGGATCGTCGTCACCGCCGCCACCCGTGTTGCCACCGGTGTTGTCACCACCGCCTGGGGTCTCAGTGCCGCTCTGCGTGTTGCCGCCCTGTGAGCTGCCGCCCTGGCTGTCGCTGCCACCGCTGTTCTCGCTGCCCTCAGCGTCCTCCTCAGCATCCTTGAACAGGGCTGCCTTGTTGATGAACGACGCCTTCTTGAGGAACTGACGACTGGAGATGTTGGTCTCCTGCTC
>ONWA01000007.1 GCA_900321425.1 uncultured Prevotellaceae bacterium | reverse complement strand
GCCGCCATCTCGTCGGGCTCACTGATACCTGCCTCAAAGAGGGCCACCTCCGTATGTTCGTTGAGCAACCACACGCTCAGAGGCACACCGATTTGCGAGTTATAGCTCTTAGGCGAACGGGTGACGGTCATGGAGGGCGCCAGCAACTGACTGAGCCACTCTTTCACCATCGTCTTTCCGTTGCTGCCCGTGATGCCGACGATAGGGATATCAAACTCATCACGATGACGCTCAGCCAACCGCTGCAGGGCAGCTAAGGGTGAGGGAACCACTAAGAAGTTGGCATCAGCGAAACGTGATGTCAGTCGCTTGGCTTCGGTCTGCTCAACAACGAAGTTTCTTACTCCCCTGCGATACAGGTCTTCGATATAACGATGACCGTCGTTGCGTTGGGTCTTCAACGCAAAGAAAAGAGTCTCCTCAGGGAAACAGAGGGAACGGCTGTCGGTCAGTAACCATCCAATCTTAGCATCTGCCGTACCGATGCGTCGGGCGCCAATAAGCGTCGTAATTTTTTCTATCGTATAGTTCATTTTGCGAAAGTAGTATATTTTTTCCGTAAAGCTGCGATTTTTAACATAGTTTTATCCATGAGTGCCTGATATTCGACCGACTCAGGATGGAAGGGACGATGATCGAGCACCTGTTTCAGGGGGCGCCACTCCTCCAGAAACTGCTGAGCCGCAAGAGAGAAATAGATAGCCACTAGTCGCTCCCAGAGATAATCGACGGCCTGCTCCGAAGGATGGATCATGTCGGCGGCATAGAAACGATAGTCGCGCAACTCGTCGTTCATAATCTCGTAGGAAGGGAAGTAGGATATTCTAGACTCCCTAGACTCCCTAGAATTTCTAGAGCTTCTAGAGTTTCTAGGATTGTCTAGATTGTCTAGATCGTCCAGAATCTCCTGCACCGCCAACAACAGCGTAGCTTTCGACAGTTGACTGCCGTGGTAGCCATATTTCCGATAGCGGATAGGACTGACGGTGAGCACTACCCTCACATCAGGATTGGCCTGTCGCAACAGGGTGATAGCCTGTCGCAGATGATGGGCACATTCCTCGACCGTCAGTTCCTCTTCCTGAAAGAGGGTTGCCGACCGTTTCTCACAGTTATCTACAATCTCACCCGTTTCCTTCAGTCGGTAGACATGGTTGGTGCCTAATGTCAGGAACACCGTCGACCACGTTTTCCTTTCCATCCTTTCAAGGGTATGCACGATACTGACGGGGTTATACATCGTCCCAAAGGGATTAATGGTCACAGGAAAACCTTCATGCTCGAACCGTCGACCGATGGCATCGGCAAAACACGACCCCACAAAGAGGATCTCCTCACAAGGCTGTATCTCAAACCCCGGCTTCGGAATATCAACAATCGTCCTAAACTCCATCTCGTCACTGATGATTCTAACTCTAACTCCTACTCACCTGCAACCCCTGTGTACTCAGGCGCATGTCCACAAAACGGGCATTCGTATGCAACTGCTGTTGTCGCAGTATCTGTTTGATACGTGCTGCCGCCTCTGGGTCTTTCGCCACCATATATAGATAGCCACCACCACCCGCTCCAGGCAGTTTGTACCCCAGGCAGAGGTCGTCTACCAAATCGGTAATCGCTTTCACGGCCGACGGATTCGTTCCACTATCGATACGCTGGTTCTGTTGCCACGTTTTCCTAATGAGGTGTCCCATCTGGTTAAAGTCCGCCCGCTGAATAGCCTCATACATATCCATCGTATGGGCTTTCATCTCACGCAACATCCTAAGCTCGTCGTTCTGATTGAGAAACATCCGCCGCACGATTTCTGAGAGGATATTTTTCGCTGTACGCGTCAGACCAGTATAGTATAACAGATGACACGACTGGTACTCTGACTGGGTGAAGAGGTCGTTGGGCAACCATCTCACCTGTGGGTTCTGGTCGAAGCCCCTGACGGTCTGCAAGAGTTTCACGCCACCCAGTACTCCTCCGAACTGGTCTTGCCAACCACCACCCGTCGTGAGCAACTGTTCCAGTACGAGTGTCCGCTTGCCAATCTCGTTCTTATCCCAGGCCAGCGAACAGAAATCGTTGACGGCTCCCAGCACTGTGGCGGCGAGGATACTACTGGTTCCTAAACCACTGCCTGCAGGGATAGCCGATAGAAGGGTCAGTTCTATGCCGCAACCAAAGTCCTCCAGCTGTGCTTTCAGGGTGGGGAACGGCTCTTGTGAGAATCCTGGTTGGAAGCCTGCCAGCACCAGTGCCGCCTTGGGGATAGAGAAAGGACTACCCACATGCATAAAGTCGGCCAGTTGTTCGTAGGTCTCGATGCGTTCCATCGCCCCCAGATCGATACTCCTGAGGATGATATGATGCTCCTTACACGGACGGACGTAAGCCTGCAACGGTGGTTGACCGTTCAGTTCGACGGCAAAGTTGATGACACTGCCTCCCTCCATCAGACAGTAGGGCGGTGTGTCTGTCCATCCACCAGCAATATCGATACGTACAGGACTACGTCCCCACACGATCTGATCGCTATATACTGACATCCGCGGTCGCTGCTTCTCTGCGAGCGCCATCTCCGTCAGTCCCTCGCGCAGAAGGGCAAACGCCTGTCGTTCTGACTCCTCATAAGGTTCACCTCGCAGGCGCGACATCTCCGAACGCAGCATCGCATCGTGGATACGGATGAGCAACGGACTCTCTTCGGGGATGGGAGCAGGCAACGGCAGTCCGAAGTCCACCATCTCATGGGCTGCATCATCAAGGTCGATCTGATAAAACACACTACGTCCACTATTGGCTGCCAACGCCTCCCAGTTAAGTTTCCTGAACTGTCGCCGCTGGGCAAACAATCGTACAAGATTAGCTTTATTCGATATCTCCTCAGCACTCATCAGCCGATAGCCTGCAGGAGGTTCTCCTGCCAACAACTGTTGCACCACTTCACCCATCTCTGTCAGATTCTTCACCACAGGGAAGAGGGGTGTCGACTGTCGTTCACCAGCAAAACGGTCATCGATATCATAGACACGCACCACATACTCGCTCTCGCCCACAGGAACGATATCCACACACTGTCTGGGTTGCAGCCGCACCACCCAGTCGTTCTCAGGAACGCCTGTAATGACGTGGTCAGTACTGAGTTGCCAGTGAGGACCTACACAACTGTTCTCTATCCACAAACGGGGATTCTGCTCCGTCAGTTTCACATGACTCACAGCATTCTGAATAAAGATAGAGGGATGGGGCTTCCAACCGAGATGCATAATCTCGCGCTGATCGTTGACGAGGTTCTGGATAGCGAGCGTCGATGAGATCATTTCCCTGCTCGTACCATAATGATAGAACTCACCACCTGGGAGGGGGAGTATCGCTACCGTCAGTGATTTCAGTTCCTCGTCTTCTATCAGGGGGTATGTACCCAGTGAACAGCCAAACTCCGAATACAGGTCGTACTCCTTCAGTTGTCCGTTGTGCATCGAGTGTTTCATCAATAGCTTCACGGCCTTGTCGCTCAACAGCCACACACCGATATCCGTCAGATACAGATGATTGGTCTGCAGACGACTCAGCGTCTCCACAGATGGCTTCTGTAACATCTGCTTCAAGACGGAGGGGGCACGACGCTCAGCCACGAACACCCCATGGTTCTTAGCCACCTCGGCATCGAGCCACAGACCGTAGCACACCACATCAGCATCAGGGATAGGCTGAAGGGGCTGGGTAGCACGGATATAGACATCACCACTCACCACCATCGTATGGATGCGCTCAGGAGCCATCGACATCAGTTGCTCATACAACGGCAACTGCAGGGACAACAGATCCTGGCTCAGGCGCTGTCCCCGTTCCCAACGGAACACTGGAATCGGTGTGAGAATCTTTCCTGACGGAGCATACGACGGCAATCGTCGGCTCTGTCCACCGGCATGGATCAGAATCTTACGATCGGTCGACAGCCACTCATCAAACGACTGCCCGCCTCCCCATGCCTGATAACACTGTTGCAACAGCCATGTGGTTCCTCCCCCACTTCCTAGCTTATGTCCTATAGGGTCGTGGGTACAATAGTACTCTTGGGCATCCAGTCCTGTTACTTCGTGGAAATGTCCCACCAGATTGGGTGGTAATGACAAAAGTTTCTTCATGATGTTTCAGATTTCTACTGCAAAGATACAAAAAATGTCGTCGAAATGCCAAAATAAACGTGACGAAATCATTTTTTTGGAAAAAATTAGGTAATTTCATGGATAAATCGTATATTTGCGCCCGAAACGACTAAAACCTATCATTAAACAACAAGTACTTCATGAGAGGAATGGGGAAAAACGATATACTAACCAAGGACGGAGTCAGCCTGATTCTTCCCTTTGCTATGATTACCACCTGCTTTGTGGTGTGGGGTATAGGAAACGATATCACCGCACCAATGGTGAAGGCATTCTCAAAAATTTTCAAGATTAGTGTCACTGAGGCTACGATGGTACAGGTGGTCTTCCACTTGGGCTATTTCCTGATGGCCTTCCCTGCAGCGATGTTCATGCAGCGATACTCGTTCAAGTCGGGCATCCTTGCTGCCTTAGGCATTTATGCCGTCGGTGCCCTGCTATTCATCCCTGCTAAAGAGATTGGTCTGTTCACACCCTTCCTTGGTGCTTACTTTGTGATGACCTGCGGTATGTCTTTCTTAGAGACAGCCTGCAATCCCTATATTTATTGTATGGGAACGGAATATACGGCTATCCGTCGTTTGAATCTGGCACAGGCGTTCAATGCCGTTGGAGCTCTGTTAGGTATGTTCATCGCCCTTCACTTCGTCCAGGACAGAATGAGTCCGCTCTCTTCCGAGATCCGCAGGGAACTGCCTGACATTCAGTGGGAAATCATCAAGAACCACGATCTCTCCATCGTTATCCAACCTTATATGTTCATCGCTGCCATCGTCATCGTACTGTTAGTACTCATCCGTCTACAAAAGATGGAGACCTCCTACGATACGCATTCCGACAAGCCATTGTTACAGAGTATCAAAGAATTATGGCAGATACGCAACTACCGTATGGGTGTCCTTGCGGAGTTCAGCTATACGGGTGCACAGGTGTGCTGCTGGACATTTATCATACAATATGGAACGCGCGTGCTGATGGCTGAGGGTATCGATGAGGGGGCTGCTGATATGTTGTCACAGAAATACAATGTCTATGCCTTGATTCTCTTCACCGTCGGACGATTTGTCTGTACGTTCCTCATGAACTACCTCACTGCCGAGCGCCTGCTCTCTTTCTTGGCCATCGCAGCGATGGCATGTGTGTGTGGTGCTATTCTGTTCACTGACCGCAACGGACTGTACTGTCTGGTATTGGTGAGTGGTTGTATGTCACTGATGTTCCCTACCATTTTCGGACTGTCCTTACGTGGATTGGGGGAAAATGTAAAGATAGGAGGAGCCGGACTGGTGATGTCACTATTGGGTGGTTCTATCTTCCCTGTCGTCCAATCGCTCATCATCGACACGAACCTACATATCGGCAGCCTACCAGCTACCAACACCTCGTTCATCGTTCCACTCATCTGCTTCGGTGTGATTGCCTACTATGGTCACAAGAGCTACCTACGACACCACGTCACAGGTGAGTATGATGTGAAGCGTACCTAAGCTTTACGCTTACGATATTCCACGAATACCGCAAGCACGACCAGTATCAGTAGGATACCCAGTGACACATAGGCGATATGCTCTGTCACCTCTACGGATTTAGGCTTGAAGGTGAGCACCACCTGATGCTTTCCTGCAGGCACCTTCAGGGCACGTAATACGTAGTCTACCCTACCCAACTGCGCCTCCTGCCCGTCGATGGTAGCTGTCCATCCTGGGTAATAGATTTCTGAGAACACCACAACACCACCTTTCGACGAGTTTACGTCGTAGGTCAGTTGATTGGGCTCATATTTGTTCAGGGTCACCACACTCACAGCGTCCTGTACCTGACTGTCACCTAACTGCTCCTTGAACTGTGCATCGGCCACTGCCTCATGACGGAGTTTCAGTTGCCCGATCTTGTCCAACTCCTCGTTGGCATTATTCACATACTCCACCTTGTCCACAAACCAGGCATTACCATAGGTATAGGGGTTCTGCACGGCTACAGTCTGCCCTCCCTGCAGGGGTAGGATGAAATATTTCGTGTTGAGCATATTCAGCACCGGATAGAGGCTGTCGCCATTCACCTTCGTCATATCACCCACCGACTCTGCCACAGCCTTGTACACACGTTGCATCTGTGGGGTGGTATAGGCATCTGCCAGTTCCTGATAGCGACGTAGTTTAGCAGGATGATAGCCACCGATGCTCTTATGGTAATAGGAGGTCTGGTTCTCGCTGAACGTGCTCCCAGCGAGGTTCAGCACACGGTAGTCGAGACTCTTGTCCAACAGGATCTGCTCATCGGTAGCCGTCTTCTGGATGGGTTCGTCGCGCATATACGACTCCACAAACATTTCATCGTTCAAATAGCGCTTGTTCACCTGCCAGAGGTCTATCAGACAGAGTGCCAGCACGGCAGCGATCATATAATTGCGCTTCAGCGTCCTCGTATAGTAGAGTACAAGGAAGACGAGTCCTATCACGATAATCCAGAACGAGCGCCAACTGTCGGCAGTAAACACAGCCTTGCGCATCTCCGTCAGGTTGGCTATCAGTGGATACAAATGTTCCTCAGGTATTCCTTTCAGGGCCTGCATCTCGTTATAGGAGATATAGTCAGGGAAGAACAGGGCCGGCATGAGGGCGAACACGAGGGCAGCGCCACCTGTGAGGAGGAAGCTCACCACCACCGTCTTGATGCGACGACGCAGCAGTTCGGGCTCGTCGACGATACGCTTCAGGGCGAGCATCGCCAACAGAGGGATGGTGAACTCTGCGATGACGAGGATTGAGGCCACCGTACGGAACTTCGCATACATCGGCACATAGTCGAGGAAGAAGTCGGTGAACGGCATGAAGTTACGTCCCCACGACAACAGGATCGAGAGGATGGTAGCTGCCAGTAACGCCCACTTCATAGGGCCCTTGACGATAAAGAGTCCCAGCACAAAAAGGAACATCACGAAGGCGCCCACATAGACGGGTCCACTCGTCATCGGCTGCTCGCCCCAGTACTGTCCCATCTGTTGGTAGACGGGCAGGTAGGTGTTGTCAGCATGTTCCATCGCCGTCTTACTCTCCGTCATGGGCACGGAGGCACCACCTTTCACGTTAGGCACCAGCAGCGTCCAGGTCTCGTCGATACCATAGCTCCACTGGGTGATATAGTCACGGTCCAATCCACTGGAGGTCTGGTTAGCGGTATTTTTCTTCACCAGCTCACTCTTCCCTCGCATCGACTCTTTCGAGTACTCCCATGTATGGTAGAGGTTCGACAGGTTCATGCCGATACTGATGACGGCGGCCAACAGACACACAAGGGTGGCCTTTACGAAATGGGCGATCTTATGATCACGAATGGCCTCCACCAGATAGGCGATAACCATAAAGAAGAGGATAAACAAATAATAGTAGGTCATCTGCACGTGGTTGGCACTCACCTCGAAGGTGGCGAAGATAGCCGTAACCACAAATCCCCACAGGTATTTCCCACGATAGGCCAGTACCACACCGGCAATCATGGGCGGCAGGTAGGCCAGCGCCATCACTTTCCAGAAGTGTCCTGCGGCGATGATTATCAGGAAATAGGTCGAGAAAGCCCAGATGACGGATCCCAAGGTGGCCAGCAACTGTCGGAAGTCGAAGGCCCTCAACAGGATATAGAAGCCCAACAGATAGGCAAACAGGTACCATACGTAGTCGGGCAACCACAGATGATAGGCGTTGATGGCGGTCTGTACGATATCACCACTCTTATACGAGGGGGCAATCTGGTAGGTAGGCATACCTCCAAACACGGAGTTGGTCCAACGCGTCACCTCCCCTGTACGCTCATAATACTCCGCCTGCTCATGTCCCAGTCCTTTCCCGGCTGAGGAATCATGACGATACAGGATGCGTCCCTCCGTATCGGCAGGGAAGAAATAAGCATACGACAACACGGCGAAAAACAATACCGCGAGCACATCGGGCAACCACTGTTTCAAACTCTCTTTCGTAACCATAACCTGTTATTTTTCTGGCAAAGGTACTGTTTTTTTCTGAGAAACCGCCATATTCACGAAAAATTGTGTATCTTTGCATGCGACAACACATTATATAGCAGTATGAAAAGAATTTTACTGAGCGTCATGCTCATCACCATCACCCTCATGGGGTGCGCAGGAAACAAGAGCCAGCAGGCGCAAAACCTGGAAGAGACCGAAGAGCAGAGCATCGAACAGGAAGCAATACAGGCTCCTGATTTCACCCTCGACGATCTCAACGGCAAGCCTTTGCAACTGAGTTCGTTGCGTGGCAAGTATGTCATCCTCGACTTTTGGGGAAGCTGGTGCGGATGGTGCATCAAGGGCTTTCCTCAGATGAAGGAATACTACGACAAGTATCACGGCAAATTCGAGATCTTAGGCATCGACTGCAACGACAGTGAGGCGAAGTGGAAGGCTGCTGTAAAGCAATACGAGTTGCCTTGGCTGCACGTCTATTGTCCTCGTGGCTCGCAGATCTTCAGCGACTACGCCATCCAAGGTTTCCCCACCAAGGTTATCATCGATCCCAAGGGTAATATCGTAGAGACCATTATCGGCGAGGATCCAGCCTTCTATACCCTCCTCGACGAACTGTTCAAGTAAATAGTTCTCTCTTACCTTTCACCTCTCACCTTCCTCGTTACTGCAAAAAACATAAGGGCTCCGATGGCCTGCACGGCAGCAATTCCCCAGAAGGCGACGGCATAGTTTGTGTACTCCACAACCACACCACCTAACAAGATGCCAATACCCATTCCTAAGTCCCAACAGGTCAGGATGGTCGAGTTGGCTGTCCCTCGTTGGTTGTTCTCTGCCATCGCAATAATCATATTCTGGAAGGCCGGCCACATCAGTCCGTTGCCCAGTCCGATGAGACAGGCTGACCCGTAGTAGCCCACCATATTCGGACATGCCACGAAGAGTACATAGCCGACGGTAGAGATGAGGATTCCCTCACCCGCATTATGCACCATCCGCCCCTGTCGCAGCATTCGTCCGCCACGCAGTCGCGACACCATCAGTCCGATGGCGAGCAACATGAAGTACGTACCCGTACCACTGGTGATATGCATGATCTCCTTGCCATAGATGGCGAGATAGTTACTCAACACCCCATAGCAGATACCGAAAAAGGCGATATTCAACCCGATGGCCCATCCTTTCAACAGAAAGAAACGGTCGAGTGACAGCGCTTTCTTGTTGGGCACCACCTCACGATCAGGCATCTTGATAGTCGCATCAACCGCAAAACCAATGCCAGCCACGAGGAATGCCAACCAGAACAACAGGTCGAAGTTGTGGGCATAGCGATAGATAAACACGCCTACCGTCGGTGCGATGGCCGTCGCCACATTATTACTCAGTCCGTAATAGCCAATTCCCTCAGTACGCCTGCTCGACGGCAGCACGTCGATTGCCATCGTACTGTTGGCTACGGTCGAAGCCCCAAAGGGTGCGCCGTGGAGGGTGCGCACGATAGCAAACAACAGGAGCGACCCAGCAGCCAGATAACCGCCAAAGCAGAGGAAGTAGACGAACAGACAGGCCACCAGCACCCGTTTGCGCGAGAAGCTGTCCACCACATAGCCGCTGAACGGTCGCACGATGAGGGCCGTGATGGTATAGCCCGACAGCACCAGTCCGATCATATCCTTCGATGAGCCAAACGTCTCAGTGAGGTATAACGGCAACAACGGTGTCAGCAGGTAGAAGGCGAAGAACATCGAGAAGTTCGCCGTC
Source organism: uncultured Prevotellaceae bacterium (assembly GCA_900321425.1). GTDB lineage: Bacteria > Bacteroidota > Bacteroidia > Bacteroidales > Bacteroidaceae > Prevotella. The sequence goes on along the minus strand of ONWA01000007.1, from coordinate 35,854 downwards.
ATCACCTTCCAGTAGTTACTGTTCCAAAGTCTGTCTTGTTGCATTTCGCTGACAAAGGTACGATTAAGCGAGGAGAAAACCAAATCTCGTTGGAGTTTTCTCGAGCGAGAGTACCTAAGAGCGGAGCTCAAAGGTACGATTAAGCGAACAAAATTTCAAATTTATTTGAGAATTTTTGAGCGTGAGTACCTAAGAATGAAAAATTTGTTGTACTTTTGCAGCCCGGAATAGGTATATATATAAGGTGAAGACGACAATCTTTTCTTGGACACATATCAAAACAACCGTTGTTCTTTTCGTGGTTCTGTTGATCGTGGGCTGTAGCAGCAACGACCGTCAAGAGGCTACTGATGCAGCCTTGCGCCAGCTCAACGAGGCCTCAGGAGAGCGGGATCACAGCCGTTTGCTCCATCTGGCCGACAGTCTGGGTGAGGCAGGTATCATATCCGAGGGAGAGAGCTATTACTGGCAGGGCTTTGCCTACTATCTCATGTCGCAACGTCGCACGGCAGAGTTCTACTGGAAAGAATCGTTGAACAGTACAGCCGACGCCACCGATCCTGCTGAACTGTCCGTCTATACTCGCTCTGCCAGTTATCTGGTAAGTTCCTATATCCGCTATCTGAATTTCGGCAGCGCCATCAAGGTGGTCAAACCTGTCTTGGAACATCTTAACCGACAGCACTTCACCGACAATAGCGACTATACGAACCTGCTGATTTTCGCTGGTTGTTGTCACGCTCATTTCAATACCCAGGACTCCATCGTCAACGACCTCTTCGATCGTGCCTATCAGCGTCACATGGCCCATATCGAGACCCATCCTTCCAAAGAGTCGTATCGCAATGCGGTGGTGGGATTCATCAATATCGCCTATGGCTGGCTGAGTGTCAAGCGCTATGCCGAAGGTCTTGTATGGACCAACCGTTTTGGCTCGTTGATCGAACAGTATAAAGACCTGTACAGCGAAGACTCCCTCTATGTCGACAAACAGTGGGCGCGCTATCAGATTTTCTCAGCCATCGGACTCGAAGGCTTAGGACGGATGCACGAAGCCACAGCCGCCTTCGAGCGCTATCAGCATACCCGTTTCTCGCGGACCTTAGAGGGACAGGCAGATGCCTGCGACTATCTGATGATGGCAGGCCAGTGGGAGAAGGCAGCCAACAATCTGGGTAACCTCGACAAATTCTTTGCTACTGAACAGACGGGCTCTTCGATCGAAGACATCCAGAAATATCTGATGAAGAAATATCATGCCAACCTACAGGCAGGACGTATCGATACGGCAAACAAGGTGGCCAATCAGATTTGTCAGCGCCTGGATTCAGCCATCGTGAAATCACAGTTCGAAGACTCCGAGGAGCAGGAGGTCATCCGTCTGAAAGAGGAGCAGATCATACACCAACAGTCACGCCTGTCGCGAGCCCGTATCTTAGCCCTCGTGGTAGCCATGATATCACTGAGTATCTTCTTCACCATTTATACCATCATCCGCAACAGGGCACAGCGTCGTCTGGCTGCTGCCAACGACGAGCTGGAACGTAAGAACGAACAGCTCCAGATAGCCAATGTACGAGCAGAGGAGTCGGCGAAGATGAAGACCAACTTCATCCAGCAGATCTCTCACGAGATCCGTACCCCCCTCAATATCCTTTCTGGCTTCACACAGATTGTGACTACACCTGGCATGGAACTCGACGATGACACCAAACAAGACATCAACCGTCAAATTACGGAAAACACTGAGCGCATCACTGGTTTGGTCAATAAGATGCTGGAACTGTCGGATATCAATAGCAAGACCGTTCTCGAACGTACCGACCAGGTGCTCGCCATCGAGATAGCCGCTCAAGCCATCGAAGCGTCAGGCATCGAACAGGCCGACCACCTCACATTCCGTCTTCAGGTAGCTCCTGAGTGTGAGAGCACGATGCTACAAACCAATCAGGAAGCAGCCACCCGTGTGCTGTCGCTCCTGCTCGACAATGCCAAGAAGTTCACGCATCCGGCAGAGGCCAAGCAAGGCCGCAAGCCTGTCGAAGGAAAAGCCGAGGTGGCGCTCAAGGTAGCAACCGACGGCACGACGACCACCTTTGTGGTGGAAGATACGGGCATCGGTGTTCCTGTCGAAGAGGCAGAACACATCTTCGAAGAGTTCGTACAGTTGGATGAATATTACGACGGTACAGGCATCGGTCTCACTGTCGCCCGTTCGTTGAGTCGTCGTATCGGTGGCGACGTTGTCCTCGACACCACCTATACCCACGGCGCTCGCTTCATATTCACCTTGTCTTAAGAGACGAGGCCTCGCTTACTAAAAACCCTTTAATAAGGCTCTAATAAGCCTCTAGGCTCCTCCGTGGAGCAGCTTAGGAGCAGCTTAGGAGGAGCCTAGAAGCTGGCTAGGAGCAGGCTAGAGGCTGGGTAGAGGCAAAAAGAGGTAGTTTTTTAGAGAGTCGACAAAATGATCATGAGAACCGCCCCCATGATTTGATTAGAAAGGTAAATCGTCTAAACGGGGTTTTTCCCTCTTCTGTAATATCCTTGAAAGAATTTTCGCTGCCCTTTCACTTCCCAGTTCAGCAGCTCTTTTGAAGTACTTGATAGCTTCTTCCTCATCCTCATCAACTATATAACCATAGTAATAGTAATCACCTATCATGCATACAGCAGCTACATATTCTTTTTTGGCTGCTCTTCTAAAATACTTCAACGCTTCCCTCTTGTTCTTCCTTACGCCGTTACCGAAATAGTAGCAAAGACCCAAAACATAAACCGCAGGAATATAATCTTTGGAAGCAGAGCGCTTGAACCACTTCAATGCTTCTTTCTTGTCTTCGGCAACACCTTTGCCAAAATCATAACAATCTCCGATCTTGTATTGGGCTTGGTAATACCCTATTTCTGCAGCCTTTTTCCACCATCTGAAGCTCTCTTGGATATCGGCCGCCACTCCCTTCTCGCCATATTGATGCCATTCTCCCAAGAAACACATAGCCTCAGGATTTCCCATCTCTGCAGACTTCCTATATGCCGCCACGACATCCTCATTGCTGGCATTAGTCTCTTCAAGACACCTGCCTATATGAAGTTGTGCATCAGCATCACCCTGCTCCGAAGCTTTCATGAACCAATACACCGCTTTGGTATAGTCTTTTTCAACACCTTCTCCTTTGTAATAGCTAAGACCAAGATTAAATTGTGCTTGAGTACTTCCTTGTTCTGCAGACTTCTCATACCATTGATTGGCTGCAACGATGTCTTTCTCAATACCATGCCCATAAAAAAGGCAACAGCCCAAGTTACATTGCCAATTTTTGTATCCCTCTTCTGCGACTTTCTTTATCCAACTGACTGGACGTCCATGCACTCTATATTCTTCAGCCATGAACCCATTGTCCCATTGTGTAGTAGCAACATTCCACGAAATGCAGTTCAGCGCACCACCTTTGCGAACAGCATCTAAAGCAGGTACACCTATCACCTTGCAACGCGGCATAGCATCCATTATCTGTTGCAATGCTTGCTCGTCTTCTGGTATTCCTAATTGTGGCACTAAAACCAGGTTGCCTATTTGCAAGAAGTTGATGTATGCCCAACTGCGTTCATGCTTTCGTTTCACATTGTACACTAGCGGAATCACTTCTACATATTTTTCTAAACACTTTATGAACTGATTAGCTTTCGCAGGATCAAAGTCTGCATAGTTAGTCATCAACACACGATTGTCGCCTATATAATGTACTATGCCATCACTATGTCCGAAAATCTCTTTTCTGTCCCATGGAAGGAATATAATGTCACATTCAAAAGCTTCCTCTAATAGTCGTTGAACTTCGTTGCGCGACTTATCCTTGTTCTCATAGAACACTTTTTCTGTCATCACAATCTTGTCATCACATCTTACCACATTACCTCCATCAATGACCAAATCTAAATCAAAGACCTTTCCATCTTGCCGTAAGCAATCGATATTCCCGATGCGATTCACATCCGTTATGGTTCGCTGATAGTATTTTGTTTGCAGATAGTCTGGATTGTATTTGTAAAAGACAAAACGTTTCTCGCTTGTCTGAATCGGCATATAATCACGACACCATATATCCTTTGTGTGACTCAGCAACCTGTGGTCGATATCATTTTCCTTCAAAATCTTATCAAGACTCTGATACATAGTAGGACACCGCTCTGGCAATAAGTCAGAGAAATACACCGTATCTGTCAGGCTATCAACCATGTGATTGCCGTAATAGATTCCGTAGAGGGTATTCCAGTTAGTGGAGTTGTTTGTAGTCATACCTTAATCTTTTTAGATAAGATGCTCTCGTGTTATTCCATCTTGTATCTTCAATAGAAGAATCGTAATATGCTAATTTAAGTTGACCATCTTTGTTTTTGCCTTCCGAAATTATGCTGAAATCTCCGTTCCCCAAAAAACGATATGCTTCTATCGGTTTTGTATCCCGTCTTTTTCTACCTTTCATTAACAGAGGCATACACCCGCCTTCACATTCGTTCAACATTTTATTAACACAAGATAATGGACCAATAGTCAAGTTCCCCTGCTTATCAACAATACTCCTAATTAATAATCCGCCACCTTTACCAGAAAAAATACCTTCTTCTTTTCTAAGATTACTTTCAAAACAAATATCAACTCCACTGAGGTGATAGAAAAGGCCACCCGCCGTTATTTTTCTTGGGTAAGTAACTTTATTCCAATCCTTCTCCCACCTACCTTTTTCGTAATAATAGAACTCTGTTTCAGCGAAATAGAACACTTTTTCCTTACACTTAATACAGTAGTTGTCAAATAACTCTTGTGCTATTTTTCGACATCTTTCTTGGATGTCCTCATCTTTTGACAATCCATCAAACGGATTCTTCAACAATTCATATAGTTCTTCCATGATTCGGAGTTTTTAGATTTCGCTGCAAAGGTAAGAAGGATTATGCGTGTGGCCCAAAATTTTTTGTTAAGACTTACAAAGATTTCCGAAATAGTTATTTGATTGTTTTTGAATAATTTATATTTCTATTATTCCTAAAGACTTCAAATATTTATACGTGCCATCATAGAACTCTGGCAGACGTGTAGGTTCTTCAGGAAAGCCTTCTGGAGTAAGGTAACTATCGCCTTGGGGGCTTGATACTTGAAACGGGTCTTGTGGGGTCGTATTTGCTCATTTTATCTTGTTTTTATTTGTTTATTCGGAAATAATGTTTAACTTTGCAATAGAAATCAAATGGATTACCATTATGGATATTAAGAAAATTACACACGAAGAGGCAGTACGTCGATGGAAACATTCGCTAGAAATCAAACGCGAATGGGAACGTAAAGTTGCTGAGCGCTGGGCTAATGAAGACCAACAGAAAATAGCTTTGGTATGATAAAGATTACTCTTGAAGATATCAATCGGAAGTCGCCATACGAGATTACTCTCAACAATGGCGACTTTGATTTTACCACTGATTCGGGCACGAGATATAGTGTCAGCTTCCTCGAAGATGTTCCACTAGGTGGGTGCGATACATATCAGTTCGGGTTTCGAAAGCGAGAGGATACCCATTCGGGGTACGATGCACATGTAAAGGATGCTTTGATTGCCATCATAGAACAATTCTTTGCTGAGAACGCTAATGTATTGCTGTATATTTGCGACACTAGTGATGGACGTGAGGAGAAGCGCAACCGATTGTTCGTTAGATGGTTTGAAGAGTTTGCAACCCCCAATCGCTTCACGATGAAAACAGCAAACGCTACCATTGAGGGGCAAGGTTTCTATGCTGCAATTATAGTAGAGAACACGAACCCCATGCTCGAAGCCGTTGTAAGTGACTTCAAGGAAACGGCAGAATCTCTCACAGGCGAAAAGCCATAGACCATATTCTATTACTGTTTTTTGATCCATTGATTAATTACCTCCTCTAATTGGTCAATGTCTCTCACTTCCAACTAGTCCCAAATACCATAAGTGATTAAATGAGTTAACTCAAATGATTGAGTGAATTGATTCACCGAATTGTTGCAAATAAAAAATTGTAAAGATTTCATCCGATACCATCAGATAAATTAAGGAGTTTCATTATTGTGCATTATGCCCTATTTTTGAAAACCTTAAATTTTTCAATTGAAAACCTTAAGACTTTCACGTGAGAAGTAGGGACTCTTCAAAATAATGACAAAATGACGCTTTGCAATAAACGTCACCTTTTCTACATCAGCGAAAAAGGCTGTTGCATAATTATACGACAAGTTGGGGATAAAAAGTTGCAAGGAGAAAAGGTGTCCCAAACGGGATGAGAGGGAGTACTTCTCTTGCCCTAAGGGAGTACTTCTCCTTGTCTGAGCCAGTACCTCACGAAAGTGGATGGAGAAGTGAAAGAATATGCAAATAAATATACGGAATCACGACGCTTACAAATCCATGTTGAACAGCCAGAGTTTTGACGTACTCTTTACAACGTCGTCACTTTCTTGATCCAAGCGGCGAGGTCGCTCAGCACCTCTGGGGAGATGGTTTCCTCAATCTTACGATATTCGTTGGGCAGACCAGTGGTGCAGTGCTGGAACAGGTGGTTGAGGGCCGGATACTCCCTGACGATATGATCCTTCGACGAAGGCAGCAACTGACGGATGGCAGGGATGTTCTGCGTGGAGAGCACCTGCGTGTCGCGAGAGCCATTCAGTGCAAAGACAGGACAGGTGGTGCGACGGATATCGTCGGAGGGGTCGTAATCCATGAACCAACGCAGCCATGCCGACTGTTGGACGGCGGGCTGCTGACGATAGAGGTGTGTCGTCATCTGAGCAGACATACCCGATAACTGGAGGATGCGGTTGCTCTGAGCCACCAACAGGGTGTCGCCCTTCACACCTGGTCCTGCCAGGGAAACGACAAAGTCGACCATCTGTCGGGCGGCGAGCATAAAGGCGATAGCACCACCTTCGCTATGTCCCAGACAACCCACCTTGCCAAAGGCTGGCTGACGGCGCAGAAATGCCAGACCGGCTGCGGCATCGCGCATGAAATCCTCTGTTGTAGCACCCTTCACATCACCCCCTACAGATGCACCCACACCACGGTCGTCGTAGCGCAGCGTGGCGATACCGTTGCGTGCCAGATAGTCGGCGATGACCAGAAACGGCTTATGCTCGAAAATCTCCTCATCGCGATTCTCAGGACCACTGCCAGTGACCATCAGCACAACAGGTACTGTACCCTGCTCCATCGTCTCGTAACCCTGCGGATAGGTGAGCGTGCCAGCCAGTGTAGCACCGTCGGTATCGTTGGTGAATGTCACCTCCTCGGTCTTATAAGGATAGGGCGTTGTAGGGTTCTGGGGACGACGGAACTGCTCCTCGCCTTTCTTCAGTACCAAAGGGAACGACATTCCCATCTGTGAGAAGGTGCCCACGAGCTTATCGTCCTTCAGACCGGCACGATAAGTGGCATTAATAGCCTCAATCTTGACAGCTACGGAATCGTTGGAGAGAAACTCCTTGAAACAAGGGATGCCCTTCACACCCTGATCAGGACTGTCGAAACTGGCAATCACATAACCGTCGGCCTGTTCAAGATGGAGCACTAAAGAGAGTGCCATTCCCATAACGTTGAGTTTACCTGACCAGGCACCCTCCAAGGCGGTGGTCGACTGTACCTGCGCCTGTGCTACTCCGACAACGAGGGTCAGCAGCGCGCTCACAAACCATTTTCTGTTCATTGCTTTTGTGTAATTAAAAAGGTTTTATGATGCAAAGATACGAATAAAACGTAAATAAAAAAACAAAAAGAGAGGGATATGTAGACGTTTTAAGCTATTTTTTTTGCGATTTCGATAAATTGTTCCTATCTTTGCCACCGATAACCTAAAGGTTATAGACTAAAAACGATCGATAAACCTAAACAGAAAAATAGCGCAATGAAAAAGATAGGACTGATACTCTGTTGTCTGATGGCTGCACTGAGCCTTCAAGCACAAGACTTCGACTTGTGGTTTGCCAACAACGTGGGCGATGTGCCCTCCGTCAGAAACATCAAGACAGCTGGATCAGGTCTGATCTGGAAGAAGGTGGAAGGCTCGACCATCGTCACCAACGCTACGGATGTGAAGAAGGTGAAGGATATGTTCAGTGCCACGCGTATGAAGAACAGAGACGATCAAAAGGTGTTCTGGAAGATGCGCGACGACAACCTGCTCTGCTTCCGTATCAACGACGGACGAGGCACCTCGGGCGAGTTTGAGGCACGACTGAGGATCGGAAAGCGAACAGCCGTCAAGAACGTGTCGAGCTACTTCTTCATCAATACGGAGAGTAATACCGACTCGCTGTTCATCAGCGTATGCCGAAAAGGATGCGGTCCTAACGACACCCTGCGCTTCACCTACTACGTGATGGACTGGGACAATGATGGACTGCTGGTGTTTAAGCTCGACTCCAAACGACGCGTATCAGGCAAGACCTACCAGCTGGAGTATCAGCTGAAGGGCGAAGGCGACCAAGTGGGTAGTGTTCACCAACTGTCACTGAGTGGCTCGACCTTCCAGAGCTTCTACGTACCCAGCGACTCCGCCTTCAACCAGCTATACCTCGTGAACGAGGGCAACCGTGTGCAACTGGACCAGAAACGACTGGTGTGGGGAGCAAACCTGTTCAACCGACTGAACCGTCTGTGGATAGGTACGAACTTCACCCTCGACAAGCACGAGAACCGTGAGCTCACCATCTTTAATATGTTGGGCACAGGACTCTTCGAGAACTACGACACCCTGCACCTGCAGGTGTTGGGCGAGAAAGGTAAGCCCATCCAGGTGAACTACAACGGAAAGGTGGCACAGGGCTTCCAGTTTAATATCGCACGTGTCAACGAGAAAGGACAGTATGTGTCCGATGGCGACATGAAATATGTGGCCTACGACAGGAAGCGCGGCATCCATAAACTCATCACTCGCGGACACCCTGCCTACGTGGAGGTGATCGCCCCAGGCTACTTCCCTGCCGTGTATAAGTATCATGGTGCTGCCGACCCCACCACGAAGGTGCTGATGAAGAACCGTAACTCGGGCGTCATCCGCCTGCTCAAGGGTACGATGACAGCCGACGGTCCTAACATAGCCAACCAACAGATGTATATCATCAAGGACAAGAAGGAGAAACTGGTGGAAGGCTCGACCACGAAATACTACTATACCGTCGACTCCTGCGACCTGTCGACCAACTCGGCATCGAGTACCTATGAGTACACGGAGAATGGCGGAAGGAAGAGCAATAAGATACTCCATCCCTCGAAGACGGCTGTCGACAAGTATGCCGAGATCGGTATCACCTACTCCGTCAGCAAGAGTCAGGGGAGCGCTGCATCCAACGTAGCCAACCTCTATCTCCACGAGAAAGGGAAAGAGGGACAAGACAGTCTGAAACTGCAACCCTCGAAGACTGAACTGCTCGACGGCAACGACTACCCTGGGTTCCAGTACAGCTACTTCCAACAGCGCTATAACCTCGTGGGACAGGTGCAGAAGAAAGACACTGACTACAAGCTGCGCCTCATCATCAACAAGCGCGCCTTCAAACAAATGCCCTATATCCGACGACTGGAAGTAGACCTAGACGAAGCGAGCAAGAAAGCCGAAGAGGAGGGTAAGAAATATCTGTATACAGACATGAAACCTGATGGGGCTCGTGACGGTTGCGTAGATATGTTTGGATCCTTGGCTAAGATAGACCTCAAACTGGACCAGCTTCCAGGCTTCTCCATGGCAATCATACCTACCTTTGATCCATTCAGAAAAATCTTCGAGATCGACCTGATGTTCTCGGCAGGCGCTCGTACGAAGAAAGCGGAAAGTGGACAGACCACCACAGGACAGAAGATGCGCGACAACCAGAAAGACGTGATGCAACCCAGCCGCTCGGAGTTGAAAAAAGTGGAAATCAATGACAAAAAAGGAAATATAGGTATCGACCCCCTCAGCAGCAATGCCAACAATGAGAACATCAAGAAACGCAATATATGGTTCATGAGCGAACTCGACGATATCTTTAAGGTGGAGAACAACAAGCTCGGCGCTGGTTACTACGTGGACGGAAGAATCGGCTTCGGATGGAACTGGAGCAAGAAAAACCAGATGAGCACTTTCTACCTGAAAACCCTTGAGATCACACTGGGCATCGGCGCCTTCGCCGCCTGGAGTGTCGACCTCGGCGAGAAGATGTTTGGCAAGGAATTTACGGAGTGGTTTCCCTTCTCCGCTATCTTCCATTGTAACGCCTCGACCTACTTACAGGGAACAACAGGTGTAAGGAGCTACAATTATGTCAATAAACAAGGAGAAATCTACGATCGTATGTATGGCTTCTTCTTCACATTGGAGCTTACTGGAAAGGCAGGAGCCGGCATCGCCATAAAGACCAACTTTGGTGACCCCACCGAAGATGCCGCCGGTCTCTTCTCACGACTGCTAAGCATAACGATAGGAGGACGAGCGGGTGCCAAAATAAGTTTCAAGGGTGGCCTCGTCCTACCGTTTGAGAGTCGTTTCGACGTAGGAAGAGGAGCCTCCGTTCTCACTATGGGTGCCGCCGAATTATATGCAGACATCCAGTCGATCATCGGCATCCGCTATCGTCAACGTGCTGCCGCTAAACTCGGTGGCTACTGGTTCTTACCCGATAAACCCTACAATCCAATGGTGCCCAGCTATCCTAACTATACACCAGAGTCGAATAAGGCGCCGATGCTCAGAAGTGCACTCGCTCCCCAGTGGCCGTCGCTCAGCCGTCCCCGTCTGATGCCACAACTGACGGCAGAGAGCGAGGAGGAGGCAGAGGGATTCTCCTTTGGTACCCTGCTACTGGATGAGGTGGGTAAAAATGCTACCCCACTCTTCCTGGACAACAACCATCTGGTGACGAACCACCAGAAAGGAGCCAGCAACCCCAACGACGACCGCCTGATGGCGTTCCCATTGCCTGACGAACCCAAGGAGATGAACGTCAACGAGGGTACTCCACTGCCTGGCGACCATCAGATACAACATCCGGATATCAGTCGACAGGGCGACGCGATGATGCTCGTCTACGAGGAGATGGCTCGCGACATCACCCCAGAGGAGCAATCAGCTACCGACCTTGCCGTCAAGGATGCAGAGCTGGCACGACAGAACCGTATCGTCATGAGCAGAAAGAAAGATGCCACCAGCGACTGGCAACGCCAGGTGATCGCCTTCGACGAAAACGTGGTCGACGCCCTGCCGAAGGTGAGCATGGAGACCGTCACCGATGATCATGATATCGCCAGCTACAGCGAACGGGCTGCCTGCGTATGGAAACGCGGACAGTATGTGCTACCTGAGAACGAGCAACTCCGAAAGGGAGGCATCCGGGCATTCGAAGGCGACCTGATGCTCTCTATCTACGACGGAGAGAAATGGAGTGAACCGAAGAGCATCCTCACCATGACCGCCAAAGACATCCTGAAAGACTACCAGGTGTTGATGCGCAACGACACCGTGCTCACCGTGGTCAGCATCACACCAGAGGAAAAAGAGAAGGCCGAACTGCGATACCTCTGTAAGCCTGTCGACGGCACCCTGTTGCCTCCACGTGTCGACCCACTGGTGCCAGCCGACTTCGACATCGACCTCGTAGGACCGTGGGCGTTTGCTGGTATCCTGCATAGGGCCGACTCATTAGGCAACGATATCTATGTGAAGGAGATCAATATGCGTGGCGAGTATCAGGACTATGGTGTCGACCTCGACATCGTACACTATAACCCTGAGAGCGTACGACTGGTGAGCGACCATCAGATCAACAGTCCTGACGACTTCGCCGTCGTATGGAAAAAGAAGGGTAATAGCATCCGACAGGATGGCAAGACCATCGCCACCGAACAGGCAGAGACCATGCTCAACTGCTCGCGCATCTATCTGAAGGAGAACCTGCAGGCCACACCGTATATGACCCTGGGATGCACCCTCGACAGTATGTATATCCACCACTACGACGTGCTGATGAACCTCGATAAGATCACAGCCATCTACACACTGGCCAGAGACGACAACCAGTACTCGGCGCTCATGACCAACCAGATTGATTTCTACGACGACTTCGAATACAATATCACTTATCCGCTGCAGGCCATCATGGACGGCGAGACGATGCCCGTCAACATACAAGTTCGTAACACGGGAACCACCGCCATCACAGAGGTGACGGGATATATCAACCAACAGCCGTTCGAATTCAAAGACCTGCTCATCAGTCCGTTCTCCACACAGACGCTGAATATCAACTACGAGCTGCCCGACAACTTCGACGGCTTCATGAAGGCCCACGACGTGATGGTTGTCTACGAAGACGGATGGTCGAGCGACCCCAAGACGAGCCGTCGCCACAGCCAACGGCGCGCAAAGCCTGCCGACGACCAGGACGTACAACAGGTGATACAGGGCTATGGCGACGTCGGTTGCCGACTGCTCAGTCAGTCGATAGAGGGCACACAGAATCTGCTCTACATCGAACTGACCGACAACGGCACAGAACCGTTGAATGAGAACTATAGTGTACACGTAGGACTATACCCACACACCATGGCCGACGTGCCAGTCACCTCAACGGCAGAAGTTGTCCTCCATGCTGACGACTTCGTAGAAATGGATGGCGAACGGAAGGCGTATGTAGAACTCACCGTCGACGGACTGGAGGAAGAGACGGATACCTGGCTGCGTGCCCGTATCTATAACGACCGTATCGCAGAGAAACTCACTGGCAACAACGACAACCCGTTGGATGCCGTCGTGGAGAACTTGTCGTGGCGCGACAATATGCGGATGGTAACCCTCCTGCCCTCAGAGCTCGACGATACCACTGGATTGCCCATCGTCATGAAGGACCTCACCCAACGGAAGGTTCAGGTGATCCGACAGGAGGAAGGTGTGCTGGTAACAGGACTGGAGCCTGGCGACTTCGTTCGTGTATTCGATGCTGCAGGTCTGCCAATCTATCAGCACAGTCACCCCACCCATCAGGTGTTCGTGCCACTCAGCCGTCTGGGGGTATACCTGCTCAGCACAGGACAGGAAGTGGTGAAGTTTATGTATTAAAATTGAAGGATTGAAATAAGAATGAGAAAGATTCTATTGATGTTATGCTGCATCGTGTCCTTACAGGCGACAGCAGCGAAATACAATTTGGCAAATAAGACGTCCACAGGCGGTGATTTTTACTCGTCGGAAGAATTGTATGTGAATTGGATTGGGAATAATATTGACAACCTTCCCTTCGATGGTTCAGGAACGCAGAACAGTCCTTACCTGATTAAACGGTATGAACATCTGGCAGGACTCGCCTACTGGGTGAACGTGAAGCACGAAACTTTCAAGGGGAAATACTTCAAAATTGACGATGAAGTTAACATAATCACTATGCTAGGCAACTGGGTAGCCATCGGTATCGACGAGAACTACCCCTTCGAGGGTTATTTCGATGGCAATGGTAAAACCATCGACAAGATGAAGATAGGAGTAGAAAGTGGTACTGGCGGCTACTGCTATGGACTCTTTGGGCACTGCAAGGGATATGTGCGCAACCTCAATATCACCGACGCAAAGATGATATTCTCTATCAATTACAGCACCACCAACACGCAAAGTATTACTGCCGGACTGCTCTGTGCAAGACTGGGTATGTCGCGCGAAAAGAATCTCTATGCTGCCGTCTACGGCTGTAACGTCAGTAGGTCGGAAATCACTGGTATTGTGACCAATGGCACCACCTCTTACAACTTCCGTGAAGACAAAACGTGGATAGGCGGACTGGTGGGCTATGCCGACAATCCTGTCAGCATCTATCGCTGTCAGACGGATGTGACCATCAACCTCAGAGGAGCCTTCGACGTGGGAGGTATCGTAGGACATATCTGTGGCTACTCCGTTACTCAGATCAACTGGTGGCAAAGCAACGAAGGATCTCTGGAGACCTTACCTCTGGAGACCTTTGTCTTCGACTGCACGGCGAAGGTGAACATGAACGTCACCAAAGGCTATATCGACTACTACCATGCAGGAGGTATCTGTGGCACCAACGACGGTGGAAATATCGAGGCTTGTGCCGCCACAGGAACGGTGATGGCTGGCGAGGACGGAACGGCAGCAGGTATCTGTGGACGAAACATGGGAAATATCATCGCCTGTGTGGCCACCACCACTGCCATAGGCGGCTATAACGTGGGAGGTATCGTGGGCAAGAACGAGACCACCACCATTGGAGAGAAAAACTTCGATGGCGAAATCTATAAATGTGTCTATAGCGGACATATCGACGGCACCAACGCACAGTATGCCGGAGGCGTGGCTGCACGCTGTCCTGGCAACAGGGTACACTACTCTCTCTTCTTAGGTACGATGAAAGCTTCGACGGTGAGCACACACTCCACCCCCATCCAACAGGTAACGGGCGACAGCGACTACGAGGTGGATCATTGCTACTACGACGGCAACCTCTGTCAGCTTTATGCTCCCTTAGCACGAACAACCTTTGAGAAACTGACCACCCATCCACTGCCCAATGATATCATCCTGGAAGAGAATGAGCAGGAGGACGAAGGACTGATCACCCTAAAAGACCTTTATCTCGGCAAAGATAGATGTCAGGTAACGGGTGTCAGTTGGGCAACGGTCAGCGGCTTCTACCCCCGTATCGAGGTGGGCGGCAGCAACAATACCAGCTCAGGAACGATGACGGACACTGCCATCGAAAGAGCGAAGAATGCCTGGAACGACAACACCGACCTGAAGACTCCCACACTGTTTCCTTCTTACGTCTGGCTGACCACCGTACCAGGTGGGTTCAACAACGGTCATCAAGCATTTTATCTGGACAACGCCTTCTCGCTGGCCGACAAGAGCGGCAGTGGTAAGACAGCTACTTACAGTCTGACGCCAGGGCAACAGGTGCTCACAGTAGAAGGTACGACAGCTACCCCTGCAAAGCCAGGTACGACGATGCTCAACATCACCAACGACGGACTCATAAAAGAGTTTCTGTTACAGGTGGTCTATGGCAACAACCAGTGGGACGGCACCTACGTCACAGAGCTGGCGGGCGCTGGTACGCAAGAGAATCCCTACCTCATCCACAATGCCCGTCAGATGGCAGGTGTCATGAGATATAATAACACCGATTTATATACCAACAAATACTTCAAGCTGACACAAGACATCTGGTTCAACGACGGTCTGCTCAACAGTCAGGCAGAACCCGTAAAGGGGAAATATGCGTGGGACCATCTGCGCGATCAATTAGCCGATAAGGAATTCAGATGGGTCGGCCATCTCGACGGCGACGGTCACCTCATCCGCGGTCTCTACCTCACCAATGCCTATGGCATCTTTGAAGAACTGGGCGACAATGCCTCCATCGAAAATGTGGGCTTTGTCAACACCTATATCAAGGCGCCTGCCTACGATGTTTCCTCTGAGGATCATCCGATGGTGTTCCTCGCCTCAGAAGTGAGTAGCACTGCTACGGTGCGCAACTGTCTGTTTGAGGGAGCCACCCATCCCAACAGCAACGGTCAAATCACGACGACCACAGCCTTCTGCGGCAACCTGAACGTAACGAACGATCAGATAGCCACCATCGAGGACTGTATCATCGCCGTCACTCCAATGTCAGCAGAGAAGAGGTCACTGGTGGGCAACGACCCCTCGTCGCTCACTACCCTACAACGCATCCTGGTGCTTGCCGGCAATCCCGAATACGGACTGGCCAACAAGGAGAGTGCGCTCAGCGAGTGCTATTTCCCTGAGGGCTATTTCAGTCCTGCAGAAGTATACAAGGTTAAATTTAAGGATGCCCAGTCGGTGGCTGCCCTCACCAATGGTACCCTGTGGACAGATAAAGATAAGTGGGTATCGACAGAAGGACGGTTCCCCATGCTCCGTTCGTTTGCCGACAGCGATTACGGCAAGCTGCTCTCTTTGCCTATATACACCACTGCCGACAACAACCTGCTGGAGATGAAAGATATCATGCTGTATGAGCCAGGAGCTGCCACATGGTCGTTTGATGGAACGGCAGTAGACGTGCACTCGGAACTGGAACTGTTGGAGCCCCTTGAATATGCTGGCGGCGACCTGAACCGTACCCTCGAGCACGCCCGTCTCGTCACACGAATGCAGGTTGTCTATGGTTTCCAGCCAGGCATCAAATTTGAGGACAACTATGCCAAGACCTTCTGCGATACGGCGTTTGGCAATCACGACGGCACTGTCATGCTCAGTGAACTGATGGGAGTAGCATCCTCCGATTTCACCACGGCGATGAGCAACCATTCTACCACCGCCAACCAGATTGCCACCTTCCCTGAGTTGCGCTATTTCGCCACCCTCGACAATCTGGGCACGGTGTTCCAGGACAAGACAAACCTCCAACAGGTGACCATCCCTGCTAAGGTTCATCAGCTGGAGAACGACCTCTTCAAGGGTTGCACCAACATGACGTCGTTCACCTTTCCCCTGAGCATCACCACGCTCAACACCCACCCCTTCAACGGGTCGGCTGTACGCAATTTCGCAGTGGAGAGAAACCACCCCACCCTTGGGGTCGTCGACGGTATCCTGATGAACAAGGAGAAGACCGAGCTGGTGTGCTATCCCAACGGACGCAGTGGAGATGCCGTCCATAAGAGCATCACCCTCACAGGTAAGATCGACCTCATCCGCAGCAATGCCATCTACAAGATACCCCTCATCGACACCCTCTTCATCGATGCCCCCAACCACGAGTCGTTCACCGACCTGTCGGCCAACGGTATCACCCACCACACAGATGGTAAGATGGTGGTGTACGTCAAGGACGCCACCAATGAGTTTGGTGGTGAGACAGGTGAGGGCAAGGGATACCTGTTAGGACAGTATCTGGAGTCGGAGAACTGGAATGCCGTCGCTGAACTGCACCGTTACTTCGACCTTGAGGTCAGCGCCAATAGCTGGGATGCAACCAACAGCTGCTATTGGGCTACGATGTATATCGGCTTCGATACCCAACTGCCTAAGGAACTCACACCCTACGTGGTCGACAAGGAGAAAACGAATTTCGACAACACCTATCTGTACCTGCGTAAGATTTCCCAAAAGCTACCTATGCTGACACCTGTCGTCATCAAAGCCACGAAGGCAGGCACCTATCGTCTGCTGGCCTCTCAGGAAAGTAAATGGGAAGATAGTTATATGTCGCTCAACCTGCTCGACGGTTCTGGGCGTAACGGCGTGAAGGTGAACCAAGGCGACACTAACGATGGCGGTTGTCTCACCTTAGGACGCAACAGCAAGGGAGTTATCGGATTCTTTATCTATAAAGGTACAAACATCCCCCCCTATCGTGCCTTCCTGACGGTCAATAAGATTGGAACAAGTTCGCGCCAGTTCAAAATCACAGACGAGGAGCCGACAGACATCAAGGGCATAGACTCTACAGCAACAACGACGACCAACGATGTGTACTACAACCTCAGTGGTCAACGAGTACAACACCCCTCGAAAGGTATTTATATCCACAACGGACGTAAAGTCATCATCAAATAGAAAGGAGCCTGAATATGAAAAAGAAAACATATATCGTACCCGTCTTGAAGGTCTATCGGATAGATCCTGTCAAGCTTTTAGATAATTCACCCGCCAATATCATTCATATGCAATCTGCTGGCAAAAACTCTGATGATAGTGAAGGAAATTATTCCACTGATGACACCTTCTGATGGACGAAAAAGCTTTAGCCTTAGTTAGGAGGGCATAAAGAATCTCCTAACTAAGGCTAAAAACTGTATTAGTAATTCAGCTCCTGCCCGCGATAGAACCGGATGAGGGCGTGCTGATAGAGACACTCATAACGAGCCTGTACACATTCGCTCTCCGCCTTGAGGTAGTTGTTCTTTGCCTCATTAAACTCCGTCATCGTAGCCTTGCCGTTCTCGTATTTCGCCTGCATCAGACGGAAGGCATCGGCACTGCTCGTCACAGCCACCTGACAGCTGGTGTACTTACTCTGCGCACCCAGGGTGTTATAGTATGCCTGCTGGATTTCCTTATAAAGCGACTTCTTGGTATTCTCCAACTTCAACGACTGCAGCTCCTTGTCGTGACGAGCCGAACGGATATCGTTGCGCGTCTGGAAACGGTTGAAGATAGGTACACTCAGGCTGAGGGCGAGGTTCTGGTTGAAATTGTTCTTCAACTGTCGACCGAAGCTATCGAGTTCATACCCAGACACATGGTTGTAGTTGGTAGCCATTCCTGCCCTGAAGGTGAGCTTCGGATAATAGCCAGCCCGCGCAATCTTGATACTATAGTCGGCAGCGAGCAACGACTGCTGGTCGGCACGTACCTCAGGACGGAAGTTGAGCGCCTCCGCATAAATCAGGTCGGGCGATGGTATATCGGCGGTCATCTCCGCTTCGACACCTTCTGAAGGCAACTGTACCTCGAAGCCATCAGGCGACGGTAGCTCCAGCAACTGGGTGAGCGCGAGTACCGCCAGTTGCAGACGATTGTCTGCCTGCGTAGCCGTCAGTCGGCTCTGTGCCAGTGAGGAACGTTGTTGAGACAGCTCTGCCCCACTCGCCTTACCATTATTGAAAAGTCCTTCCACGCGTCGTACCTGCAGGGAGTCAATCGCCACCTGACGATGCGCCACACCACTAATCTCCATATCGTAGAGCACCTGGGTATAGGCCTGTGCCACCTGTACACGGATATCGTTCTTCGCCTTCTCCAGCGTGGCCGTAGCAGCCTCGAGGTTCAGGCGTCGCATCTTGATGGTGTTGGGAATCTGAAAACCCGTCAACAGCGGCACACTCGTAGACAGGGAGAAATCCGTCGCTGTGGTGTTACGGTTGATATACGTGCCCATTTCGTCCTTACCTCGACCAAAGGACATATTCTCTGATATCGAGGCCTCGAGGTTGGGCAGACGACTGTTACGTGCCGTACTGAGTTGTACTTCCTGCTTCTGTACGGTGACAGCCTGTTGCTTCACGGAGATGCTATGCTCCAACGCATGATCGATACAGTGGCGCAGCGACCAGGGGTGTTGGGCGAAGAGGGAGGATGGCAGCATACTGAGCGTCATCGCTCCTATGAGAATCATTTTGGACTTCATATCACTTCAATTTTTCGATCCTTCAATTCTTCAATTCTTCAATTCTTCAATTCTTCAATCCGTTATTGGTTATTTTCTTCCGCTACTTTCTGCGGACCGCGTACCTTATCTTTCAGTGTCAGGCCCTTCTTGACCTCAATACTCACACCATCGCTCAGACCAGTGGTGATCGCCTTACGCTCATAGCTCTTCTGACCCTTCACCTCCTTGACGAGGTAGACGAAGGTACTGTCGCCCACGAACTCTACGGCACTCTCAGGGATGGTGAGCACCTTGCCCGACTTAGACAATATAATCTCTGCATTGGCACTATAGCCTGAACGGATCTTACCACCACTGACCATCTTGACAGCTGCCTTCACCTCAAACTGGTTGGCTCCGTTGCTCTCGACAGCCTTGGGCGATACATACTCCAGAAGAGCATCGTACGACAGGTCTTGAAGGGCACCCACTGTGATCTTCAACGGCATACCGATGACGAGTTGTCCTACAATGGTCTCGTCGATATTCCCACGGAAGATGAGGTCGTTCATATTCGCTACTGAAGCGATGGTAGTACCATCGTTGAACGTATTGGAGAGGATGACGGAATTACCCACCTTCACAGGGATATCGAGGATGACACCACTGATGGTGGAGCGCACGAGGGTAGACGAGGCCGAAGCGTTCGACTTCGACACACCGTCGCGTACCACCTGCAGAGCATCGTCGGCAGCATCCTTCTCCTGTTGCGCCTGGCGCCACTTCTGTTTGATCTTGTCGTACTCGTCGGCACTCACCAGCTGCTGCTTGTAGAGGTTCTCCTCGCGTGAGAGGTCTACCTCGGCCTGCTTCAGATTAATCGCAGCCAGACGCACACGACTCTCCGCAGAGCTGAGCTGGTTCATATCAGGAATCACCTTCACCTTGGCAATCACCTCACCCTGCGTCACCTCCTGGCCAGGTTCCTTGAGAATCTCAGTGATGATACCACTGATTTGCGGTTTGACGTTCACCTCGTTGCGAGGCTCTATCTTACCCGTGATGATGGTGCTCTTTTGGATATCGCCCATCACAGGGGTGAACTCGTTATACTCCACCGGCTTCGGTTGCGACTTCTGCCACAAGAACACGAAGGTGCCGATAAATACCAATGCCACAATGGCGGCAATCACCAGTTTTCTGTACTTTTTCATCTTATTTCAATTTTTCAATTCTTCAATTCTTCAATTCTTCAATCCTTCAATCCTTCAATTCTTCAATCCTTCAATCCTCACTCATCTCTCATCGCATCGACAGGTTTGATGGCCATTGCGCGAGCTGCAGGAGCCAGTCCTGCCAACACCCCCACGATACTCACTGCCACAGCAGCCGTGATAGCTGTCCAGAAGGGAATCTGGAAATGCGCCAGTAGGATACCATCCTCGGTATTGGCCATCTCAAGCATCTGCAGAATGGCAACGGCAAAGAGGATGCCGCTCATGCCCGATACTAGCGTGAGGACAATACTCTCAGAGATAATCTGCGAGAGAATCATCTTGGGGGTGGCACCTATCGCACGACGGATACCAATCTCTGTCGTGCGTTCACGAACAGTGACCATCATGATATTCGACACACCGATGGCACCAGCCAACAGCGTTCCCAGTCCTACGAGCCAGATGAGGAAGTTGACGCCCCTAAAGAGTGACTCAAGCACCTGGAAGAGTACCTCAGTATTGAACACCATCACTCCCTGCTCGTCGGTAGGGTCAACGAGGTGGGCACGTGCTACTGTCGCACGCACCTTATCAGTGACGCTACTCATCACCACCCCAGGACGACCTGTCATCGCAATCATGTGAATCTGACTGCCGTAGTTGTAGATCTCCTGCATCAGCGTCAGGGGGAGAATGACGGTAGTGCCGGCCTCGTTGCCAAAGCTCACACCACCTGACACATTATAGTCGACCCCCACAATCTGATAATAGGTGGAGTCAATGCGTATCGACTGTCCGCAGGGGTCGCCACCCCCAGGGAACAGTTGTTTGTAGGTCTTCTTGCCGATGACGCACACCTTACGATGATCCTTCATGTCGGCTTCGTTGATATAACGACCGTAGTACAGCTGCGGACTGTTAACGAACTGGAATTCGGGAGCGGTACCGTTGACGCCAATCTGTGCTTTCTTATCGCCATAATAGGCGGTGCCGCCATTGCTGAACAAAACGGGAGTGACCACATCGAGCTCAGGCACCTGACGGCGCAGACGCTCCACATCGGTATAGTCCATATCCCACGAACGACCCTTACGGAAGCCCTTATAAGCTTTGGTGGTAGGCTGTGCCCACACCATCGCGGAGTTGGTGGCAAAGCCGGCAAAGTTCTGGTTGAGCAGTTCCTTGAGTCCCTGTCCACCGCCCATCAAGGCGATGAGCATGAACACGCCCCAGAACACACCGAAGCCTGTGAGGAAGGAGCGCGACTTATTGCGTGTCAGCGTATCCAGAATCTCTCTATATGAATCGATATCTATCTTCATCGTCGTAGCCTTCAATTCTTCAATCCTTCAATTCTCCATCACTCTGCTCTTAGTGC
The DNA here is from genome assembly GCA_900321425.1 of uncultured Prevotellaceae bacterium. Classification (GTDB taxonomy): domain Bacteria; phylum Bacteroidota; class Bacteroidia; order Bacteroidales; family Bacteroidaceae; genus Prevotella. Next base: position 14,127 of record ONWA01000007.1, on the reverse strand, counting down.
TTCTATCGGACGGATGCGCGCCGCCTTGAACGCAGGGATGAGTCCTGCGATGGTGCCTGCAATAATCATCACCATCGTAGCCTCGAAACAGACGTCGAGACCTACGGTGGGGTCGACAAACATCGTAGTCTTAAACAGTCCGGTATCTATCTCGTTATGCCCCAAGGTGGCATCCATATACTCATTGGCTGCCACACCCAGCACCATACCTATATATCCAAAGAATGTGGTGATAATGACGCTCTCCACAATAATCAGTTTGAGGACATTCCAAGGTTTGGCACCTATCGCCTTGCGGATACCAAACTCATGGGTACGTTCCTTGACGGTGATGAGCATGATATTAGAGACGCCCACGATACCACTCAACAGGGTGAAGAGTCCTACGACCCATAGAGCAGTACGGATGATGCCGATGCCCATCGCCATCTGCAGACTCTGTCGGAAACGGTTCCAGAGCCATACGGCACTCTCATCTTCAGGATGAGCACGGTGGTCGGTATTGAGTCGTTTGCGGTAGTCTTTCTCAAAGGCATCGTTGGATGCCTCAGTGGTCAGTCCATGGAAGGTGAACTCGATACGTCCGGCATCCGGATCCTTCGCACCGTAGATCGACTTGATGGCCGAATAGGAAGAGTAGGCACTGGCGCGACCATTCTCGTTGTCCTTATAGATACCCACCACCTGAAAGGCGAAGTTGCCCACATCGACATACTGTCCTACCAATGAAGCGTCCTTACCGATGAGCTCCTGTTCCTGCTTGTTACTTAGCACGAGCACTTTCCGTTTCTCATTGATGTCGTGCTGGTTGATGAACCGGCCGCGCAGCAGTTCCACCTTATCAATCTTTGGGTGGTTGGGATATACACCAGCCACCGTGGTGTTCAGGTAGAGGTCGCCCCTGCTGATATTGGTGACGGTCTCGTACATCGCACCCACCTCGTCGATATGTTCCTTAAAATCATGCTGTGTGGTAGAAATATCGCGTTCCTCCAGAGAGATGCGCCGCCCCTCTTTCAGTCCCTGATAGGGTTTGGATGTCTCACCGCCGAAGACCACGATGGAGTTGGTCAGGAAACGGCTGTTCTGCTTCAACTGGGCATTGATGAGTCCGTTGCCGGCTCCCAATAGTACCACGAGCATGAAGATGCCCCAGGCTACAGCAAAGCCAGTAAGTGCCGTCCGCAGTTTATTACGTTGGGCAGAACGCCATATCTCACTCAATAATTCCATCCTTGATACGAATAATACGGTTGGTCTGTTCGGCCACACCTGGGTCGTGGGTAACGATAATCTGGGTGATGCCCTGTTCGGCATTCAGTTGTTTCAGCAGTTGCATCACCTCGACCGATGTCTTGGAGTCGAGGGCTCCTGTGGGCTCATCTGCCAGAATAATCTGGGGTTTTGTAATCAGCGCACGGGCTATCGCCACACGCTGTCGCTGACCACCCGACATCTCGTTGGGGAAATGACCTGCCCAATCCAGAAGACCTAGACGTTCCAGATATTCCAGAGCAAGAGCGTGTCGTTTTTTTCGCGAAACACCCTGATAGAACAGAGGTAGCTCCACGTTCTCAACTGCGGTCTTGAAGGAGATGAGGTTGAACGACTGGAAGATGAATCCGATCATACGGTTACGATACTCAGCAGCCTTCGTCTCAGAGAGGTTCCATATGCGAACACCATTCAACAGGTATTCACCGGAGTCGTAGTTGTCGAGGATGCCCAAGATGTTCAGCAGTGTAGACTTGCCCGATCCTGAGGCGCCCATGATGGAGACAAACTCTCCACGGGCGATATCGAGGTTGATACCCTTCAACACATGAAGGGGTTGCGCTCCCTGGTAGGTCTTATTGACATTTTCAAGATGTATCATATTTGTACTATGGTTGATACTTAGACGTTATCTGTGACGGATTAGTTGCGAGAGAATTGAAAAATTGAAGAATTGAAGAATTGAAGGATTGAAGACCACTCACCTTACTCGCAAGGTGTGGTCGCAGAAGTCGACGACCGCCATACGGTGGGTAATGAAAAGGATGGTCTTATCATGCGTAGCGAGGATATTCTGCAACAGCTGTCGCTCCGTCTCAGGGTCGAGGGAGCTGGTGGCCTCGTCGAAGAGCATGATTTGTTTATCGCGCAACAGGGCACGGGCGATGGTGATGCGCTGTGCCTGTCCTTCGGACAATCCTCCACCCCGTTCGCTGCATACAGTATCGAGTCCATCGGGGAGGTCGAGCACGAAGTCAGCACATGAGCGATGCAGCGCCTCAATCATCATCTGGTCGGTGGCTTCAGGATTACCTAATAGCAGGTTCTCACGGATAGTACCACTCAACAGGGTATTGCCTTGAGGCACATAGACGAAGTTGCAACGGTGCAGGGGCGATACCTCCATTGACGACTGACGGTCGTAGATTTCTACTCGTCCCTCCTGCGGATGGAGCAAGGCGAGGATCAGACGGATGAGGGTGGTCTTGCCTGCGCCCGTCTCACCTAAGATCGCTGTACTGGTACCTGGCTGGAAGTCGAAGGTGAGGTGGTCGATGACCTTCTCATCGCCCTCATAAGCATAGCTGACATCATTCAGGCGCACACCACAGGGACCTTGCATCTCCAACGGCTCTCCCTGCTGTTCCTCAGGCACATCCTCGAGTTCCATCAGTCGCTCGGCAGCCGTAAAGACAGAGACGAAGGCAGGTGCCAGTTTCGTCAAGTCGCGCGCAGGATTCTGAATACGGAACACCAGTTGGAGGAAGGCCGTCATCTGACCAAAGGTGATGGTATGGTGATACAAACGGAGGGCACTCCACAGAAAGGCGATAATATAACCTAAGGCAAAGCCGAACTGGAGGACGAGGTTGGAGAACACGGAGAAGACGGTACGACGGCGCACACGACTGCGTAGCTCCGTCTGGTTATCGTCGAGCCGTTCCAACATCTGTCCACTGGCCTCTAGCGTCTTGATGAGCATCCGATACTGAACGGTCTCTTGCAAGATACCCTGTATCCTACTGTCGCTGGTGCGTACCTGTCGCGTGTACTTCCGCATATGTCCCACATAGATACGGCTCAGCAACATAAACACGGGAAGGATGGCAACGGTAATGCAGGCGAGATAGACGTCCATCTGGAAGAGATAGCAGAAAGCGCCTGCGAACATCGCCAGCACAGAGACGGTGTTAGGTAAGGTCTCCGTCAGGAAATCCACCACCGTGTTCACATCCTGCTCCAGACGATTGATAACATCGCCACTATGGAAGCGCGACTTCGAACGCCACTCTGACCGCAACAGTCGGTCAAGCATCAGAAGCTGCATCCTATTACGGGCTCGTACACCTAAGATATTCTTCACCCACACACGGGCAATATGCACACCAAAACCCATCAGGATGAGGGCTGCCATCACACCAACAGCGCCATAGAGCGAACCTTTGTAAGTGCCGGCAGCGATATCGGTAGCATGCTGGATAGCCCATACCGACGACAGACTGATGACAACCCCTGCAATACCAATCAGCATATTGAGAATGGCCTGGAAACGGTTTCCCTTCCACGCTCCCCACAGCCAACGGAGAATCTGACGGGCTGTATACTGGCTCTCAGGCACTTGCAGGATATCTCTCAGTTTCATCGTGCATCCAACCCCCACATCATCTTCTCGCGAAGGGTCGTGAAATAATGGTGGTCATTACTCTTAATCACCTTGATACGATAAGGAGCCTTACGCAATGTAAGACTCGTATGTTCCTTGAGTTTTTCTGAACGACCGTCGACAGCTACGAGGAACTGATGACTACGGCTCTCTACCGTCAGGGTGATCTCTGAGTCGTCAGGTAAGACAATCGGACGGGTGTTCAGACTATGGGGAGCTACTGCCGTCATCGAGAACATATGGGTGCCTGGAATGATGATTGGTCCACCATTCGACAACGAATAGGCGGTAGAACCCGTAGGGGTGCTGACAATCAACCCATCAGCCATATAGGTCGTCAGGAACTCACCATTGATACTGGCATGAATAGTGATCATCGAAGCATTATCGCGCTTGAGGATAGCGATATCATTCAGGGCACAGGGATAGCCCTCCAACGCTTCGTCAGAGGTCTCCACCCGTATCAGGGCACGATCCTCTATCCGATAGTTCTTGTTGTAGAGGGCTTCGATACAGGCCGTCACCTCCTGGTCGTTGACATCGGCGAGGAACCCCAGTCGCCCCATATTGATACCCACGATAGGGATATTCTTATCGCGCACCTTGCTCGCCGCCCTGAGGAACGTACCATCGCCACCCATCGAGATGACGAAGTCGGCATCGAAATCGGAATCCTCGAAGATACCATCAGCGCTAACCTCCATATGCAGGGTGTCTTTCAGAAAGCTGTCGTACTCCTTATCTATATATATAGTAGCCTGATGACTGGAGAGACAGGAGAGCACCTCCTTGACAGCAGCCGATTTCTTCGCTTGATGAGTATTGCCGAAAAGGGCAAATCTGAGTTTACGTGTTGACATCATACGTAGCTATTTTCGTGCAAAGTTATAAATTATCTCCGATAATCCTTCAAAAATAGATGATATTTCATAAATAATGCTTATATTTGCAGTGGTAAACAGAAGTTTCAAACCTAAAAATACAATCAAAGATGGCAAAAGTGTATGTTTTTTTAGCCAATGGTTTCGAAGATGTCGAGGCATTGATTCCCGTTGACGTACTGCGTCGCGGAGGCGTTGAAGTTGTCACCGTCAGCACTACCGATCTGCCTGTCGTAGAGTCGGCTCACGGCGTGGGCATTGGTGCGGATGCGATGTTCGGCGACTGCGATTTTGCGGATGCCGACCTGCTGATGCTTCCAGGTGGTATGCCTGGTGCAAGTAACTTATTCGCTCACGAGGGAGTATGTGCTGCCGTACTGGCGCAGTATCGCGCTGGCAAGAAGGTGGCTGCTATCTGTGCCGCCCCTGCCGTCGTACTGGCGCAGTTGGGTGTGCTCGACGGCAAGGAAGCGACCTGCTATCCTGGCTTTGAACAGATGTTCACCAATGCAGAGTATACAGGCGACCTCGTGACGGTCGACGGTCAGATCACCACTGCCGAAGGACCTGCCGCTGCCTTCCCCTATGCCTACGAGCTGCTGGCACAGTTGACCGATCAGGAGACAGCCGACCAGATTGCTGAGGGCATGCGCTATAAGCACTTGATGGCATGAGCGAATATGTGATCATCGTGGCTGGAGGCAAAGGACTCCGCATGGGAGCAGATATCCCCAAGCAGTTTCTGCCCATCGGAGGCCGACCCGTACTGATGCGGACCATCGAGCGCTTTCGTGCCTACTCGTCGTCACTGCGTATCATCCTCGTCCTCCCACAGGCACAGCAAGACTATTGGCATCAGCTCTGTCGACAGTACGAGTTTGACGTAGACTACCAACTGACGAATGGTGGTGAGACGCGCTTCCATTCTGTACAGAACGGACTGGCACTCATCCCCGACGATGCCGATGGGGTCGTGGGAGTACATGACGGGGTACGTCCTTTCCCTGCCATCGAAGTGATTCACCGCTGCTACGAGACTGTCAGAACGGCCAAGGCCGTTATCCCTGTCATCCCCGTCGTGGAGTCAGTCAGACGACTGCTTCATGATGAGCTGTCATCCAAAGGAGAGCCAGTCACAGCGACATCCGTCTCCGTCGACCGTAGCGACTACCGACTGGTACAGACGCCCCAGGTGTTCGACATTCAACTGTTGAAGGCAGCCAACCGTCAACCATATCGTGACACCTTCACCGATGATGCGTCAGTGGTGGAGAGCTATGGACAAGCCATCACCCTGGTGGAGGGCAACCGTGAGAATATCAAGATCACCACCCCCTTCGACCTACAGATAGCAGAAGCACTGATACGTCCTTCGACAACAGCATGAGTATCCTCGACCAAGATATCCAATACCTTTCCGGTGTAGGCCCTAGTCGGAAGAAGGTGCTCAGCGACGAGCTGGGCATCAGCACCTATGGCGACCTGTTGCAGTACTATCCCTATAAGTATGTCGACCGCTCGAAGGTATACACCATCCACGAGCTGACGGGCGATATGCCGTTCATCCAGGTAGTTGGACATATCCTCAGTTTCGAGACCTATGCCATGGGCCCACGCAAGGAACGGGTGGTTGCCCATTTCTCCGATGGCACAGGTATCATGGACCTCACTTGGTTCAATGGGGGGAAATACGCCAAACAAACTTATAGGATCGGTACGGAATATGTGGTCTTCGGCAGACCTACGGTGTTCAATAACCGCATCAACGTGGTACATCCCGATATTGACAAGGCATCGGAGCTGCAACTCACGGAGATGGGACTCCAGCCCTACTACTCCACCACGGAGAAGATGAAGAAGAAGGGGTTGAACTCGCATGCGCTGGAGAAGCTCACCAAGAGTCTGGTGGAAAAACTCAACGACACTTTGCCAGAGACACTCCCCGACTTCATCACCGCTCCCCTACATCTGATGGACCGCAATACGGCTTTCAGGAATATCCACTATCCACAGAATGCGAAAGACCTCGAACGTGCTCGTCTGCGACTGAAGTTCGAGGAGCTTTTCTATATCCAACTGAATATATTAAGGTATGCGAGCGATCATCGTCGCAAATATCGGGGGTATGTCTTCAGTCGTGTGGGCGACCTCTTCAACGGGTTCTTCCACAACAACCTACCCTTTGCGCTCACAGAAGCCCAGAAGCGCGTCATCAGGGAGATCCGCAAGGATATGGGCTCTGGTCGACAGATGAACCGTCTGCTGCAAGGCGATGTGGGCAGCGGAAAAACACTGGTGGCACTGATGTCGATGCTCATCGCCCTCGACAACGGTTATCAGGCATGTATCATGGCACCTACGGAGATTCTCGCCGAACAGCACCTGAAGACCATTACCGACTTTCTGCAGGGAATGAATATCCGAGTGGAACTGCTGACGGGTATCGTCAAGGGCAAACGACGCGAGGAGGTGCTCAAAGGGCTGCTCGACGGTAGCGTCCAGATTCTTGTAGGCACCCACGCCATCATCGAGGACACCGTACAGTTTGCACAGCTGGGAATGGTTGTCGTCGATGAGCAACACCGTTTTGGAGTAGCCCAACGCGCTAAGCTATGGAGCAAGAACACCAATCCCCCTCATGTGCTGGTGATGACGGCCACACCGATTCCACGTACCCTCGCCATGACGCTCTACGGCGACCTCGACGTGAGCATCATCGACGAACTGCCACCAGGCAGGAAACCCGTAGCCACCCGTCACCTGCTCGACAGTAATATGACCACCATCTACGACGGTATCCGTCAACAGATACGCGAGGGACGACAGGTGTATATCGTCTTCCCCCTGATTGAGGAAAGTGAGAAAAGTGATCTGAAAAACCTCGAAAACGGATTTGAGGTCCTCACCCAAGCCTTCCCCGAGTTCCGCCTGAGTAAGGTTCATGGAAAAATGAAACCCAAGGATAAGGAAATGGAGATGTTAAGGTTTGTTAATAACGAAACACAGATTTTGGTAGCTACCACCGTCATCGAAGTGGGGGTCAACGTACCTAATGCCTCGGTGATGGTCATCTTTGATGCGCAGCGCTTTGGGCTCTCTCAGTTACACCAATTGAGAGGGCGTGTGGGACGCGGTGCCGACCAGAGTTATTGCATCCTTGTGACCTGTCCCAAACTGGGTGAGGATACCCGCAAAAGAATCGACATCATGTGCGACACCAATGATGGGTTTAAAATCGCTGAAGCCGACCTGAAACTAAGGGGCCCAGGCGATCTGGAAGGTACGCAACAAAGTGGAATGGCCTTCGATTTGAAGATTGCCGATATTGCTCGCGACGGACAAATCATCCAGTTGGCGAGAGACGAAGCGCAGAAGATCATCGACGACGATCCGGATTGCATAAAGAATGCATATTCCATCCTTTGGAGCCGACTGAAAGAACTCCGAAAAACAAACATCAACTGGGCAGCTATTTCGTGATAAAAAGCGTATTTTCGGGCAGTTATGTAAAATGTTAAAATACATACAAAGAGTGTTAAGAATTTGAGTATTCAAAAAATATTTCATACTTTTGCATCGTTCTTTGTAAAACCGACTGATTTTTTACACAATGATTATAACAGATTTCAAACACATATTGGTATGTTCTTTCTTGGCGTTAGCAGCCCTGCCTGTGTCAGGACAGGATCTGTTGGCTAACCAAGCCCCTATCGACCGTAAGATGAAAACCGTGGATTCTGTAATGCTCCAGAGGCTCATTCAATTTGAGACATTGGAATCACCGGCATCCGACCTGTACGATGAGTGGGACACTGAGCATACGCATTATAGAAGCACTCCCATGCCCGACGAGGCCACTATCGACCTTCGTGATTTCTGCATGCCTACCAAGAGCCGTGTAATCACCTCTAACTTCGGATATCGTTGGGGACGCCAGCACAAGGGTTTGGATATTAAAGTATATATAGGTGACACCATCCGCGCAGCTTTCAGTGGAAAAGTACGAATCGTGAAGTACGAGCCCAGAGGCTACGGAAAGTATGTTGTCATCCGTCACCCCAACGGTCTGGAGACCTATTATGGTCACTTAAGCAAGCAACTGGTACTTGAGAATGACGAGGTACACGCAGGCGATCCTATCGGACTGGGAGGAAACACAGGAAGAAGCACTGGCTCGCACCTGCACTTCGAAACCCGTCTCTGTGGTGTGGCTCTGAACCCAGCACTGATGTTCGACTTCCGTAATCAGGATGTCGTCGACGACTATTATGTGTTCCATCGCAATACTTATCAAAAAGAGTCGGCACAGGCCACCCGTCTGCGTGGCGCAGGAGGCGTCAGCTATACACCAGAGAATATCCGTGGCGAAGATGGTGAGACAGTCGACTTTGCTGCTTCTCCTGTCACCAGCCGCAACTACAGCAACGGTGTACGTTTCCACAAGGTAAAGAGGGGTGAGACGCTGTCGGCTATTGCTCGTAAGCGTGGTACGACCATCGATGCCATCTGCAAACTGAACCACATCGGCAAGAATATCCGACTGATGCCAGGACAGATCTTGAAATACAATTAATCAAATATAAAAAAGGATTGAGCGAATACTCAATCCTTTTTTTCATCTTACAGGCAACATCTACTGGAGCGCATCCAACTGCTTACGCAGTGCCTGCAACTCTGCACGCACATCAATCAGACGAGTGAGCACCTCAGCCCGCTTGTCGGCACCGTCACGATTCTGGAAGATGATTTTCTTAGCCGCAGCAATCTTAAAACCACGAACCTTTACCAGGTTATGGATCAGTTTGATCTGCTCAATATCCTTCTCCTGATACTGACGCACCTTACTGCCCGACTGAGTCTTAGGCTTCAGAAACGGAAACTCCTGTTCCCAATAACGGAGGGTGCTCTCATTGAGCCCAAACATCTTTGCTACTTCACTGATGGAGTAGTACAACTTCAGATTTTTATTCAGATTCAGTGCCATAAAACAAGATATTTGCCGCAAAGATATAAAATAATTACGAAATAATTCGTAACTTTGCAGCCAAAATAAAAAATAATTAGGATTATTTAGATATGATGACAGCTAATGAGATTCGTGACTCATTCAAAAAATTCTTTGAGTCTAAACAACACACCATCGTGCCTTCAGCGCCGATGGTCATCAAAGACGACCCCACGCTGATGTTCACCAACGCGGGCATGAACCAGTGGAAAGACATTATCCTCGGCACCCGTGACCCAGAGCCTCGCCGTCGTGCCGACACCCAGAAATGTCTGCGTGTGTCAGGTAAGCACAACGATCTGGAAGAGGTGGGCCACGACACCTACCACCACACGATGTTCGAGATGCTGGGCAACTGGTCGTTTGGCGACTATTTTAAGGAGGGTGCCATTGATATGGCATGGGAATACTTGGTCGACGTCCTGAAGTTGAATCCTGCCGACCTCTACGTGACGGTGTTCGAGGGTTCGCCCGAGGAGAATATCCCTCGCGACAACGAGGCTGCGAAATACTGGGCAAAGCATGTGCCCGAGGATCATATCATCAACGGCAACAAGCACGATAACTTCTGGGAGATGGGCGACACAGGTCCCTGCGGTCCCTGTTCAGAGATCCACGTCGACAGTCGTACCCCTGAACAGCGAGCAGCCTCTGGCAAGAGCGGTCGTGAGCTCGTCAACCAAGACGACCCACAGGTCATCGAGATCTGGAATATCGTCTTCATGCAGTTCAACCGCAAGGCCGACGGCTCGCTGGAGCCGCTGTCGATGAACGTCATCGACACGGGTATGGGCTTCGAGCGCCTCGTGCGTATGATGCAGGGTAAGCACTCCAACTACGATACCGACGTGTTCCAGCCTATCATCAAGGCCGAGCAGGACATCACAGGACTGAAATATACCACCTTTGAGGAAGAGACCGAGAACCCTATCACGAAGCAGCAGGACGATATCAATGTGACCATGCGCGTATGTGCCGACCACCTGCGTGCCGTCGCCTTCTCGATTGCCGACGGTCAGCTGCCGTCGAATGCGAAGGCAGGCTATGTCATCCGTCGTATCCTGCGTCGTGCCGTCCGCTATGCCTACACCTTCCTTGGACAGAAGGAGGGCTTCCTCTATCGTCTGCTCCCCACCCTCGTCCACGAGATGGGTGACGCCTTCCCTGAGTTGAAGGCACAGCAGCAGCTCATCGGCAAGGTGATCAAGGAGGAGGAAGAGTCGTTCCTTCGCACGCTCGATAAAGGTATCGGTATGTTGAATGATGCCATGGAGCAGTTGAAGGCTGCAGGTAAGACGGAGCTCGACGGTGTACAGGCCTTCCGCCTGTTCGACACTTACGGTTTCCCTCTCGACCTCACGGAACTCATCTGTCGTGAGAACGGTTTTACCGTCAACGAGGAGCAATTCCAAACGGAGATGCAGAAGCAGAAAGACCGTGCCCGCAATGCCGCCGCTGTGGAGAACAGCGACTGGGTAGAGGTCGCAAGCGATTCTAGAGATTCTAGCGATTCTAGAGTGCAGCAGTTCGTGGGCTACGACTTCACTGAATACAACTGTCATATCCTGCGCTACCGCAAGGTTACCCAGAAGAAGAACGAGTTCTATGAGCTCGTCCTCGACAATACTCCATTCTATGGTGAGATGGGTGGACAGGTAGGCGACTGCGGTGTACTTTGCAATGAGGCGGAGACCATCGAGATCATCGACACCAAACGTGAGAACAACCAGAGCGTGCATATCGTCAAACAGCTGCCCAAGGATCCTACGGCGGAGTTTATGGCGTGCGTCGATACCGACAAGCGCGATGCCTCTGCCGCCAACCATACGGCTACCCACTTGCTCGACTATGCCCTGAAACAGATCCTGGGCGACCACGTAGAACAGAAGGGTTCGTTTGTCAGCCCTGACACCCTTCGCTTCGACTTCTCCCACTTCGAGAAAGTGAGCGACGAGCAGTTGCGCGAGGTAGAGCGGATGGTCAACGATATGATCCGTCAGGATATCCATATCGACGAGCATCGCGATATGCCTTTTGAGGAGGCGAAGCAGTTGGGTGCCATCGCCCTCTTTGGCGAGAAGTATGGCGACAAGGTTCGCGTGGTCCGCTTCGGTCCTTCGTGCGAGTTCTGCGGTGGTATCCACGCCTCGTCAACAGGTCGCATCGGTTTCTTCAAGATCATCTCTGAGAGCAGTGTGGCAGCAGGTATCCGCCGCATCGAGGCCCGCACAGGTAAGGAGTGCGAAGAGCTGCTCTACAACATCGAGGATACGCTGAAGGCGGTCAAGGCATTCTTCAACAATGCCAAGGACCTGCAGGGTGTCATCCGTAAGTATATCGAGGAGCACGATGCGATGAAGAAGGAGATTGAGGGTTTCCAGGCACAGGCCGTAGAGCGCTATGCCAAGCAGCTCGTCGAGAAAGCCCGCGAGGTCAACGGTGTGAAGATCGTTCAAGCGGTCATCCCCATGTCGCCAGCAGCTGCGAAGGACCTTGCCTTCAAGATTCGTGCGTCGGTCGAGGGCTCCTTGCTCTGCGTCATCGGCTCTCACGACAACAACAAGCCACAGCTCTCCATCATGCTGAGCGACGATATGATAGCCGATCATCACCTGAATGCCGGTCAGATGGTTCGCGAAGCAGCCAAACTGATCCAGGGCGGTGGTGGTGGACAGCCCCACTTCGCACAGGCAGGCGGAAAGAATGTCGACGGACTCTCCGCCGCTGTCGATAAGGTCATTGAACTCGCAAATCTCTGATCAATCCGATACCATCTACGATAAGCCGCTCAAGGTACAAATCCTTGGGCGGCTTTTTGCACGAACACTTTTGCATAATAAAGCAAAATAATTCTAGAAATAGTTGTAGGATTAAAGGAAAAGTCTTACCTTTGTAAAAACAATAAACCTTTCCATCATGGAAGGCCATATTTTAGATATATGAAAGACGTTTTCTGACGTCTGCCGTTGTGAGCCAAGAATCTCGCAAATTCCTAACATCACAGCAAGCAGATAACAACAGAACGTCTACGTTGTGTGCATACCCATGTTTCATCCTCATATCAGGATTAAAACATGTCAATTATACGCACAGGCGTAGGAGCGTATCATTGTTTATCCTGTGTGATGTAGGCAATGCGAGAGCCTTTGGTTCCAGGATAGACAAAAGAACAGACACCTACGCCTTTCTGATATTAAGAATAGCTAAATCTGCTGATTTGGGGTGTCATAGGCGACTGAAATAACGGAGGATATGAGTACTATCAGTTTAAACGGTCGAGACGAGTTCTTCGTCATCAATCTGGAGCAGGTACTTTATATGCAAGCAGACGACCACTACACCCATATTTACCTAATAACAGGTCATCATTTCCTTGTGCCTCACGGATTGTCCAAGATAGAACTCATGATCAGTCGACTGTCAGGAAACTTTTCCCATATCATTCGCTTAGGACGGAAATACATTGTCAATATCTCACGTATCTATCATGTCAACTTTGTGAGAAGCAGTGTTTATCTTACCGACGAACAAGGAAAGAGCATTGTCCTACACATCTCCAAACCTGTCTTACGCGCTTTGGTTGACCTCATGAGTAAGAACAGCGAAACCTCTATAGACTAACCGCCTCTCCTCCTTATCAACAAATTCAGCCATCTCTTCATTTTCATGACGAGCACTATCAGTGCGTATAAAAAATCCCCTATTCTCACGAACAAGGGATTACCATTTACATTACTTATTAACTATAATTTTAAAAAGAATATAGACTCGCTGAATCTCACGACTTGAAAATGAGTCTACATCGGTGGTGTGTAATACTTACTTTACAAATGCCTTAAGCTTAAAAGCTCGAGCTCGTTCATGCTCGATAAAGCATGAATGAGCTCTCGCTTATTTCTTACTTAACAAGTACCTTCTTACCGTTCTTGATGTAAATGCCCTTACCTGGGTTAGCTACTCGAACACCTTGGAGGTTGTAGTAAACATCCTTCTCACCAGCAACAGTGTTGTTGTCGATGTTGATGTCCGTGATACCAGTAGCAGTATTGTAAGCTGCGATAGCATTTGCGAGTGCAGTGTTAGCAGCGTCTACCTCATCCTGGAATACGTTTGCATCAGCATTAACAGCCTGTGCCTTTGTGAGGGCATCAGTAACAGCAGCCCAAGCGGTCTTCGTAGCGTCAGGATCACTTTCTACAGGAGCACTCAGTGCCTCAGCCTCTGTGATGGTTGCAGCGAGGGCGGTCTTGTCTACATCTGTAGGAGCAACGAACTCTGTCAGCCAACGTGGGTCACCAGTCTTCTCGCGAGCCTGCTTAGTGCTTTCACCGATGGTGAAGTCGCCAGTAGTTGCGTCAGCGAATGATGGATCGGTCTGCAGACCCTCGTCACCATTGTAGTTGGTTTCAGCGAATGATGCACCATCGAAGAAGTAAGTATTCTTGCCATCGGTAGTCAACTGCTTGGCGTTGTTGGTCATGTTGCCGTAGATCTTCTTGTTAGAAACATCAACGAAGATGTTCGAGTTGAACTCATACAGATATTTCTGGCCCTTCAAGGTGTTGGTGTTCATGAACTGCTTG
>ONWA01000066.1 GCA_900321425.1 uncultured Prevotellaceae bacterium | reverse complement strand
CTGCTCGTTGGTCTCCCACTTCAGATTGTTATCAACCAGAGGAGCATAAGCACCTATATAGCGATTGAAACTACCTGTGGTACCACCACCAGCACCTTCCTTATAGAACTGGTAAGTAGTTTCAGCTGTAGCAAGAGCATAGTCTGCACGTCCCGCAATATTACCGGCATTACCTGTCTGACCCCAACCCACACGGAGCTTCAGGTTATTGATCCATTTAACATCCTTCATGAACTTCTCCTCGGAGATACGCCATGCACCGGCTACTGACGGGAAGGTACCCCAACGGTTTTTTGAACCAAAGTTAGAAGAACCGTCACGACGTAAGGTACCAGTCAGGATATAACGGTCGAAGAGGCTGTAAACCAGACGTCCGTAGTATGAAATAGTACGAACCTTGGCATTGAAACCACCGTTACCATTAATAGATTCCTTATCTTCGGTCAGAGAAATCAAACGGTTGGTTGCAAATGGGAAGGAGTGCGCACTGGCACTTACCCAAGAACCCTCGTAATCGCTGACTGTATTACCAATCATGAAGGTCAAGTTGTGGAAATCAGTATTCCAATTGTAGGTCAGGTAGGTCTCGATGCTCTTAGAGATACCCTTGCTCTGACCAAGACCGAAGCTGTAATATTCCTTGTCACGACCTTCGTAGTTAACCTGTGTCATCTTACCACCAATCATGTTGTAACGCTTGTACATTCCTGAGAACTCGTCGTTATCAGAGTTGGTCTGAGTCCAGGAAGCGATAGAGTGAAGGTTCAGCTTATGCTCCTTCAGGTTGAGGAATGTGATGTCGATGTAGGGGTTGATAGATACGCGTGAGTTACGGGTCTCACGGCCGATCTCCATCTGAGTAGCGTATGGGTTCTGTGCACCGGCGGTCATACCTTCCCAACCGTCAGGTGTCGGAGCCTTACTTGCACCATAGGTGCCGTCAGGATTCACCACATTTACCTTGATATGCTCGCCTGTCGTTTCATCAATGTAGTCGAGCGACGGAGCCATCTGTGCGATATCACGCTGTGAAGACAGGTTCTGGTTGTTACCAAGGCCGATGTTGTTACCCTGCATAGTAGAATAAGAATAGTTGATGTCACCACCGAACTCGATGTAGTCATTCACCTTTGACTTAACGCCTGCGCGTGCAGTCAGACGGTTGTACTTGGTGTTGACGATGATACCCTTGTTATCGAGGTAACCGATAGAGAAGTTATACTGTGTCTTCTCGTTACCACCGCTGGCAGAAATACCATACTGCTGCTTCAGGCCTGTGCGGTACATCTGGTCCTGCCAGTCAATCAGGTTGCGTTTGCCGTCATAGGCCTCGTTCCAGATCTGGTTGCTCAGCGTAGCACCGTCGTTAGCCTTTGACTCGCGGATAGAGCGGGCATAAGCATCACCAGTAAGAGTCTTGATCTTCCACGGCAGGGTCTGGATACCGATGTCTGCGGTGATATTGATGGCGGTGGCAGAGGCATCCTTCAACACCTCGATGCTCTCGATGTCGGCTGGGTTCACGAAGTCAGCGTTAGTACCGACCTGTACACCGTCAACCACATACAGAGGGTTAGCATCACCGTTGATGGTACCGATACCACGGATGCGGATGGCAGAAGCTGTACCAGGTGCACCGTCCTGGCTAGTTACCATCACACCAGCGGCAGCACCCTGCAGAGCCTGGGCGACGTTCACAGGAACTTTGCGCTCCATCTGCTCCTTGTTGATAGTTGCAACAGAACCAGAAATGTCGCTCTTTTTCATGGTACCATAACCTACGACCACGATGTCGTTCAGCATCTGTGCATCTTCTTTCATCACAACAGTCAGGTCGCTTTGACCAGCTACTTTTACCTTTTGAGTAACGTAGCCAACATAAGAGATCTCAAGGGTAGCGTTAGAGGCTGCCTGAATTGAGAACTTACCGTCGAAGTCGGTAATGGATCCCTGTTGGGAACCTTGTACTTTCACAGTCGCACCGATGGAACAGAGTTACTAATGGCTTTTGCAGCGATTTAAGAATTCGATTCATACTTTAATGAGGTTTAAATGTTCATACTTAAGTATTAAGTCTGAGAGGCATAAAATCTTTGCATTTTGACAGGTGTCGTACGTGTAAGGATTATTTGATTATTAGCCCAATTTTGCCTCATAAACATTTGTTATCGGCAGTTTTTTTTAAGTGCAAATAACAAATATATATAAGCAATGTACTTTTCATGAGAATTATTTGGAAGTATAAAGATTTTTTGCTATTTTTGCAGTCAAGATGAGCAGGCATAAAAACATCACATTGCTTGATGCCTATGATCAGGATCTGGAACGGTTCCAGCATCGGGTTGGCAAAGACCGGAGTGAGCGTTCACTTCGGGCCATGAAACAGGGGCGGCAATATGTGGCCGCCTTCCTCCAGGATTGGATGCAGGTTGGTGATATCGAATTGTCGAAACTCGTGCCTCAGTTCATCAACGACTTCAGCATTTACCTCAGCATCGATCGAGGGCTGCACGGTGGTACCATTTGGTTGGCCTGTCAGTTACTCAAGGGTGTCGTCACCAGGGCCCTTGCCCGAGGACTCATCAAATGGAATCCCTTTAGTCAGTTCCACATTTCTAAGAACATCCGTCCGAGGGAATATCTGACGGAAGAGGAAATCGGTCTGCTGATGACGCATGACTTTAAAAAACCGGCACTCAACTTCACGCGCGACATTTTTATATTTGCCGCTTTCACTGGTTTGGCA